>NZ_CP146287.1:0-300000 GCF_037041345.1 Abiotrophia defectiva ATCC 49176 | reverse complement strand
CCACCTTCTTCTTCTATACAAATTGGGCTGCATATGGGGCTTTAAGCCTAGTGATTGGTCTGATGGCGTTACTTGGCGGCATGATTTCATTACCGCGCTTACTCAAGGTTGACCCAATCACTGCTATTGCCGAATAAGGAGAAAAAAATGACTAAATTAATTGAAATGAAGCAAGTAACGAAAACATACGGGCATGGGCATTTACAGGTGGTTGCTTTGCACGAAACGAATTTCCATCTCAATGCTGGTGAGTTTGTGGCCATTATTGGACCGTCAGGTTCCGGGAAAACAACCTTCTTGACCACGCTCGGACAACTCCAACATCCATCGAGTGGTGATATTCTTGTAAAAGGAAAAGATACGCGCCAGTTATCTGAAAAAGAAAAAACGGCTTTACGTTTCAAGGAGTTCGGCTTTATTCTGCAAACTTCAAACTTAATCCCATTCTTAACCGTCAAAGAACAATTAGACTTAATCGACCGTTTGGATAAGGGACGGTCGGTTAAGGAAGATCGTCAAAAATTATTCAATCTATTAGATTTAGACAAGGTCAAAAACAACTACCCCAAAGAACTTTCTGGGGGCGAACGTCAACGTGCTGCGATTGCAAGGGCCCTCTACAATAATCCGAGTATCATTTTGGCCGACGAACCCACTGCTAACCTAGACACCCAACGGGCTTATCAGGTCACTGATATGTTAGCAACTATTGCCCATGAACAAGGGAGAGGCGTTGTTATGATTACCCATGACACACGCCTTTTAGACAAGTTTGACCGTATTTACACCATGAATGATGGCCAATTAAAAGAGAAAGTCTAAAACTATAGGTAAGTAATTCCATCTATTTGGTCTGCATATATAGAGAAAAAGCCTTGAACCCAAGGCTTTTTTTCTATCCACATCTATCTTCAATTTTCTAGGCTTTCAGGAGCAGCCCCACACACTCCACTAAAGCCAATCAAAACAAGAAAGGCATCCCTTCTACACAGTCACTACCTTAAGCGCCTTGATAAGCTAAACTGTCTACGAGTTCTTCAGACACTAAGTATACTCACCTTTTATGTACCTACTCTTCCTGATTCCCCTCCTACTAGCGCTAGCGCCTAATCTACTAGCCCAAAAACTTCATAAGTACTTCCTCAGCTCAGAAAACGCCAAGGCAGCCTACAAAATGGGCGTCCTCACCCTCATCTTCGGCTCCTTCCTAAAAGGTGTCTTCGATATCTACGGCACCCATTCAGTCTATCCGACCTTCTACCTGCTAGTTGGCCTGCTGCTTCTACTAGTCGCACTTGGCTTTGAAATCCACCAGAGGAAGGCGATGACAAAATAGGAAATGAAATAACCGGAGGTCTGCCTATAAGAGCGCCTCCGGTTTACTGTGGATATGAGGTTAAAGCTTAGCTATCTCTAGCTTCTAGGCATAAAGCTCTAAATCGGTCATCTAATTCCGCTATCTCAAACAAGAGGCACGACAACTCTTCATAATCTTCCTTTAGGCAAGACAGGTGGGCTTGTCCAAACAAAGAGGCTAAGTCTTCTTTTATTTTTGAACGCAGACTATCATGCTCCGCTAGAAATCTACTCAGGTAGAGATTTCTGACAGCGGCCAGCTTAAAACTGAAATACTAATGCAGTTGTTTTTGCTCATCATTCAAGCCATGTTTTGCTACTTCCTTCTTCTCATTGATAGCTTGATTATACAGCGCAGTTAGAGCTACCACCCTAGAAAAAAAAGAGCAGAATTTATGGGGTGTGGAGACTAGGAAAAGATATACCTACGATGACTTCTGTAGATGCCATACACAACATAGGATCTTAATTAGACTCGAGTTAAGAAAGTCGATATTATTTCACAGTATTACGTTAAATAAAATCACGAAACGTTTGTCCCCAGTTAGTTGTACCTAGATAAAAACACCGGTAAACTCCATTGGATGCAGACAAGTTTTACGAATACCTGCAACTCATCAATAGTTGACAGGTTTTATCAAAGCTTGATTTTTGTTTTATTGAGTTTGATGAAGCAATTAAAATCACTGGCTTAAGAATATCACAACCTGAATGGACTGTTAGAGAGTTGAATTGAAATCTAGACTTAAGTATGATATGGATAAATTCACATAGAGTCGCGAAACCCTCCCAGCCATGATGGTTGAGAGGGTTGTTTTGGTTATTTGTCTTTATTTTCTGGAAGATAGTAAATCTTCCCATTCTTAGAAATGAGCTGGACATCCTCTGTATATAGTTCAGATGTATCTGCTATATGCAGCGCATCATGACCTGATGCTTGTGCTGAAATCATCGTAGCAGTTTTCTTTTCAATAGAACGGAAATTGAAATCGTTATTAAAAAGACCTAGTATAGAATGAATTGTACCATCAAATCCTACTCTCTTTCTTCGAATCTCATCTGTTTCTATTCCTAAACGTTTTGCTGTTCCATCATGCCATGCAGTAAGACGTTCTTGCGTGTCACTTACTTGTTTTGCATAGGTCGGTAATAATGCAACACACTGTTCTCTTGATAAAGCTCCCAAATACAATGTGTAACGTAAATCTGAAATCTTGTAAAGTACATCTAATAAAGACTTCTGATAAATGAACCAGTTATGTGCAATACTTAATGCCCTCTCATAGGCTTCATAATCCAGATCCGTTTTCTTTGCGAAACTTGCGAGTGTAAGATTTGCTTGTCCAAGAAGTTTCGTACATTCTTCTTCCAAACTATCAAGCTGCGTAATCTTCGAAAGACGCAACTCATCATTTTCTAAAATTTCTGTCTGGAAATCAGCAATCTTCTTTACATGAGCAACAAGTGAAAACACCCTGCTACGGTACTCATTATCCTGAAAATCCTGTATCTGAGAAATACCATCACCGATTTCCCCTAGTTTTCTGTCTATCTGAGTCATGTAATACTGACCAACCACCATTGATGCAACACCCATTGCCGCTGCTGCAGTGTTTGCAACAACCGCAGTTCCTTTTTGTGCTTCTACAGCCACAAGATTGGCATGGCCTTTAATTCCATCAGCGCCATGATAGATACCGCGAACAGCACCTTCCATTACTTTAGAATTTGTCAGTTTTGCGCCAGCAGGAATAACCGCACGATATAACATTTCACCATTCGCTGCTTGAACAGCCTGCGCAGCATTATTGACTGCATTCCCGGCCTGAGCTAATCCTGGAACCAGATTATTAACATGAGCCAGAACTTTGCTATCTGTGATTTCTACTAGCTTAGTATCATCATCAATAGCCTCTGCCGGGAGCATCTCCATCTGAATAATGAGTTCATTTTCCTGATGAATCTCAGCAAGTTCATCTTTTTCGCTTATAGCTTTTGACGCCACCGGTACTAAATCGTTTGATGAAGTAGAGCCACGCTTCTTAAATTTTGTAGAGATGATAATGCCTGCTGCTATTGCTACAGCTACGACAATACCTATTCCTATGTATTCCATATGTTTTGAATCTCCTATTGTTTCTATAATAGGCTTTGTAATTTTTGCGAACTACGTCACATCCATTAAGTTTGTTGATGAAGAGATTATTATCTCCGTCTTGTGCAAATTGATTATTCTGTTGAACTTTTTAATAGTTTCTGCATCTGCAAATCTATGGTCAACAACATTAATTCCTTCATCTCCTTTAGCAACAAAAACTAGATATTTAGGAGATATCGGAAAAACAAGACCACTACCATTATCTCTCTCAACAACAGCTGATTTATGTTCGAATGCAGGATTATCAGATGTGATAAAAAATCCTGCGTTATCGTATGCCTCGAATAGAATCATCTGACAACCGCTTAACGCTAATTGCACAGCATTATGATAAAATCCACCTGTATTATTAAAGAACATTTTATAGAGTTCAGAATACCATATTCCCGTCATTAACTCATCAACATACTCTTTTACTTCGTTTACATCCTCGTCTTTACACATCGACTCAAAGACAGGATACAACAAGTTTTCTTTAATTTGTGTATAAATACCCATAGCATCAAATTCAGGATTTCTACAAAGCATAATGAAAAAAGACGCCAACATATCCCTTGCAGTATCTACTGGGATAATTCTTTCGCTTCTTCCAAGTCCAACAGGCTGACCGTTATGAACTCCATAGACAAATGAATTCATAGTATTTTCCCAGTTTTTTTCTAAATAATCGTCAAATGATTCTTCTAAAATATAACAATTAAGTGCATCTATCTGGCTTAGAATAGCTGTTTTCTTTGCAACATTACCGTCATCATAATAGAAGTCCCAATCATGTATTTCAAAAAAATGCTTCTTTATACTCTTCTTGGTTTTGATAATGCTATATCCTAGTTTTCCATAAACAGGCTGTTTAAATTTATTTCTTAGCAACTCGTAAATCATGTCAACAAACTGCGATTTTACTTTGGCACATGAATTGCAAATAAAATCATACTTAAAATTGATAGTATACAGATGCGGTTTCCAAAGTACGGAATTTATGTTTGCTCCATCACCAGTGCTTCCGTCTTTAATCACATAAATGCCATTGAATTTTTTATCAGGCTCTTTATGTGTTTCTACTTGTGTTTCCCAAGCTTTCATATATACACGGGGCACAAAATGCTGCTTTTTGGTTGGCATACAAAACTCATCCTTCCATAACATCTAATCCACTGCTTGCCATATTGCTAACAGTCGAGTTGCCGGATTATACAACATCTAAATCACTCACTCAAATTGAGTTTGCACCCTAGATAACATCTATCCTAGTGCTGCAACCCACGACATCCAATCCACAGCCTATACCCTCTGACTGTTTTTACAGTAGATATGTTTCAATATAAGAATTACGGACTTTTATGAGCTATTGCCTAATCTCAAAAAAGCCCATAAATTCGCTACTTTTCGCTATTTATTTTCTTCCCTAGACATCAAACATACCGTCTCCACATGTGCTGAGAGCTTTCTTCTATACTAATAGACGAAAGGGTGTGAAAATGATTTTTAAATGATACTGTGGAACGGAACAGTAGCCCTAGTATTGACTACTGTCGTTTCTATTCATATTGGCTATTCTAGGACTGAGATGAAAAAATCTATAAATGCTCAGAATAAAATTGAACCCGCAAATCTCCCAAAAACAATGGTGAGTCATGTACTTGTATTATTCCGAAAAAATACACCTCTGGTGCAGTGAGACAAATTGGTGTATCTTATAGTGGCTTCGTAGATGAAAGCTATACTCTACTATCACTCTTTGATGATGTAGAACAAATTGAAAAAGATAATAGACTTCAGACAGCTATTGATGTTGTCAGAGAACAGTTTGGTTTTTTAGCCATACAAAAAGGAACCGTCCTAACTGAAGGTTCCAGAAATATTGAACGCAGTAAACTTATCGGTGGTCATTCCGCGGGTGGATTGGAGGGATTAAAATGAAACAAGAAAAAAATACAGTACAATTTTCAGAAATCCGTAGCAAAGGATGTAATGATATTGAAATGCTTGAAAGATTTTTACATGGAATCGTTGAAACAGCAACTTCAAAACTTCGTCAGAGAAAACTCAAAACAACTGAAATATCGATACGACTAGTACATGCTAAATCTGAAAACCGATTACCATTGGAATTTACATTTAGCATTAAGCCAACAAGCTCATCTGTGATAATCTATACTGAGGTAATCAATCGCTTTAAAGAATGTTACACAGGTGGGGGAATTCAAGGTTTTACGATTCAATTTGATAAAAATACCCTTGCCTCTGCATAGAAAGGATTTGATATGATTGACCGTTCATATTTACCATTTCAATCAGCAAGAGAGTACCAGGATACAAAGATGCAAAAATGGATGGGCTTTTTCCTATCTGAACATGCATCAGCACTCTCTGATGATACAAACAAAGTAACGTACATGTCTGACTTATCACTAGAGAAGAAATTATTACTCCTCAGTCAAGTATACGCCGGGCAGCTACGCACACGCATTCAAGTGATTGAAAAAAACAAGCGTGTTTCCTACACTGGAACAATACCAAGTCTGACCAAAGATTTCATTTTGATAAAAACTACAACAGGTCACATCAATTTGAAATTAAAAGACATTATTAGTATTGAACTTGTCGAGGAGGTGCTCTATGAATCAGCTTGAGTTTCAGCGTAATCACCTACAAATGGACTATTATAGCGAGAGCTACCAAGATTTTGAACGTGACTTCTACCGCTACTCTAACATGAATATTCCATTGACCTTCCTAACTGATGATATCCTAAAAACAATGGCGACTTCACGTAAGAATTACTTTGTCCTCAATAAGGAAAAGTCCAGAGATAACCGCGATCACTTCTTCATATTTGAAGTAAGTACCGTAGATGAGAATCCGCTAATCTATCATTATACATATAAGAAAACTACAATATATTTAGCAGAAAAATAGGAGCAGTTCAATTGACTGTTCCTATTTTTAATATTCATAAAATCTAAAGTCTTTATACTCTTTAACAATGGAGTCGCCAACCAGAACAGACTATACTGACCAGCGACTACCTTAAATTTAATGTTTCAGATTTATTTTCTTATCTCTAATTTCATAAACTACATCTGCTACATTTTCGAGTAATCGTTTATCGTGGGTGATAAACACGATAGTTCCGGTGTACTCCTTCATTAGTATTTCCAAAGCCTCTAAACTTGGTATGTCAAGGAAGTTACTGGGTTCATCCATTATTAGGATGTTATATCTACCCATGAGCATTTTAGCAAGCAACAATTTTATAATTTCTCCACCGCTTAAAACAGATAAACTTTTTCCAATATCGTTCTGTTTGAACCCCATAGATGCTAGCACTGAACGAATTTCTGATATATTGTAGTCACAATCCTTCTGCATAAACTCCATAACATTCTGATTACTGTTGTACTTGTAACCATTCTGTGCAAAGTAACCTATTTTTGCCTTAGGCGAAATAGAAATTCCTTCTTCATGGTTTAAGATCATTTGGATTAAAGTTGTTTTTCCGATTCCATTACCACCAGTTAACGCCACTTTTGCTCCTAACGGAATTTGAAAAGATGCATTTTCAAACAGAGCCTTATCCCCAAATACTTTATTAATTTCTGCACCGACTATAGGGTATGGATTATGGAGCTCCAATGCTTTACTTTGCCTGAAACGAATTCTGCGAATGCCTTCCGGAGCTTCTACTTTTCCTAAGGCCGCAATCCTGTGCTCTAGGGTTTTAGCAGCATTATACATCTTTTTTTCCTTACTTCCTATTGATTTTTGATGAGCTAAACGCCCTCCGTCTTCAGTACTTTTTTTCTTTGAAGAACCTTTTGCCTTCTGTTCTATTTTACGAGCCTGTTTTCGCTTTTCCTCCGCAGCCCTTTCCAATCGGGCACGTTCCGCAATAAATTGTTCGTATTCTGCAGCTTGGCTCTTACGTTCTTCCTCTTTCTGACGAAGATAATCAGAATAGTTTCCCCAATACTCAGTGATTTTGCCATCTTTCAGTTCCCATATTTTATCTACTATTTCATCAAGAAAATAGCGGTCATGGCTAATAACTAACAGTGCACCTGTAAAATATTTTAGCTGTCCTATTAGAAAATCAATTCCTTCACGGTCTAAATGGCTCGTAGGTTCATCCGCTAAAATACCATGAACCTGTGCCGATAAGGCCTGTGCTATTTTAAGCCTTGTTTCTTCACCACCGCTCATAGTCTGTATATTTAATTGCTCAACACCTAGCTTGCCTACAAGTGCAAAATCTTTTTCCTCCTGCAGAGTTACTTCGTCCAACTGGGGAATATAGGCAAGTTCACCCAGACGATTCATTTTACATCCTGGGGGAGTTAATTCTCCTAAAAGTACCCTGAGTAAAGTGCTTTTTCCAGCACCATTTGCTCCTACTAAACCAATACGGTCATAATCATATACTTCTAATTCATTTATATCTAAAACATCGCGTCCTTTGAATTCCACACGAATGTCTTTTGCTTTTAATATTAATTCCATAACATTTCCTCCTGTCTATAATCGCATGCTTTCATTTGCTTGTATGCAGGGAAAACCCTGCGATTTTAGCAGGAAGAGTTACATGAAAATAAGATACATAAATATTCCTCCAATATTGTTTATTTTAAATCTAATTTTCTAACCTCAGTTATCATTTGGCAAACTATAGCAATGCCAATAATTAAAATACCTGATAGTAAAAACCAATGATTTACACCGATTTTATCAGCAAAGAATCCAGAAAGAATTAACCCAATTGGCATAGCAAGTGACATGATACTTCCGATCAAAGAAAATACACGTCCTAAATATTCAGGCTTAATTTTCTCCTGAAAAAGAGCTGTTTGCACACCGCTATAAAATGGCACCGAAAGCCCCATTATTGCACAGCAAACTACGAATATTACAAATCCATTTGGAGGAAGTATTCCCGAAACGGCTAAACTGGTCCCCATTATAAAAAATGAACTTGTTATTAGTAATACATGCTTTTCGAAGCCCCCTAATCTTCCTAATAATAAGCCTCCTGCTAGCATCCCAAATGCAAAGGAAATTTCCGTAATAGAAATATGCACAGGCGTTCCATTAAAGTGTTCCATGCTTATTAAAGGAAATAGTGCATTGATTGGCATATAAACAAAAGTATATAGTGTTCCTAAGAGTAATAAGGCAAACAATCCTTTGTTTTGTCTCAGAACCACAACTCCTTCTTTCATCTCCCTTATGAAATTTGGTTCTAAACTTTGCACTTGATTACCCAGCTTAGGTATACGTACAATTGCTACCGTAATAGATGCAATCACAGCACCCAATACGTCGATGGCAATAATAGCATTTAAATCCCAAACGGAGTATAAGAGTGCTGCAACTGCCGGACTAACAATATAGCTTATAGACTGCAAAGACTGACTATAGCCTGCGCATTTCGTTAGCTGTTCTTCTGGTACTAAAAGTGGTGTAACCGCATTGAGTGCTGGGGTATGAAAAGCTGTTCCAATGCTACGGATAAACAATACTATCATAATCATCCAGACAGGTAGCTCCATACAGAATGCAACAATAGCAAGCACTGCACCAGCTGCTGCGATAATTAAATCGGCACCAATCATTATCTTCTTCCTATCATGACGATCCACTAGCACACCAATGGCAGGTCCCAAAATCGCATAGGGTAAAAAACCTACTAATGAAGCCATAGACAAGACCATCGCAGATCCTGTTTTTTCTGTAAGGTAAAAAATAATCGCCATTTGCAGGATGGCACTAGTGATTAATGATACTGCTTGCCCTGCCCATATTGCATAAAATTTTCGTTTCCAATTGTTGTATTTTTCCATTTATATTATCTCCTGCATATTATTTTGCTTGAATTTCTATTTTGAATAGCATTCTAGGCAATAAAAAATGCAGGCCAAACCCCACAATGTGGCTTTTGGTCTGCATACATACAATTTGGAAACATTCATATTAAAGACATAGTTAAATAAAGGTATAGTTAAATAACCAATATCCTCACCGTAACTAATGAATGCTCAATATCGTATAAATAAGCACAACAAAAAAGCCTATCATCGGGTATAGATTCTGCTTTTTTTATTGCCAGCTTATCTTAAACGCATTGAGGCTGTCATAGTTTCGGTTCCTCCTACATCTTTGTTTATATCAATTTATAGTATAACACAACAAGATGATATGTTCAATATAAAAGTTATGGAATGAGACTCATACTTCCAATTCGATGCCAGATTTAAAGGATATGACGAAGTTTTCTTCATAGACTGTAACGCTCTGGATTATCTTCCTTAGTAGCAAGCGATTAGCTTTCACAAAATCTTCTGTTTGTAGTTTTAAAAATTCATCAGGATTTTCTAACTCAACCTCAAAATATTTCATTTTACATTCCCTCATTTCATTTATTGATAAATTGAGTTTGCAAAAAAGAGTGGACAATTTTTGTCTACTCTTAACCTTTAAAATAGTTTTTTTTAATCGATTTGAAGTTGCCTAAATTATTACTTATTCGGTAAAATGAAGTATTGCTTTCAACAGATTTCCTTCAACTACACTTCACTTGATTCAAACAAGGTGGGTACATTTCTATTCCCACAAACTCCTTGTCAATGGAAACAAACACGTACCCACAGGGTAAATGGAAATAGAAACTGATAATTTCTAGCTATCACTTCTACTCATTCCAAAAATTTTCTCACTCTGATACTTACCCACCATAAAGCAAAAAGCCTTGCAATCAAGGCTTTCATTATCCCTTTCGTTCAAAGGTTTCTAAGCTTTTACGAGCAGAGCGACACACTCAGCGGTTCGCTATCTCCGTTCTGTCTGCGTGCTAGCACTTGTCAATCACGGACAGCTATCGCATGGGCGGAAGTAAATGCTAATCTTCGTCGTTTTACTCCTTGACTAGCAAACTTACCGCCTCAACATGCGCGGTCTGCGGGAATAAATCAACCGGCTGCACCCACTGAAGCTCATAGCCTGCCTGGGCCAAGAGCTGGCAGTCCCGGGCACAGGTGGCTGGGTTGCAGGACACATAGACAATCTTGTCTGGCGCCAGTTCAATCAGAGTCTTAACGAATTCAGGGTCTAGGCCCTTGCGTGGTGGATCGACTACCGCCACATCAAAAGCAATGCCTTCTGCCTGCCAAGCTGGTAGTACTTCTTCGGCCTTGCCGGCTTGGAAGGTGACATTGGTCAGGCCATTGGCCTCGGCATTGGCCCGCGCCATGTCGATGGCTTCTGGTACGATTTCCATGGCATAGACCTGACCGGCTTTACGGGCTAGGGCCAGGGAGATGGTGCCGATCCCGCAGTAAGCATCCAGGACGGTCTCACTGCCAGATAAATCGGCTGCCTCAATGGCATAACGATAGAGGGCTTCGGCCTGAGGGGTATTGACCTGATAGAAGGAATGCGGGGAGATAGAGAAATCTAGCCCCAACATCTGGTCCTGATAGACCGGCTGGCCCCACAAGAGCCGATTGGTCGGCCCCATAATGACATTATTGGCCTGCGTATGGCTGTTGAGGACCAGGCTGACTAGGTTAGGAATGGCATCGGTCAGGGCTTCCACTAACTGTTCTTCTCGTGGCAGGCCCTTGCCGTTGACGACCAGGATTAACATGACTTGGCCGCTATAGTGGCCGCGCTTGACGATGATATGGCGAATTTGGCCCTTGCGACTCTCCTCGTCGTAGGCAGTATAGCCCAGCTGGCGCAAGATATCTCGCGTCTTAAGAATGGCTTGGTCGATGGCTGGATCCTGAATATGGAAATTCTCCACCGGCACTAGCTGGTGGCTATTCTTACGGAAGAAGCCGGTCTCTAGTTGGCCTTTGACGGTCCGCACCGGGATTTGGGCCTTATTGCGGTATTGCCAAGGATGGTCCATGCCATGAGTCGGCCGGACTTCCAAACTTTCCGGGAATTTTCCTAGGCGACTGAAGACCTGCTTGACTAGGGCCTGCTTAGCCTTGAGCTGGGCAGGATAAGCCATATGTTGCAAGGTCATGGTGCCAATCTGACGGCCGATAGGGTCGGTAATCTCCACCCGATCCGGACTGGACTTTAGGATTTCTTCCAGGCGCGCAAAGCCGAAGGACTTGCCGACCTTGAGTACCTTAATGGCGACCTGCTCACCCGGAATCACCCCCTCGACAAAGAAGGCGTAGCCGTCAATTTTGACGACGCCCTGTCCTTCGTGAGTTAGATCCACTACCTGCCCTTGGTGTACTTGGTTCTTCTTAAATACTTGTTTTGCGTCCATCTTCAGTCTCCTTTGCTTTTCCTTCCTATCATACCACGAATCAAAGGCTAGGCAAAGACGTGGCCACTCCTTGCGGGCTAGTTTAGGAAGTCATATGCCACCTTTTTTCGTCGAGCCAGTCCATTGTGTTCTGCCTATCCATGGACTGGCGACACCTTCCCTAGGCTATCTAGCAGTTTTTGTCCATTTTTCGTCGAGCCAGTCCATTGTTCTACCTATCCATGGACTGGCGATACCTTCTCTAGGCTATCTAACAGTTTTTGACCAATTTTCGTCGAGCCAGTCCATTGTTCTGCCTATCCATGGACTGGCGCTGACCTTTTACCTAGCTTGTTGGGACTGGGGCCAGTCTATGCTTGTATTAAGTGCTGGTGGTGGTCTTAATACAACAAAAGAGGCAGGGTCTAGCCCCTGCCTCGACTTGTCTTATTTACTTACCATCTTGCCGGCAACGCGTCCGAAGGTGATGATATCAGCGATGGCATTCCCGCCTAGACGGTTAGCCCCATGAATCATACCGGTCAATTCACCGGCTGCATAGAGGCCTTCAATTGGCTTGCCAGCTTCATCTAGGACCCGGGTATCCTTATCGGTCACCAAGCCCCCCATGGTGTGGTGGACACTTGGGCGAACTTTTTCTAGGATATAAGGGCCTTCTTCCAAGGATGCCAAGCCAGCCCGGTGGTTGAAGTCGGGGTCTTTCTTGTCCTTGGCATATTGGTTAACCTTGGCTACCGTTTCCTTGAGCTTAGCCGGATCGATGTCGAAGTGAGCCGCAACTTCTTCCAGCGTGTCCGCTTCAACTAGCAGGCCTTGTTTCTTGAGTTCTTGATACTCAGCCTGGTGGTGCTCCTTAGAGTGGGAGATATCGTCCGTCTTCTGGTTCCAGAGTTGATAAGTATAGCCCCCTGGTTGAGCCAGAATGGCCTTAGAAATCACATCCCGCCGGTCCAATTCTTCTACAAATCGTTGGCCCTCTTGGTTAATGAGGACCGCCCCATCGAAACGGGTATCGGCTAGGAGGGAGATTTCCCCGGTCTCAGGGTTAGACACCGGATAGGTTTGGATGGAAGACATATTGGTGACAGCTGCACCAATGGCTTGAGCCATGACAATCCCATCACCGGTAGAGCCGACCGTATCCGTGGATAGGTAGCGCTCGTCCATCTCAGGATTGTATTGCTTACGCATGTCAATGTTAGAGCCAAAGCCCCCCGTAGTCAGTACGACCCCATTCTTGGCATGGAAGGTCACAGCCTGGCCTTGATGGTCTGCCTTGACGCCGACAACACGCTTGCTGTCATCTTGGATGAGTTCAGTAGCCTTGGTGTTCACCAGAATTTTAACACCTAGTTCTTCTGCCTTGGCGTTGAGCTTGGTCACCAATTCTTGGCCGGTGTGGCCTTCTGGAATCAGGGCCCGCTTGTAGGAGTGTCCACCAAATTGGAAGAGCTTGTCTTCCAGGAATTTGACGCCAACCACGTCACGTAGCCATTCGGCTGACTCTAGGGCATGTTCTGCTAGATAGCGAACCATCTCAGGATTACCCAGATTGTCGCCACCCTTCATGGTGTCTTGGTAGTAGGTTTCTACGCTATCGCCTTCAATGCCTAGTTTCTTCTGAACCCAGTTACCTGGCGCATTCATTTCGCCCCCACTAATGAGGGTATTCCCACCGACAGCTGGCATCTTCTCGATAATCACCACGGATTTGCCTGCTTGGGCTGCTTCGATCGCCGCACTAAAGCCTGCGCCCCCTGCTCCGACAACGACCACATCATAGGATTGTTCGCTGTCTAGCTGCTCTTGGGTTGAAGTAGTAGAACTTACCTCTGCTAGGGTCAGGCCTGATTTCTTAACGGCATCTTGGACGGCTTCCAGATAACCTTGGCTAGTGGCTGTGGAGCCGGACACCACATCGACATCGGCCTTGTTGTTGCCAATAATCTTATCCTTAAGTTGCTTGTAGACGGGTGTGGCTAGGACTTCATTCTCATCGGACTGGAGCACCTTAATGTCCGCAATCCGGTCGTCTTGGAAGGTCACTTCCACCTCGACAGTCCCGTGTTTCCCCTGGCCTTGGCCCTTGACCGTTTGGCTGCCGGCCGCCTGAGCTAGGCTAGCCAAGGGACCCATGACTAGGACTAAGAGGGCTAAGACTAGCCAGAACTTTTTCCAGTAATTTTTCATATTCCATCCTCCTATCTATTTTTACCACCAAGACTAGGCTCAGAATCTTGGTTACCCTTTCATTATACTCCTTTTATGCCTTTCTGTCTTGATAATATATTACTTAAAATGGCCTAGGCTTGCTTTTCAGCCTTCAACTTTCTGTTAAGATTTACCGAAATCCGATAGCATATTCATCTCAGTAGATTATTAATCGAGCTTTGCCAGGGGCGGGTGGGCCCAAGCTTAGCCCTCAGTGCCAAAAGGATGCCGAGCGTATGAGTTCCCCTGGGAGCTTTAGCGACCTAGGGGACCATAGATCGGCAAGGCGGAAGCCATCCGCAGGATGGCTAGAGCCGGTCCCGCACTGAGGACTAAGTTGGAGCCCACCCGCCCTAGGCAAAACCATGCACAAAAACAGGCGACTGGAAATCCAGTCGCCTGCAACTTATTAACTGCGTAAGTAACGTTCCAAGAATTGTTGGGTCCGTTCTTCTTTAGGGTTGACGAAGAGTTGCTCCGGCGCGCCTTGTTCGGCGATGACCCCTTGGTCCATGAAGACCACGCGGTCAGACACCTCACGGGCGAACTCCATTTCGTGGGTGACAATAATCATGGTCAAACCAGTGTGAGCCAATTCCTTCATAACCTTCAAGACTTCGCCGACCATCTCAGGGTCAAGTGCAGAAGTTGGTTCATCGAAGAGAATGACATCTGGCTGCATGGTCAAGGCCCGAGCAATGGCTACCCGTTGCTTCTGGCCCCCAGATAATTGGCTAGGACGAGCATGGACATAATCCCCCATGCCGACTTGCTCCAAGAACTTAGTAGCTAAGGCTTCGGTCTCAGCCTTGTCCTTACCTAGGACCTTGATAGGGCCGACGGTACAGTTAGCCAAGACATCCATGTTGTTGAAGAGGTTGAAGGATTGGAAGACCATACCGATATGGGTCCGGTACTTGTTGACGTCATGCTTAACGTCTAAGATATTCTCGCCCCGGTAGATAATTTCCCCACCGCTTGGTTCTTCTAATAGGTTAATACAACGCAAGAGGGTGGATTTCCCTGAACCTGAAGAGCCGATAATGGTTACGACTTCCCCTGCTTCAACGGAAAAATCAATGTCCTTGAGGACCGTACGGTCGCCAAAGGTTTTGCTTAAGTGTTGAATTTCTACAATCGCCATGATTAGGCCTCCTCTTTGAGCACTGCCACTTGTTGTTGGTTACCGGCAGCCAGTTGATCACTTGGGCGCCCGTCAATGCGTTTTTCAATGGCGCGCAAGAGTGATGTAATGGTAAAGGTTAAGATGAAGTAGATAACCGCCGTTACGAAGAAGGTCTCGAAGTAACGGAAGTTATTGCCGGCAATGGTCTTGGTCGTGAAGTACAATTCGCTGACCGAGATCACGTTGAGGACGGATGTATCCTTAACGTTGATGACAAATTCATTGCCGACAGATGGCAGAATGGTCCGGAAGACTTGTGGCATAACCACTTCTTTCATGGTTTGCCAGTGGTTCATCCCAATAGCACGAGCCGCTTCAAATTGGCCCTTGTCGATGGCGTAAATCCCACCCCGAACGACTTCGGCAATGTAGGCCCCGGTGTTAATGGAGACAACCAGGAAGGCTGCTGACATAGGGGTTAATTTCCAGCCCCAGAGTAGGTCGGTCCCGTAGTAGAAGATCATAGCTTGAACGATCATCGGTGTCCCACGGAAGATGGCAATATAGGCATTGAGCAATAGGTTAGCGACTTTCAAGACGCCATTATGGATTTGGCTCTTAGACTTCGGAATGGTCCGGATAATCCCGACGGCCAAACCAATCAGGAGACCGATTAAGGTACCGGTTAAGGATACCCAGAGGGTCATGCCGGTCCCGGCCAAGTATTGACGCCAGTTCTGAGTGGCAATCTCCCAAGTACGAGCAAAGAAGTTATAATCTTCTGTGGCCGCTGCCTCAGTGCTGGTTTCTTGACCGTCAGCCGCTGGCTGGTTCTTAATGGCCTGGTCCATGAAGTCCTTGCGTTGCTGATCTGTAATTTCCGCAATGGCCTCATTAATTTGGCTCATAAGTGGGCTTCCCTTCTTGACCCCGATAGAGACCTTGCGATCTTCTGGCGCCACTTGGAAGCTTGGATTAAGTTCTACGTAGGTGAATAGAGGGTTAGCGGCTGCCGCAGAGACAGCTTCTGGATATTCTGAGATGTAGGCATCTAACTTGCCCGCTTCTAAGGCCACTCGCAAGACAGGGAAAGAATCCTGTGCCTGCTCAACCTGAGCGTCCTTGAGTTGTTTCAACAAGTCATAGTGCAGGGTCCCTTGTTGACCTGACACCTTAGCACCCGCAAAGTCGTCTAGCGTCTTCGCTTGCGCGTATGGTGAATCCTTGCGGACCACCATGACGAAACGTGAGTCATAGTAAGACTCGGAGAAGTCAATCTCCTTAGCACGTTCCGCAGTTGGCGACATGCCGGCAATAATCATATCTATCTTGTCCGATTGGACAGCTGGTAAGAGCCCATCCCACTCCGTCTTGACCACTTGGACTTCGCGGCCTAATTTTTCCCCAATCTTACGCGCGATTTGCACGTCGTAACCATTGGCGAATTCCTTGGAGTCCTTAATAGGTACAGCACCGTTAGCGTTGGTGGACTGTGTCCAGTTATAAGGCGGATAGCCCGCTTCCATCCCGATCAATAGGGGTTGAGTGTCTTGCTTCTTGGCGCCACACGCTACCATCATGAATGCAACGAAGGCTAATGCCAAGAATTTTAACGATTTTTTCATTTTTCTCACTCCTATTAATAGAATTATAATAATAAGTATACACCTTCCGAACCATAGTGCAAGATATTTTTAAGATGAAAGCGTTATTTATGGTTTATTTTTTTCAAATGTCCCTAGGATTCTCTCGGCCAAGCTTGCACTCTAGCTTCTATTACTATACACTTAAGGAAAGCAATCGCATTTTAAAGGAGGTTTCGGGGTGAAAGTCCTACTCTACAGTCAACATCTCGACAAGATCGCCAAATCTGGCCTTGGTAAATCAATTAAACATCAAATGAAGGCCTTGGAACATGCCGGGATTGACTACACCACCGATCCCAAGGACTCCTTCGATTTATTACATATCAATACCTACTTCCCCCAATCCATGCTCTTTGCCCGCAAATGTCGCAAGCAAGGCATTCCGGTCGTCTACCATGCACATTCGACCATGGAGGACTTCCGTAATTCCTTCCGCTTCTCTAATCAGCTAGCGCCTATCTTCAAGCGTTGGCTCATGACTTGCTATCAGCAGGGCGATGTCCTCATTACACCTACGCCCTACTCCAAGCGTCTACTCGATTCTTATAATATGGGGCGGGAAATCTTCGTCCTGTCTAACGGTATCGAGCTAGAGAAATTCGCCCCTCAGCCTCAGGCGCGGGAGCTCTTCCGGGCTCGTTACGGACTGACCGAGCAAGACTTCGTCTGCATTGGGATTGGCCTCTACCTAGAGCGCAAGGGCATTCTAGATTTTGTGGAGTTGGCTAAGCGCCTGCCCCATATCCGCTTCATCTGGTTTGGCTATACGGACTTGAACCTGGTGCCGTCTGCTATTCGGGCTGCCGTCTCTAATCCACCAGCCAACCTGACCTTTGCCGGTTATGTCGACAATCAGGAGATTATTCAGGCCATGCAGGGCAGCGACCTCTACCTCTTCCCTACCTTGGAAGAAACCGAGGGTATTCCGGCCGTCGAGGCCTGTGCCGCCCATGCCAAATTCATCATTCGAGACATTCCGGTCTTCGATGACTGGCTAACCGACCAGGTCAACGTCTATAAGGCTAAGGATGTCGATGACTTCGAGCGTCTGATTCGGGCTAACCAAGCCCAAGAGCTACCTGATTTGACCCAGGCAGCCTATCCCGTGGCGGTCCAACGTGACCTATCGGTCATCGGCCAAGAACTAGGCCGCATCTACGGCCATGCTATCCGTGCTAGTCAGGAGCGACAAGGATTATAAGATAAGTAAAGGGTGGGAGTTTCCCCACCTTTTTTCTATACCCTAAACCGTGTGAGGCCAGCCCCACTCTGACCAAAAGACGGGGCTTGTGGTGGGATCGGCTGCAGCCAGCCTGCGGCTGTCTTGCGCCTTGCCTCGCTATTGAAGGGCTAGGTCACTAACGTTCCAAGCCCTTCTGATACGCGAGGCATCCTCTTGCACCACAAGCCCGCTTTTGGACGTGGGGCTAGTCTCACACTGGACTATGGGCAAAATGAAGAAAGCTAAGTTGTATGCCTCTTGAAAAGCACCCCATAAGTTAGACATTAAAAGTCCAACTTATGGGGTGCTTTGCATAAAAGGGTGAAATCTCATTTTCTAACTCAATTGTTTGCTCCTGGACCTTGTAAAATAACCGTCCCCTTATATATAGCGTAGTAAATTGGGCCCAGTTGCCATATTTTAACCAAAGGGATATAACCATAGTAGTGATTTTTATTATAGTAAATGGTTTGAGGTGGCTGAGAACTAAAGAATCGAATCTCTTCTACCACAATAGAGGTTGGAAATGCGTCTCGTTTTTTATCCTTCTTATCAGGAATATAGGCTGTCAAATCTTCTTCAATCGGCCGAACATCATTTGGATCTGCTCCCTTGTACCACTCTACAGCATATTCTTCACACCAAGATTCATGTGGCTTCTTAGGACAGCAACATAGGTCATCACCTACTGATTGGTTGGCTTGAACGTTTGAAGTCGAAAGACAAAAGAGCAGTAGAAACAAGAAAGTGAGTGGGGTCAAAACAAAACGTTTCATATTACATTGCTCCTTTATATCTTGCATGCTTGATGACGACATTACCCTAACCCTCCCTTCTCGAAGACATCGTCATCCAAATCCTATCTACACACTCATTATACATCCAGAAAGTGTTTTCATCCACTTTTTCTATGCTTTTTGACAGCCCAGTGGGAGCCCAGACCCATGGCCAAAAGTGGGGCTTGCGGTGTCCAGGATGTGGCGCGTATCAGAGGGGCTGGGAACGCAGTGACTTAGCCCTTCGATAGCGACGCAAGGCGGAAGACAGCCATGGGCTGGCTGTAGCCGGTCCCACCTCAAGCATCGTCTTTTGGCTCGAGTGGGGCTTGGCTCACACGCCTTTGGATACCTTCAACCTTGTCTCTATCTCCTTTCGTAGTCCAGTGGGAGCCTTGCCTCGCGGCCAAAAGCGGGCTTGTGGTGTTCAGGATGTGACGCGTATCTGAAGGGCTTGGAACGACAGTGACTTAGCCCTTCGATAGCGTAGCAAGGCGGAAGACAGCCATGGGCTGGCTGCAGCCGGTCCCACCTCAAGCCCGCCTTTTGGTTCAAGTGGGTATGGGCTCACACGCCTCTGGACACAGATAAAAAGGGTGGGAAATTCTTTTCCCACCCTTTCTATATTACCCCTCCGTCTGGCGGAGATGGTCCACAAATTTATCCAGTTGATGCTTGTCCCGCGCCTTCTGGGCCTGAGAAATATTGCTAGGATTGAGGTAAATCCGTAGCTGTTCGACGTCGGCCGCATCATAGGCGACCACTGCCTCCCCTTCTTCCTCATTGTCCGAGACCCGAGCCACCCGGGCGAATTCCTGACTCAATAGAGCCAACAGATCCTCGGCCACGGCTTCCCGTAAGACTTGATACATGGCGGCAAAGGGCGCCGGAATCATAAAGGCGTCAACCTGCACCAAGTCATCTTGGGCTTGCTCCTTGTGGGCTTTTTGCTTTCTTTTGCTTGGCTTTTTGGACACGGTCTTGCTCCTTTACTTAGCGACGATATTGGGCCAGGAAGGTCGCACTTGGGTCGGCCACTAGGGCTTCCAGGATATCAATCACTGCTTGCGATTCATTATCGCCAATTTGATAACGGCAGATAGCCAATAAATCTGGATCGGCGTTGCCCATGGCTAGGCTATAATCGACCACTTCCATCATGGTCTGGTCATTGAGGCTATCACCGAAGGCCATGGTCTGGCTGGCATCCGTCTGCAAATAGTCTTGCAGGTAGCGGATGGCCTTGCCCTTGCCCCCTTGGGGACTGAAGACATCAATCCAGCGACCACCACTGGTCACCGCATGCCCCTCTGGGAAACGTTCATTGAGAATCCGCGTCATGACCTTATTGTCAGCTACACTACGCTTACTCATGACCGATAGTTGAAGAATGGCTTCTTCTGGATTGAGGTCACGGAAATTAACCAAATGATCAATATGCGGATGGTAGAGACGGAAATGATCCAAGGCATCCTGATCTTGGGTCACGGCATAGGAGCCACGGTCGGTCATGACCAGACAGAAGAAATCTGAGAACTCATTGAGGAAGTCAATAATGGCTTCGGTCGTGTCATAGTCCAAGGCGCTATAATGAAGGCCTTGCTCTTCTACCATAATGGCGTTACCGTTAGTCGAGGCAAAGAGCAGTTCCTGACGTAATTGGTCATCAAAATAGCCACGTAACTTAGGATAGCTATTGCCTGAAGCAATACAGACACGGGTTCCGGCTTCCTTAAGGGCATGAACTGCCCGCTCGAAGCGATCCAAATCAAAGGACTTGTCCCCTCTTAAGAGGGTACCGTCCATATCAATGGCGATTAATTTCATTGATTCTTGTCTCCTTCACACTTGATTAAGGGAGGCGATTGCCTGCACTCTTGTAGATGTCATACCATTCTTGGCGAGTCATTTGCACACGTTCAGCCTGGGCCAGCGCTTCAATCCGTTTTGGGCTCATGGTCCCCACAATCGGTTGGAAGCCTGCCGGATGGCGCAAGAGCCAGGCAATGACCATGGCTTCGAAGGCCACACCATGTTGCTTAGCGCCCTGACTTAAGGTTTCTGTCAAGAGCTGATAGTCAGGATGGGTCATGAAGACGCCTTGATGCAAGTCGACCTGGAAGGGCGACCATGGTTGGATGGTCATGCCCTTGAGGCGACAATAATCCAGAATGCCCCCATCCCGGTTAATGCCTGCGACTTCTCGCATATTAACATTGAGACCAGCATCAATCATAGGCGTGTGGGCAGGCCCCAACTGCAATTGATTAATAATGAGGGGCTGGCTTAGACTGGCTTGAAGTAGCTCTATTTGATAAGGATTCTGATTGCTGACGCCGAAATAACGCACCTTACCGGCTGCATGCAAGCGATCGAAGGCGGCTGCCACCTGGTCCGGCTCCATCAGGGCATCGGGCCGATGTAGGAGCAAGACATCCAGATAGTCGGTCTTGAGGCGTTTGAGAATGCCGTCTACCGAATCCAAAATATGCTGGCTGGAAAAGTCAAAATATCCTTCCGGCAGGCGAATCCCACATTTGGACTGGATTAGCAGCTGATCACGCGGAATACCTAGTTCCTTGACAGCTTGAGCAAAGCGGACTTCCGACTCGCCCCGGCCATAGATATCGGCATGATCGAAGAAATTAATGCCGACCTGGCGGGCGGTCTCCAGAACCTGGCTGGCTTCTTGTAGCGAATGGGAGGCCATGCGCATGCAACCTAGGGCGATGCGACTGGCTCCGGCTAAGTGGCGACCAAGACATAAGGTTTCCATGATAGCGACTCCTTTATTGGCTGGCTTAGGAATGGGACAAGGTCTTACTTCTTGAACATACCGGTAATCCCGCGGGATACCACACGGCCGACTTCACGACCCACTTGGCCGACTACGTTCTTCATGAAACGATCCAAGAGATTGTCTGTCTTGCGACCACCAGTGCTAGTTGATTTCTTGCTAGTTTTTGCCACGTCTTCATCCTCCTCTTCTTCTACTTCTGCTGCCTCTTCGGCCTGAGCGGCTGCTAGGAGGGCCGCTTCCTGTTCTTGGGTTTGTTTGAGAATGACTTCATGGGCACTCTCACGGTCAATGGCTTCACCATACTTGTCATCCAATGGTGAGCTATTCATTAGGCTGGCCTTAACGGTTGGGTCGATGGTCCCTAAGAGACTTTGCGGTGGGTAAATGAGTACCCGGTCGGCCAGGCTAGGGCTCCCATCTTCCGTCAGGGTAGACACCACGGCTTCCCCTACCTTGAGTTCTTGAATGACCTTGGCTAGGTCTTGGTTGGCTTCTTGACGGAAGGTGTCCGCTACCGTTTTAACGGTTTTGAGTTCCTTAGGCGTAAAGGCCCGCAAACCATGCTGGATGCGGTTAGCCAATTGGCTGGCTACCTTGTCTGGAATATCGGTTGGGTTTTGGGTAATGAAATAAACCCCGACCCCTTTGGACCGTACTAAGCGGACAATAAGCTCAATCTTCTCTAATAAGACAGCCGGCGCATCCTTGAAAAGGGCGTGGGCTTCATCGAAGAAGAAGACCAACTTAGGTTTATCCAAGTCCCCGACTTCCGGAAGGTTCTCATAGAGCTCAGCCAAGAGGGCCAAGAGCACAGTCGCATACAAGGTTGGTTGGTTGAAGAGCTGTTCCGCATTGAGGATGTTGACAATCCCACGGCCATCGCTGTCTTGGCGCATGAGGTCGGCAATCTCCAAGCTTGGCTCACCAAAGAACTTGGCTGCCCCTTGTTGCTCTAAAATAACTAGAGAGCGTAAAATCGCCCCAACTGAACGTGCTGGAATGTTACCGTAATGTTGGCTTAAATCGCCAGCATGAGCGGCCACATAGTTAAGCATAGCCCGCAAGTCCATGAGGTCAATCAGCAAGAGACCTTGCTTATCGGCCACATCGAAGACCACGTTGAGAATGGATTCTTGGGTTTCATTGAGGCCCAAGAGACGGGTTAACATGACAGGCCCCATATCGGAGACGGTCAAACGCAAAGGCGTCCCGTTCTCGCCTTTGACATCCCAAAGTTGTACAGGATAAGAACTTGGTTCATAGTTCTCACGACCTGTCTGAGCCAGGCGCTCGCTGACATCGGTATTGTTGGCTTGAGCCAAGGACATAAGGTCCCCCTTGATATCAGAGAGGACGACTGGAATACCTTCTTGGCTTAACAATTCGGCCAAGACCTTAAGGGTCACGGTCTTACCGGTCCCTGTCGCACCGGCGATAATGCCGTGACGGTTTAATTTATCAAGGCGAAGTTGCGCTGGATGCGCCCCCTGCCCGAAGGTGATGACTGAAGTCATGCTCTTTCCCCCTTTTTCTTGATAGGCCTGGACAGTTTTGGTCCAGTTGCCATTCTACTCTTATTTTAACATATCCATAGCCCGTAAGCGACCACAAAAAAGCCGTCCACAGGTAAATCCTGTCGACGGCAGTCTATCTTAAAATTGTGCGAAGAATTCCAAGGCATCTCCCGCTTGCAATAGTTCCCCGTGTTCCTTCAGAATCGCTTCCTTGACGGTGGCTTCTTCCCCAAATTCCAACATGAAGAGGAATTGTTGGTAGAGACCGTCTGGCTCATAATCACCAATCACATCGCTCAAGACCAGATAGTAGGCGTCATTGTAGCGATAGAGGCTATTTTCAACTGGGAAGTCCCGTAGTTGACGTGCCAACTTGAGGAAATAATCCAAGCTATCGAAGCAGACAATCTCGGGCCCTACAGGTTCTTCCTGATCCTGGGCCTGTTCAATCTCGGCTTCAATCTCCTTGGTCAAGCCTTCTAGGACTTCTAGCTTCTCATTGACGCTGAGATCTTCTTGATCCTGGGCTTGTTGCTTATCTTTTAGGGCGGATTTACGACGGTCCAAGAGACGTTTGAGGACTTCGTTTTCCAGCAAATCTTCTAGGCCATTACCACTGCTACGGCTAATGTAGAGTTCGAGGCCTCGATCGGATGGGATGACATGGAAAGTGACGGAATCAGATTCCGCGAATTGGTTCTCCACGTCCACCTCTTCCAGGATGGAGTAGAAGAATTGCTCAATGCGGGCATGGTTGCTAATCAGTTCTAGGAAGTTAATCCCTCGTTCTTCCAGATCTTCCGGCATAATCAAGACTTTGATTGTATCCTCATTGATACGTTCCATTTCCATAGTAACACCTCCTCTATTTCTTCATTATACTAAACTTTAGGCCAAGACGCTATCCTAATGTATTGTCCTAAGGGAAAAGAAAGGCGAGGCAGAAACAAGGTTCCGGCCTCACCTAGACTCTATTCATTACTCATTGACTAAGGCTTGCACCTTACGCAATTCCAAGGCACGCACTTCGCGTGGCAAGAAACGACGAATTTCATCTTCATTGAAGCCGATTTGCAGGCGTTTCTCGTCAATCATGATTGGACGACGCAAGAGACCTGGTTGCTCTTGCACAATGCGATAAAAGTCATTCAAGGATATTTCGCTAATTTCAATATTTAAGTCTGAATATGCTTTGGAACGGGTTGAGACGATATCTTCTGTCCCTTCTTCTGTCATACGTAAAATATCTTTAATTTCTTGTAGAGACAGTGGTTCCGAAAAGATATTACGTTCTGTGTAGGGAATTTGATGTTCTTCCAACCAGGCGCGGGCCTTACGGCATGAAGTACAACTTGGGGTCGTATATAACGTTACCAAACTAATCACTCCTTTTTTCAATAACCACTACGATTACTACTCTGCTATTATACTACCCCTAGCCCCTGATTACTATACTTTTTTTGAAATTTAACAATAAATCATACTTAAGACCGAGATTAGTTCATAGCTGTAAACAAAACTTCACAAAAAATTCATATACTCTTAGGGAATTCTTTAAAAGTCCTTGTTCAATCTCTCCTCTGCCTTCTTTTGCCAGGAGGGCACCACATTGCTTTTGTCAATTAAGTGAAACTGCGTTATAATAATAGTAGCGAAACTAAGAGAGAATGAGGCTCGATTTGATGAAAGCAAAAATTTTTTCTGGCGTTCAACCCACTTCGGTTCCAACCATCGGGAACTACGTTGGAGCTATGCGCCAATTTGTTGAATTGCAAGACGACTATGACGCTACCTACTGTATCGTCAACCAGCACGCCATTACCGTGCCCCAAGACCCAGCCAAGCTCCACCAAACAACCCGTGAGTTGGCGGCCCTCTATCTGGCCCTAGGGATTGACCCTAAGAAGGCAACCATTTTCGTTCAGTCTGATGTCCCAGCCCACACGCAAGCAGCTTGGATAATTCTCTGTACGACCGGCTTGGGCGAATTGGAACGTATGACCCAATATAAAGATAAATCCACCAAGCAAGAAAGTGTCAACGCCGGCTTGCTCTGCTACCCTGCCTTAATGGTTGCAGACATTATTCTCTATGATGCAGCCTATGTACCAGTGGGCGAAGACCAGAAGCAGCATTTGGAGTTAACCCGTAACTATGTGGACCGCTTCAACCAACGCTACGGCAAGGGCAAGGAGCTCCTAGTCAAACCTGAAATCATCACCCCTAAATCCGGTGGCCGGGTCATGAGTCTGCAGGACCCATTCAGCAAGATGAGTAAATCCGATACCAATGCTAAGGCGACCATCTCCCTCCTAGATGATCCTAAGACCATCCTTAAGAAGATGAAGAGTGCCGTCACCGACTCGGTTGGCCAAGTCAATTACGACCGTGAAAATCAACCGGCTGTCAGCAACCTGCTGGATATTTTCTCTGCTTTTTCTGGCCGTTCAATTGACTCTCTGGTGGCTGAATATCATGAGGCTGGCTATGGGACCTTTAAGCAGGCCATTGCCGACAGTATTATCGCGACCCTAGAGCCAATCCAAGCGGAATATCATCGTCTCTTGACTTCTAGCACCCTAGACGACATCTTGGCTGACGGAGCTAAGAAGGCCAACCAACAGGCTAACAAGGTCCTAGCGCGGATGGAGAAGGCAATTGGCTTGACTTATCGCTAAAATTTGTGCTATAATGTTATATGTAGTAGATTGTTTTAATTATCAATAAATAAAAGGAGGTGACCCAAAATGGAATATGTAACTGATGTCGCTAAAGAACTCGAACAAGTTGTTGCCCAACTTAAGAATAAGCACATTCGGATGACGCCACAACGTCGCGCCATTCTGTCCTATATGATTCAGACACACAATCACCCTACCGTGGAAGAAATCTACCATGATCTCTTACCTGACTGGCCAAGCCTTAGTCTTGCGACCATCTATAATAACCTGTCTTTCCTAGTCAAAGAAGGTTATGTCAATGAGATGAAATTCTCTGATGTCACCAGTCGTTATGACTACATGGGCCTAAATGGCTACAACCATCAGCACATTATCTGTGAACGCTGTGGGAAAATTGCGGACTTCGCTATGACTAAGTTCCCAGATCCAACCGAAGACGTCCATAAACAAACCGGCTATACAACCAACCGGACTAAAGTCGAAGTTTACGGTGTCTGCCCAGACTGCCAAGGTCGCATCCGCGCCTGGTAATCACAGACGAAATCAAATGACGAGGACTGAGTCCTCGTCATTTTTGTATTCATAAAGCCAAAGGCAAGGGTGATTCCCTTGCCTTTTTGTCTGATGTTACCAGGTCATACGGGACCGCGACATGGTCCGTAGGGCGCGGTTGTAGTTGACCGCTGGTTTGAAACCACTTTGGTCGTTTGGCAGCGGATTGAGTCGTGCTTCCTCCAACTCTGGCAGACTGTCAACACGGCCTGACAGATAGTCCTTCAAGCGCGAAATGACCGCTTGCGTCCGGGTCATCAGCCCACCAATCCGGTATTCTAAGATTTCCAAGCCAAATGGGTTGGCTTCTTGTAACCAGACTTGACGACGACTTTGCAGGACGCGGTCATAGTCCGCAATCAGTTGTGGCAAGCGACCGTGAACGAGGTCAGCTAGCGTCTGACGGTCGTGGGCATGATAGGCCTGCCAGATTAAGTAAGGCAGGTTCCATTTGTTAGCCAAGCAGAGGGCATAGTCGCTATAGAACTGGTTGACAGCTGGGTTGCCACCCTCCATAGCATCGAAGTCAACGGCTAACTTGGCCATACGGGCCCCATAGTCCACATCCATGGACTCAATTTGTGGCATAAACATCGGCAGTAGCAAATCTTGATAGAAGAAGTATTTAGAAGGTGTCACATCAATACCTGCTAATTGATCCCATTCTGGCAACAAGTCTAATTCCCCTTGCTTGAGCCAGTCGGATAGGGATAAGCCGGTGAAGAAGCTTAGCCATTGGCTAAACTCCTCTTCTACATAGTCAGCATGGCTGTCTAGGTAAGAATAGAGGACCAGGCCGAAGACGGCCACTTCAAATGGTGACTCGGAGCTGTCATCGCCCCAGGCGGTCGCCATGACTTCCTGGATGCCGGTTTGGCGTGCCGCTTCTAGGCCGGCCAGGCTAGCCACCAAGGTCTTACGGTGGTGCGGTGTGTAACCCGTCCAACGCCAGGCCCCACCAGCAAAGCTGACTTGAGCCCCTAAACTACGGCGTTGGGCGATTTTATCCAAGTAAGCTTGGGTGCTATGTTGGTAGTAATCCCAGTACATGAGGCTGATGCCCTCAGGAATGGCAATTTTCTCGCCTTCTTCCACTTGGTTATACCAAGAGAAGAACATGTCATCCCAAATGATTGGTTCTAGGTCATAGCGGTCACAGAGGGTCTTCATACGGGCTAGGTGGTCCAGCATAATGTCAGTCTTGGCTCGCAAACCCACTTGATCCAGATAATGGCCCCGCCCTAGGTCATAGGCTTCATCCATACCTAAGTGAATGCGCTTGGTTGTAAAACAAGAAGAGAGTGAGGCCAGCATTTGGTCGATTAAGGTATAGGTCTCTTCCCGCCCTACGTGGAGGACGTCAGCCAAGTCTGCATATTGACTGTTAATATGCTCCCATTGGAAGAACTGGTTGAGGTGGGCCAAGGTCTGCACACAAGGCACCAACTCAATACCCAAGTCCTGGGCGTAAGCATCCAATTCACGCAAATCGGCCTGGCTATAACGGCCTCGGAAGGCCCCAAAATAAGGTTGCTCCGGAATTTCATAGACATCTTCCATATAGAGCATATACCAAGTGTGGCCTAAGACGGCCAAGCGTCTTAAGAGGGACTTAACATAGTCCACCTTGGCAACAGCATTGCGGGAGTTATCCAGCATGAGGCCATTGCGACTGAAGCTAATGGGCTGACTAAAGCTGCTGGTCTGGCCGGCTTGTTGCCGCATATTCCAGAGGGCCAAGCCATGGAAGAAATGCGGTAGGTCAGGTGCCACAATGAGGACGCCCTCTCCTTGGTCGGCTACTTCTAACTTGCCCGCCGGGCCCGCTTGATAGTCAACCAGGTGGCCATCAGGCGCTAGGGATAGGTCTAATTCTGCTACTAGACGCTGAACCTTGTCGCGCAAGGCCGCATCTTCAATCCAAATCTTAGTCATACTACTTACCCTTTCTTAAGGCGATAGGTCTTGATTTCATAAGGCGCAATCAGCGAAGAGGTCGCCTCTAGGTCCTCTTCTAAGAGGTTGACCGATTGCAACTTGCTAGGTAGATAAGGTGCCAGGTCGAGCGTCTCTGAAGCATGGCTGACTAGGCGGAGAATCCAATCTTGGCTATCGTGGGCCTGCTTGAAGGCCGTCACTTCGATGCCTCTTGGCAGGTCATTGACCTTGACTGGGCTGGCTTGCCAGTCAGCCAAATCTTGACCTAGGCTGGCTTGCTTAACCAAGAGTGGGATGAAGATGGAAGACCCGGTCGCAAAGCTTTGGCTTAACTGATCTTGGCCTTGCCAGAATTGGAGGTAGGCACTGGCTTCGTAATCGCCCAGACATTGGGCTTCCGGTGTTGGGAAGTAACCCCAGTCACCTAATTCGCCGGTGCAACGCAAGCAAGTCAGATAGAGATAAGTCGCTTGGTCGTCGACGGTCACTTCATATTCAGGTAGCCCCTGTACGCTCAAGGTCAAACCTTGACTCTCCCCAATGGCCACATTGCGGTGCAAGGCTTGTGGGTTACTTGGATTACGCCATTCAGGCGCCACATGGTTAGAGCGCCAGAGCCATTCATAGGCAGAGTCGACAAAGTGGCGGTCCGTGCGTTCAGGCAGCTTGAAGCCCAGTCGTACCCGGTGGTCCAAGACCTCATTGTGACCTTCTAGACGGATGGCCACGCCCCGTGATTGAGGGGTCAGGCTATAGGTGACGAAGATTTCAACCGGTACTGTCTCGTCAGCCCGGCCAATTTGGCGTTCGACCACATCGATGACTTGTTTTTGCGCCTCTAATAAGGCATAGTCAGCCGAAATTGGCACTTGAAGTTGATAGCCTAGGACCAGATGATCAGCCAAACCATCATGGATGACCCGGGTGCTAATGAGAGCGTCGGCTTGGGTCAGGCGTTGGCCTAAGGATTCGCGGAAAATATACTCGTTGCCCACATCCCCCGTTTCTTCTAAGAGCCCTTGGTCTTCATAGACCTGGCCGGTCACCTTATCGGTGATAGTGACAGAGCCATTAGCTGCAAGGGCCACTTTGAGGTAGTCATTCTCGATGACCTCCTTGTCTTGGGCCCCGCCTTCTAGTTCCAGGTCCTCTGTCTTAGGCACCAAATAGTACTCAGCCAAGGACATGGCAGGCACGGTGGCTAGCCATTCCACTTCTAATTCACGAGCGAAGTAAGCCCGGCGGAAGCGGTCATCTGGTAGGTCATAGTCGAAGTTAGCCCCTAGGTCCACAATGGTGGCAGGCACGACTTGGCCTTGGCCATCCACTAATTGGTAGTCTTCAATGGCTAATTCTGCCATGCGTTTGTAGGCTTCTTTAACCGGATATTGACTGAAGAAGGCCCGGTCTAAGACGACTTTGCTGACTAGACGTCCTTCCTTGAGGCAATTGCTTGGGTTCCAGACCTGCAAGACATAAGGCTGGTCTGGCAAACGATTTGGCGCCTTGACCTGCTGAGCCAAGAAGTCTAGAAGGCCCCGCACTAGGGTCTGGCTAGCCGCTTGGACGGCTTCAAAACGTGACACCATGCCCCGGTGAACTTCGTCGATACTACAGCCACAAATGCTGTCATGAGGGTAGTTCTGTAAGAGGGTCTTCCAGATAAAGTCAATTTTATCGCTTGGGTAGACAAAACCGTAGCGGCTAGCTAAGGTGGCCAAAGGCTCCAGGACTTGCTCTAAATAGTCAGACAGACGAGCTGAGTACTGCTTGAGGTAGAGACGGGAAGAAGCGGTATTGGCCAAAGTATACCAACCATCCGTTGCTTGCGAACGTAGTTCCCCTTCCACCACACTTAATTGTGGTTGATTGCTTGCTAGACTCGCTTCTAGGGCTTCTTGATAGAGGGTAAAATTAGAGTGGATGAATTCATAGTCTGGGTAGAGCTGGTTGGCCAAGGCAATGGCTTGGGACAAATCCTCCTGGGCAGGTTGGTGGTCACAGCCATTGAGCATGAGCAACTGGTCAGAGACCGCATAGCGCTCAGCATCGGCTAATTTCTTGTCCCAGAAGACTTTGGCTTGCTCTGAATCAGTAGGGATTTCATTGCCGTTACTATACCAGTTAGCGAAGAGAATCCCCATGACATCCGAGCCATCTGGACTCTTCCAGGTCAGCTCTGAGAAGGCCGACTTGAAGCTGCCTTCTTCAAAGGTCTGGTTGTCAAAGCCCGTTGGTTTGACCCCGCGACCAAAGGCCGCCACAGACATGCCCATGCCACGAGTGATTTGTGGAGTTTGGCCGGTCAGGCCGAAGGTATCCGGATAGTAACCTAATTGTTCGCCCTTAACCCCCCAGCGTTTGAGATCTTGATAACCAATCAGACCGTTACGCACGGTTGCCTCGCCACTAATCAGGAAGGCATCCTGCAAGATATAAAAGGGCCCAATCCGTAATTTACCGGACTGAACGGCCGCCTTAAGGCGCGCTTCTTGATGAGGACGAATTTGTAGATAGTCGTCCAAGGTGATGGTCTGGCCATCCAGGTGGAAGTAACGGTAGTCTGGATCTGTGTCGAACAGGTCTAGGACTTGATCAATCAAGTCGACTAAACGTAGGTGGTGTTCTTCAAAGGGAAGATACCATTCCCGATCCCAGTGGGAGTGGGAAATGATATGAACGGTTTTCTTGCTCATTTTATTGCCTCATGTCTTTCTAGCGTTTAACGCGAATATCGAAGTAGTCTAATAGTAGTTCGCAGAACATCATATTAGACCAGGAGAACCACTCCCGGGTGTAACGACTGTCATCGTCCACGTGGAAGGATTCGTGCATTTGGTTGGTGCCGGCGTCCGTATTGACCAGCAAGTCTAAAATCCGAGCCTTCTCTGCCTTATGGCTAGTCGTTAAACCTTCCATAGAGAGGGAAATTGGCCAGATATATTGATCCCAGGTATGGGAGGAGCCCAAGCCACTGGCTAATTTGCCACTGTAGTAGTAAGGGTTCTCTGGCGACAGAACGGTCTGCCGTGTGGCCACGTAGATCGGATCATCTTCTGAACAGAAGCCTAAGTAAGGCAGGGAAAGTAAGTTTGGCACATTGCCATCATCCATGATGCTGGCATTGCCTAAACCATCCACTTCGTAAGCATAGACTGCTTGACCTTGGGCGTTTTGAATGATCCCATAACGCTCAATGCCGGCCTGGATTTGATCCTTAAGGGCGGCCGCTAGTTCGATTTCTTCTTGGCTCAAGCCCAAGAATGGCGCCAATTCTGCCACATAGCCCAAGACCACGCTGGCAAATTGGTTGGATGGCACCAGGTAGTGGTAGGTGCAGCGGTCATCACTTGGCCGGAAGCCAGACCAGGTCATGCCGGTGTAGCCAACGGGTGAGCCCTTGCCATCAAAAGGCAGGGTGTCTTCCTGGCGGTCAGTGTCACGCACAAAGCGATAAGGACTAGACCCTGCATGGTCTTGCTCTGTGCGCCAGAGGTCTAGAATAGTCACCAACCCCTTGCGGACAGTCTCTGTTAAGTGGTCGGTCCGGCCACTATTGACATAAAGTAGGTAAGCTAACTGAATGGCATAGGCCAAGCTATCAATTTCGTATTTGCGCTCCCAAATCCAGTCATTCATTTGCGTGTGATCGGTCGCCCCGTGGCCTTGGCCATTTGGTTCTTGGTTGAAGGCATTGGTATAAGGGTCAATTAAGATATAGCCAAATTGGCGCTGGACTAAACCGGCAATCATGTCGTAGATGTCCTCATGCTCCTTAGCTAAGACTAGGTAAGGCCGTACTTGTGCGGTCGAGTCACGCAGCCACATAGCCGGAATATCCCCGGTCACCACGAAGGTGCTGCCATCTTCTAGGCGTTCGATGGTGGTCTCTAGGGTATTTAGGAAGCACTCATGAAAGACCTCCGCCCAACGGGGATTGACCGCCCGGGCTTGATCACAAATCTTTTCCATATATTTTTTTAATTCAGTTGATACTGGCATTGCCATTTTTTCTTCCTCCTCATCACGAATCGAGTCTCCTCTATCCTCTATTATTGCTAAGCGCTTACCCTAAATCAAGTCTTGTCAGAGACTTCTCTATTTTTTGCTAAAACAACTATAATTTGTTAATATAAGCCCCTCAGAAAAACAGCAAAAAACCCCGCGAAAGCCTTTCCTTTGTGCTATACTAACATTAGCAGCTGATAAGGAGGTTCCCATGGCTGATTCTACTATCCCATCTTTCCTGCGGCCCACCAAGAAGTCTAGTCTCTTAGTGCTGGCCCTCTATACCTTTATTTTTAGCTTTTTGATGCCAGATGCTGGAAGCCTCTGGTCTGATTACGGCCAAATTTTAAGTAAACAAAGCTACCTAATGACCGACTTTACGGCCATGGGTATGGCGGCCACTTTCTTCAATGTGGCTTGCCATTTTGTCATTGCCTACATTCTCATCTACACGAACACCCGGTCACGCCTTAATGGTTTGCAAGCGGCAGCCGCCGGTATCTTTGCTGGCCACGCCCTCTTCGGGACCCATGTCTTGAATATCCTACCTATTATTTATGGGGTCTACCTCTATAGTCGCTGGACCGGCCAATCCTTCGGTTCCTTGACCACGGTCAGCCTCTTCGCCACTTCGGCAGCACCCTTTATCTCCTTCTGGGCCATCGCCCCTGGCTTGTCCTGGTGGTCGCTAATTCTGGCTGCCCTGATTGGCACCGGCGTTGGCTTTATCTCGGCGCCTTTGGCTGAGCAATACCTTAAGTTCCACCAAGGCTTTAACCTCTATAACTTTGGTTTCGCCATGGGCCTTATCGCCATGTTCGGAACCATTAGCTTCCGCTACTTCAAGCTAGAGGCGCCTAGCCTCAGCATCCTCAGTCAAGATCATCATAGCCTCTTAATCCTCTATTTGCTAGGCATCCTGCTAGGCCTCTTTGGCCTAGCGGTCTTCAAACGGACAGAAGTCAAAGCCAACTACGGCAAACTCTTGCGCCGGGCCGGTCGGACACCGGATGACTTCCTAGCTCACTTTGGCTTCGGGACGGCAGCCTTCAATATGGCCCTTAACGGCAGCCTCTACTTGCTGCTGGCCCTAGCCTTGGGCGTCCAATTCAATGGACCTATCCTGGGCGGTATCCTAGGGGTCATGGGTTTCTCCGCCTTCGGTAAGCACCCACGTAACTGCCTGCCTATCTCAGCCGGCATTCTGCTAGCTGCCTTATTGCTAGGCCAAGATCCCGCCCAATCTTCGGTTTGGGTGCCTATCTTATTTGGGACCACCCTAGCGCCAATTGCTGGACATTATGGCATCATTTATGGTGCAGTCGCAGGCTTTTTGCATTATAATGTAGTGAGTATGGTCTTTAGCTTACACGCAGGCATGAGCCTCTATAACAACGGCTTTGCGGGTGGCTTTGTCGCCGCCTTCCTGGTACCCATCTATGATACCCTGCGCAGCAACCATCACGCCTATGATGATTAGAAGGAGCCCCCTATGAATATCGAAAAACACAAAGCAACGCGTATTATGAAGGAGATTGTCTCCTATTTCTTAGACAATGGCCTTAATGATTTTAACCTGGACTTTAAGGCTAGCAACCAAGTCATTGAAATGACCGTCCAAGCGCCCTGTCAGGCCGAACCCGCTAGCTTCCAAGAGCTACTCAAGGATCTGCAAAGCCCGCGGGAGATCGAAGTGGACGAATACTTCAATGCCCTCCTGGGTAGTCACTGCACCGGCCATGACTACAGCTTCCTGGGCAAGGCCATTGACGAAGCCCTGGGTGGCTTCCAAGACGGCGTCTTGACTCTTACCATCAGACGTTACAAAATCAAATAATTTAGTCACTAGTAGAAAGGATTGTTTCCCCCATGGATTTTCTCCGCATGCCAGCTTATCAACTCTTCTTACACCCTGTTACGGGTGGTGCCATCTGGGGCTATGTGCTCGCCATGATTTATCTGCGCTATGTCCGTCGCTTCCCACAATACAAACCGCACTTCTATGGTGCCTTGGCTATCTTGATTTATGTGGCACCCCTCTTCTTAACCCAGCACATCAGCATCACTCATGGTGTGACCTGCGGATTAGCCTATGTCCTGACCCGTCTCTATGAATATGACCGGTCACAAGTTGCTAACTAAATAGACACGAGCCCCCTTGGGAGCTCTTTTTTTGTGGCTGGCCTGATAAGATTTGAGGTAAAATTTTTTTGGGGTATTTTAGATTTTGCTTAATATTTTTGGGATGACTCTTGGCAAAACATTCATAGTAGGAGTCACTATAAACTTCTTGGTTTTCAGTTTTTTGATACGAGTTGTGGTTAACCACAACTCGCTGCCAAATATTGATTAGCAAGATTGTTTTGGAGTTAGCGTCTATCGGTTCTGAGTGTCTTTGGACCTAAAGTAGCTATCTAGTTGTGTCAGGCTTATGCCTCCATTGGCTATTTTCAACAAAAATTATTCTGGCCATTTTACATTTCTATCCATATTATTCCGATGAACATTGATAGCACAGCAATAATAGACACCACCATCACTTTCTTGCTTTTCAGTATCTTTATGCGAGTTCGGGTTAACCCGAACTCGGCGTAAAATATTGAAAAGCAAGATAATTTAATTCTCGGCCTTTGTGGCGAGAACTCGTAATCGCCTTTCGGCATTAAAACCTAAAGCAGGCATTTGGAGCCGGACCGGCTCTAGCCTGGCCAGGCCAGTCTTCCAACAGATTTCTCGCCGTCTAACTCTCTCTTTTGTCCCAAACATGAGCCTTGTCTCCACTAAAAAATACTTGGACTAATTTAAATTTCTCAATGTTTTCTACACTTTGCTATTGATATAAAGGCAATAAAATCTTCCCCTATGACTTTTTTGCTTTTCAAGATTACCCACCCAGTTCGGGTTAACCCGAACTAGGCCTAAAATATTGAAGAACAAGATGACGATAACCCGCCCTCCGGTCTCCGAGAATTCGTCCCTTCTCTTTCCTTGAAGGTCCTGAATCTTCAAGGTATAATGATAGAGACACTGATAGAAAGGAATCGCCTACTATGATTCTACTACAAGCCAATGACCTGGCTCGGCGCTTTGCCGATGACACCCTCTATGAAGGGGTCTCCTTCAATATCCAAACTCAAGACCGCATTGCCCTAGTGGGCCGTAATGGGGCCGGCAAGTCCACCCTGATTAAGCAAATCATGGGCGAGGAGCCAATCTCGGACGGTTCCATCACCAAGGCCAAAGGCCTAAAAATCGGCTACCTGGCCCAACATGTTCGGACCGAATGGAACGACAGCCTGTCCATCTGGGATACCATGCTAGCGGTCTTCCAGGAGACTTTGGCCCTACGCCAGACAGCTGAGGAAGCCGCCATGCGACTAGCTGAGCTGTCTGATGACACCCAAGCGCCAGCCTACCAGGCTGCCTTGGAGCGCTACGACCAACTCCAGGAGGCCCTAACCCAACGCAATGCCTATGCTATTGAGTCCGATATCCGGACCGTTCTACACGGTTTCCGTTTCTACGAAGCTGACTATGCCACGCCGGTTAGCCAATTATCCGGGGGGCAACGGACCCGCCTTGCCCTGGCCCGCATCCTACTTATGGACTATGACCTGCTGATTCTGGACGAGCCGACCAACCACTTAGACATGACTACCCTAGCCTGGCTAGAAACTTACCTGACTGGCTACAAGGGCGCCCTCCTCCTGGTTTCCCACGACCGTTATTTCCTGGATAAGGTAGTCAACCAGGTCCTGGAACTGCGCCATCATCGTCTCCACACCTACAAGGGCAATTACAGCTACTATGTGGAAGAGAAGGCCCTGCGTCTGGCCGCTGAGGAGAAGGCCTATGCCGCCCAACAAGCTACCATTCAAAAACTCGAAGACTTCGTCCAACGTAACCTGGTGCGGGCTTCAACGACCAAACGGGCCCAAAGTCGCCGCAAGCAGTTGGAGAAAATGGACCGCCTAGACAAGCCTAAGCAAGACAAGCAGGCGCCCCGCATCCAGTTCCTGGCAGCCAAGGACTCCGGTGAAGATGTTCTCGCCGTCGATCATTTGGCGGTGGGCTATGAAGCCACGCCGGTCGCTCAGGACCTCAACCTCCAGGTCCGGCGCCAAGAAGCCATCGCCCTAGTAGGACCTAACGGGGTCGGCAAGACCACCCTGCTCAAGACTCTGATTGGCCAGTTGCCTGCCCTGGCAGGGACCTATCGCTTTGGCACGGGCGTTCAAGTCGGCTACTACGACCAGAACCTGGTCTTGCCTGACGAGAATTTGACCGTCTTAGAAACCCTCTGGCAAGCTCATGACACTACCGACGAGAAGGTCATTCGGACCATTTTAGGCAGCTTCCTCTTCTCGGGCGATGATGTCCTCAAGAAGGTCTCCATGCTGAGTGGGGGCGAGAAGGCCCGGCTCAGTCTAGCCCTGCTAGCCACCGAGCACGACAACACCCTGATTCTAGACGAACCGACCAACCACTTGGATATCGACAGCAAGGAAGTTCTGGAAGATGCCCTGATTGCCTTCGATGGCACCCTGCTCTTCGTCTCCCACGACCGCTATTTCATCAATCGCTTGGCGACGCAAGTAGTCGAAGTCACCCCGCAAGGCGTCAAGACCTACCTAGGCGACTACGATTATTATCAGGAGAAGAAGGCCGAAGAAGCCTTAATTGCCCAGAGCCAATCTAGCGAGGCAGGCACTGAGCCTAAGGCGGCCAATTCAGCTAATCCGGCCCAACAAGACTATCAAGCCATGAAAGAAGCCAAGCGTCAACGCCGCCGCTTGGAAGAAGCCGTGGATCAGGCAGACGCCAGCCACGCCCAATGGGAGGCTCGCATCGCCCAACTCCACACCCAGATGGAGACGGCTGCCTTGGCCAATGACCAGAGCCAGCTAGCCCAGCTCCACCAAGACCTGCAAGAGGCTGAAGCTGCCCAACTTGAGGCCTTAGAAGCCTGGGAAAGTGCCAGCCTGGCCTTGGAAGACTTTCTAGCCTAAGTTTAGCATTTTCCCGATATATCATATATGATATATCGGGAAAGCAAAAAGGCACTGAGACTTAAATCTCAGTGCCTTTTTTCATTGGCTTAAATCGATTTAGTGACCCTTAGTGCGCAAACTTTGGCCCCCAAGAAGAAAAAATAGCCTAGCTTATAAGAATAAGCCAGGCTTAGCATTGAGGGTCAGTGGACTATATCTTTTTTGTAAATAAAGCGGATAGGCGGCCGCCCCAATCATGGCCGCATTGTCGCCACAGAGGGATAGAGGCGGAATCAGAACTTCAAGCTCAGGATAGCGACTGGCCAATTCCTCGCTGAGACGCTGACGCAGGCCAGAGTTAGCGGCCACACCCCCGGCTAGAATAAATTGCTTAACTGGATATTGCGCCAAAGCCTTGAGGGTCTTACCCACCAAGACATCGACAACCGCCTGCTGGAAGCTGGTGGCCAAATCAGCCGTCACCAGCTCCTGACCCCTTTGCTTGGCATTATGAACTAGGTTCATGACCGCGCTCTTCATACCACTAAAGCTGAAGTCCAAGTTATCTTCTTGCAGCATGGCCCGTGGTACCGGATAGGTGTCCTGACCCTGATGGGCCAAGGCGTCCATATGCTTACCGGCCGGATAAGGCAGGCCCAGCAGGCGCCCGACCTTATCATAGGCTTCGCCGACCGCATCATCCTGGGTCTCTCCCACGACTTGATAGCTTGCATGCTCAGGCATATAAACCAACTCGGTATGGCCGCCCGAAGCAATCAGGGCCAGCAGGGGAAAGGCTAGTGGCTGCCCGATTTGACTGGCATAGATATGGCCGGCCAAATGATTGACCGCAATCAAGGGCTTGTCGTGGACCAAGGCCAAGGTCTTGGCGGCCGTAATCCCGACTAGGAGGGCGCCGACTAGGCCAGGCCCCTGGGTGACCGCAATGGCATCAATGTCCTGCCAAGTGACGCCAGCTTGTTCTAAGGCCAGACGGGTGACCTGACTGATTTGTTCCACATGATGGCGGCTGGCTACCTCGGGCACCACCCCGCCAAAGCGGATATGGCTTTGGACCTGGGAAGCCACCACATTGGCTAAGATGGTCTGGCCGTCTTCGACAATGGCCACACTGGTCTCATCGCAAGACGATTCAAAGGCCATAATCCGAACTACTTGACTCATGAAGGCTCCCCCTCCTTTTCTGATCGACTTAGTAATTTTTGCATAATGACCGCGTCATCCACCGGATTTTGATAGTAACGTGGCCGGACGATTAAGGTTTCAAAGCCGGCCTGCTGGTAGAGGCCCAGGGCCGCTGCATTAGCCTGGCGCACTTCCAAGAAGACATGGCGGATGCCCCGATGGGTTAGTTGATTTAAGACGAAATCCAGGAGCTGGCGCCCCAAGCCCTGGCCCCGTAAGTCAGCTTGGATATAGACTAGGTTGAGGGTGGCTTCATCCAAGACATGGTGGAGGCCGACATAACCCAGCACCTGATCATGGTCTAGCAGCAGGTAATACTCGGTCTGGTCCAGTTGGAAGTCGTCCCGACTCTGAGCTTCATTCCAGTGCAAGGCCTGATTGCCTTCAATAATAACCTGACGGAAGGCCTCGGGTAGCTGGGCGCCGGTGAAGGGCACCACCTGATAATGTTTGCTGTCCATGCCGACACCTCCTATTGCTGACAGTCATAGACCATGAAGAGGGCATCCTCCTGCATGGTGTGGTAGTAGTTGGGCACTAGGCGTTCAATTTCAAAGCCTAGCCCCTGGTAAAGGGTTTGAGCGGCCTGGTTGGTCGCCCGAACCTCTAAGGTCACCCGCCGGCTGCCGATTTGGCTGACGCAACGACACCAGCGTTGCACCAGGCGACGGGCATAGCCCTGGCGCCGAAAGCGCGGGTGGATGAAGAGATGGCTGATGTGAGCGGTCTTTTGCTGGCAACGGCCAGAAATCAGGCCCTGAATATGGCCATCAATTTCCAGTACCCAGTAGATGGCGTAGAGATTATAACGGAAGTCGGTCCGGAAATCCTTAAGGGTCCAGGCCAGAAAACCGTCGTAGCAGAGTTCTTCCAAGGCCACTAGCTCAGGCAAGTCCTCTTCGACTAATTGCCGTAGATAGGCCCCCGCGCCCAAGGGTTGGGGCTGAAACTGGCTGATATCAAGAGCCGCATGACGCTTGGGTGGCGTCTGACTAGCATCCTGGGAATGGCGACCTAGTACCCGCTCCTGCCAGAACTCACGAATAATAGTGGATAAGTGCTGCATGGTCGACACTGGCGCCTCCTTCTTTGGCTAGCCATTCCTGTTCCGCCAGGGTCAAATGGCCATAGACAGGCTCCAAGAGGGCCGGCTCTACCACCCGCTCATGGGCGACTTGCTGGAACTTATCGGTATGAGGATAGGCGGTCCAACCTTCCACCGTCTTAAGGCTGACATCTGGCAAGGCCTGGCTAAAGACCTCAGCAAATGGCGCCAGATGCTGGCCAATCATCAGGACTTGGGTGCCAGCCTGCAAATGCTGGCGAGCTTCATTCGTCAGCCAAGTCTGCCAGTCGGCATGGCAATCCGCCGTCACTGCCACCAGCCCCTGGTCTGTCTGCTGATAGAGGGCCGTGTAGGCTGACAAGCGGCGGGCATCCATGAGGGGAATAATGTAGTCTCCTACTGCCACATTAGCTTGTGCTGCTAGCAGGGCCAGGGAAGACATCTGATAGAGGGCTAGACCCAGACTGTCGGCCCAGGTTTTAGCCAGAGTCACCCCAATACGCACGCCGGTATAAGAGCCGGGTCCTACCCCCACATAGAGGCTATCCACGGCTTGGCGGTCCACATTGCAATCCTCCAGCAACTGGGCCACAACAGGCACCAAACGCTCCCCATGCTGTTTGCCTGCCGCTAAGCTGGTATGCCCTAGCACCCGGTCCGCATCATCTATGACTGTCACTGACAGTGCCTCCGTCGCCGTATCTAATGCAAGCTTGGCCATGCCGCTCGCCTCCTTCTCTGATTTATCACCTATCTATTTTAACACAATGTGACCAGCAACTGAAGAGGCCAGAAGCTAGAAAACCAGCCTTTTGCCCTCTCTCGTCAAGCCATAAGAAAAAGCGTTGGAGCCCTCAGGCTACCAACGCTTTTTTTATCTACTCTATCAATAGACTGGCTTATTTTACTTGTGCTGCTAAGGCATCGTGAACGAATTGTACTTCGGTCCCGATAATGACTTGCACGTTCTTTTTGTTGAGGACACGCGTTGCAACAGCACCGGTAGATTTGATCTTAGCTTCGTCAACCTTGCTAGTGTCAGCTAGGGTTAAACGTAAGCGAGTAGCACAGTGGTCAGTTGCTTCAATGTTGTCCTTGCCACCTAAACCTTCAATTAATAAAGGAATGTTGAAGTCGCTAGCTTTAACGGTCATGTTAGCATCGCCTTCAGTGGACTCATCTTCTTCACGACCTGGAGTGGTGAAGTTGAATTTCTTGATTAAGAAGTCGAAGACAAAGAAGTAAACAACGAACATTACTAGACCTAAGACAATCAAGAGCCAAGGATTGTTAGCCATTGGCAAGCGGCTAGTTAAGATAAAGTCAATCAAACCAGCACTGAAGTTGAAACCTGCAGTAGCATGTAACAAGGCTGCAATTGTCAAGGATACCCCTGTTAAGACAGCGTGCACCAAGTAAAGAACAGGTGCTAGGAACATGAAGGCGAACTCAAGTGGTTCGGTAATCCCGGTTAAGAAGGAAGCCAAGACAGCCGCCACTAAGAGGGCTGATACAGCTTTTTTCTTGCTGTCTTTGGCATTGCGGTACATTGCCAAAGCAGCCCCTGGCAAACCAAACATCATGACTGGGAAGAAACCAGCTTGGTACATACCAGTTTGACCTAGAACCCCAGTGTTACCCCAGAAGTTCCCGATATCGTTAATCCCAGCTACGTCGAACCAGAAGACAGCGTTGAGGGCATGGTGTAAACCAACTGGAATCAAGAGACGGTTGAAGAAACCATAGATACCAGCACCGATTGCGCCCAAGCCAACAAATGACTTACCAAAGGCTACTAAAGCACTGAAGACTGCTGGCCATACGAAGAGCAAGACAAGGGCAGCAAGTGATGCTACAAGACCTGCCATGATTGGCGCAGAACGACGACCGCTGAAGAAACCTAGAGCGGTTGGTAATTTAACATCTTTGAAACGGTTGTACATTTCCCCACCGATGATCCCTGATAAGATCCCGATGAAGGCGTTAGTGCTCTTAGAGAAAGCCAAAGCCACTTCTTCTGGTTTTACCCCTTGTAATTGAGCCACAACATCCTTAGATAGGATGGTCGTGATAATTAAGAAGGCTACCAAACCACTGAGACCGGCTGCCCCGTTCTTATCTTTGGCTAAACCAACAGCCAAACCAACGGCGAATAAGAGTGGAATTTTGTCGATTAAGACTAAACCTGCTTGAATCAAGAAGACTGCTACTGGGTTGGTCCCGGTTTGGCCTGGAACACCTAAACCAGCAGGGCTAATCCAGTAACCAATCCCCATTAAAATGGAAGCCACTGGTAAGATGGCAACAGGTAGCATCAAAGAGCGACCCATTTTTTGTAAATATGACATCATTGTTTTTTCCTACTTTCTATCTTAATACTGATTGTCCCATACGGAAATAAGTATGCCGCTTCCCTCTAATTGCTAGCGACAAGGCCAGAATATTCTCTGGATCTGGCATGCGTCCATAGGAACCATCGCCAATGTGATGAATATCTGTACCCACGCGTTTGTTGGCTAGCGCAAATTCGCGAATGGTCCCACTATCGGCACTTTCCTGACTGGTGCCAATGGTTGAGATAACTAAGCCGCCCAAGTCCTTGACCTGATCGGCAATCCGCGCCACCTGGTCTTCTCTGACACCTGGCACGGTCCCCACACTTGGAATCAAGACGCCATCCGCACCTGCTGCCATATAGGCTAACAAATGCTCTTCAGAGACCACCTTCTCGCCGGTCCCGGCACTGTGCATCTTACCTGCAAAGACCAGTCCCTTGAAATGCTGCTTAGCTAGCCGCACCGTGGCTTCAATGGCCTGATGACTAACCCCTGTCGAAGGGTTACCCGTCAAGACCAAGAAATCAAATCCCTCTCGGTTAGCGGCTTGGAAGTTCTCTACTGTAGCACGTCGGCCCTCAGGTAGGTCAATCCAATCTTCTAGCGCTTCAGCACTTGGGTCAACCGGTTCTAAGTTCAACCCCATAGGTCTACCAGTTAATTCCTTGAGGTAGGCAATGGGCGCGTCCATGGCAGGCAAACTATGGATAAATTTGGTGGATAGATCATATTCATTCAATAATAGCATATCCGCACTAAATGCCCGCATCATCTCCGCATTGCTCACCCCTTCAATTAGCGGCGCCTTGGTGACCACTGTTTCCGCCAAGATAATACGGCCTTCACTGGCCTTAATGGCTTGTTTTAGTTCCGCGGCTGTCAAAGTTTTGACCTCACTGGCTGTACAAGACAACAAACGTTTATGAGCCATGCTTCTCCTCCTTTCCAAATATTTTTGAAACGTATTCTAGGATACGTCTTGCCTTCATTATAGTCCTGAAACCCCTTAATGTAAAGCCTTTCTCCCCTAAATACAGCATATCACTAATTGAGATAAATTTCAGCTTAATTTTGACTCCCCTTCCGATAGGCAACACTTGGGCGATAAAACTATAAGCTATCTAATCCGCACTATTGTGACACTTTTTTGTCTAGTCCAATTACAAAAATAAGGTTAGGACAAAATCCTAACCTTATGGGCTTATTGATTAAATTGGCTTTGATAGAGCTCGTAGTAGAAGCCCTTGGCTGCCAAGAGGCTGTCGTGATTGCCTTGTTCTATAATCTGGCCATCACGTAAGACCAAAATCTTATCGGCTTCCTGAATGGTCGACAGACGATGGGCAATAACGAAGCTGGTCCGCCCCTCCATCAAGCGACCCATGGCCTTCTGGATGAGGAGCTCCAGACGGGTATCCACTGACGAGGTGGCCTCGTCCAGAATCAGAATCTTAGGATCTGCCAGCAAGGCCCGGGCGATTGTCAGCAGTTGCTTCTGACCCAAGGAGATATTGCTGGATTCCTGGTTCATCTTCATATTGTAACCACCCGGTAAGGTCCGGATAAAGTGGTCCACGTTGGCTGCCTTAGCTGCTTCCACGATTTGTTCATCAGTAGCGTTTAAGTTACCGAAACGCAGATTGTCCTTAATGGTCCCTTCATAGAGCCAGGCATCCTGGAGGACCATACCAAACTGCTGGCGCAATTCCTGACGTGGCAAGTCCCGGATATCCAGGCCATCTACTAGAATAGCCCCCTGGGTCACATCATAGAAGCGCATAAGCAGGTTAATCAGAGTGGTCTTACCGGCACCTGTCGGCCCAACGATGGCAATCATTTGACCCGGCTCAACTTCTAGGTTGAAGTTACGAATCAGAGGCTTATCTTCCTGGTAGTGGAAGGCCACGTCCTGGAAGCTGACCCGCCCCGTTAGCGGCCCTGCCAAATGAGCCTTAGCACTCACCACTTCTTCGGGCGCATCCATCAATTCTAGAATCCGGTCCAGGGAAGACTTAGCTGACTGCAAGGCACCTGTCAGCTGGGTGATCGTTTGAATCGGTTGGTTGACCTGCCAGACATACTGGACGAAGGCTTGCAGGTTCCCGATAGTCAGCACCCCTTGCAAGACGGCCAAGCCCCCCAGCAGCGCTAGGAGCAAGTAGGTCATGTGGGAGATGAAGCCTACCAGCGGCATGACCATCGAAGACACCATGGTCGCCTTAAAGCCTACTTGTTGTAAATTATGGGTAATGTCATAAAATTCCTGGGCGGATTGTTCTTCCCGGCCATAAAGCTTGATGACATTGAAACCCGTTAGGTTCTCCTGGACAAAGCCATAGAGGCGACCTAAGGCGTCGGCCTGGCCCTTGAAATAAGGCTGAGATAGAACCAGGACCTTCTTAGCCACCCAATAAGACAGTGGCATAGAGATAATGACCACTAAGGCCAAGCTTGCGTTAAGCCAAATCATCATGGCTATCACCAAGCCAAGGGTGAAGACGGCATTGACAATTTGGAGCAGGCTCTGTTGCAAGGCATTAGAAACGGACTCCACATCACCGGTCATACGGCCCAAGAGGTCACCAAATTGATGTTGGTCCACATAGGAGACCGGCAGGCGGTTGAGCTTCTGATTCATGGCCTGACGCAGATCCCGAGTAGTCCCTTGGACGGCATTGGTGATGGCCACATTGGCTAGATAGGCAGACACTTGATAGGTCAAACCACGGAAGAAATAGATAACTAGAATCCAGCCAATATAGGCGTAATTGAGGCTAGCGCCCGGTAGCTTTTGCAGGATGGCCACACTACCCCGCGAGATTTCTGTCAGGGCCAAACCCCAAATGAAGGGTTCCAAGACGGAGGCAATGTCGCTCACAATGGTCAAGAGGATTGCCCAGAAATAAGACAAGCCATATGGCTTCATATAAGGCAGGAGGCGCTTGATACTAGATACTTTTTTATTCATCTTACATGGCCTCCTCATCTAGACTGGCTTGCTTAAGCTGAGAATTGGCGATATCACGGTAAATCTCGTTGCTAGCCATTAATTCTTGGTGAGTCCCGCGACCCACGATTTCGCCCTTGTTGAGGACGATGATTTGGTCAGCATTCATAATGGTCCCCACGCGTTGAGCCACAATCAAGACGGCGGCCTCCTGGGTCACTTCCTTGAGCCGCTTACGCAGTTGGGCGTCAGTCTTATAGTCCAGGGCCGAGAAGGAATCGTCGAAGATATAGATATCGGGACGCTTCACTACGGCACGGGCAATAGACAAGCGTTGCTTCTGACCCCCTGACAGGTTGCTGCCGCCCTCTTCTAGGAAGGCTTCATAGCGTTCAGACCGGCTATGAATAAATTCCCGCGCCTGGGAGATATCGCTAGCCTTCTCCAACTCACCTTCGCTGGCATTCCATTTACCATAACGCAAATTGTCGCCGATGGTCCCGGTAAAGAGCAGGGACTTCTGCGGAATAAAACCAATCTTCTGGCGTAGGGCCTTGAGGTTGTAGTCGCGGACATCGACGCCATCCACCAGGATTTTCCCCAGGGTGACATCATAGAAGCGTGGAATGAGCTGGACTAGCGATGACTTCCCGCTCCCGGTCGACCCGATAAAGGCCATGGTCTGGCCAGGCTTAACCTCAAAGCTAATATTATGAAGCACCGGACTCTCTGTCTCGCCTGGATAGGCAAAGGTCACATTCTCAAAGGTCAGATAACCCCGCGTTTCCGTCTCAGTCACTCCCTTGGGATTTGGATCAATGGAAATAGGTAGATCCATGACCTCCTGCAACCGGGCGGCCGATACGGCCGTCCGCGGATACATCATGAAGAGGTTGGCGAAGAGCATGAAGGAGAAGAGAGCATGGAAGGCATACTCCACAAAGGCTACCAGATTCCCCACTTGGAGTGAACCCTGAGCGATTGGCTCCAAGGCAAACCAAACAATGGCCACAATCATCCAAATCAAGATATGGACGAAGAGCGGGTTAGCCCAACCCATTAATTTGAAGAGACGGGACGAAGTCTCGGTATAGGATTGGTTTTGCTCATCGAAGCGTTCCTCTTGGAAATCCTCGCGCGCAAAGGCCCGGATAACCCGCAAACCGGATAGGTTCTCGCGGGCATACTGGTTAATCTTATCTAGCGTCTTCTGTTGTTGCTTAGACAGGGGCGTCGACTTTCTGGCCAAAAACCAGATGGAAATGGCTAGCGGTGGTACCGCCAATAAAATCAACCAAGCCAGGGACGGGCTGGTTACCAGAATCATGACCATGGAAGATGCTATCATAAAGGGGGTAATCATCCCCAGACGCAGACTTTGGTCGGCAAATTGCATGAGCGCGAAGGCATCCGAAGTTATCCGGGTTACCAAACTAGAAATCCCAATCTGCTCATATTCATGGTGGGAGAACTGCTGAATTTTGTCATAGAGATCATTACGCATCTCCCGAATCATCTCGGTAGTTAGCTTGCTGGCGGTGTAGGAGAGCAGGATTCGCCCTGCCACCCCGGCCAGAATCACTAGGAACATGATGACAGACCAGTAATAGAGACGGCTGACATCGTGAGGTAGGATGGCTTCGTCTACCATACGGGCTAGGATGGTCGGCAGGCCCAAGTTAACTAAGACAAAGAAAAAAGCCCCTAAGAAATCTAGAAACAAGAGCTTGGGTTGCTTGCGTAAATAACGCCAAATGTACTGCATATAGAACCTCCTTTTTGTTATTGATTGATTAAAATTCAAAAAATAGAGGCATCGACCGACCGGTCCTGCCTCCATTTATCTGCTTAATCCGCTTCTTATAAAGCCTTCTTAGCTTGTTCTACTAAAGCAGTGAATGCTGCTGCATCGTGAACTGCTAAGTCAGCCAACATTTTACGGTTCACTTCAACGCCAGCTTTCTTCAAGCCGTTCATTAAGACGCTGTAGCTGATCCCGTTCATACGAGCTGCCGCGTTGATACGGGTAATCCATAAACGACGGAAGTCACGTTTTTTCTGACGACGGTCACGGTAAGCATACATGTAAGATTTCATTACTTGTTGCTTAGCGGTCTTGAATAAGAGATGTTTGGCACCGTAGTAACCTTTAGCTAATTTTAATGTACGTTTACGACGTTGACGGGTAACGTATCCACCTTTAACACGTGGCATAGTAAATTCCTCCTTGGTTCTTCTCTAGTATTATAATTGCGAAATTTGTTGTTTAATACGTTTGTAGTCTGAATTAGATACTAAGTCAGCTTGACGTAATTGACGACGTTGTTTCTTAGTTTTACCATGGAAACGGTGGCTAGTGAAAGCGTGTGAACGTTTCAATTTACCTGAACCAGTCTTCTTAACGCGTTTTGCTAAACCGCGGTGTGTTTTTTGTTTTGGCATGGGAATTCCTCCTATAAAAAGATTAGTCTTGTTGCGCCGCTTGGGCTAATGGGGCTAGCACGATAAACATGCTGCGACCTTCCATTTTTGGTCGAGCTTCAACCGTTGACACATGGCTGGTGTCATCAATGAAGTCTTCCAATACGTCTTGACCCAATTCCTTGTGGGTGATGGCCCGCCCGCGGAAACGAATGCTGGCTTTGACCTTGTCACCATGTTCGAGGAACTTGATGGCCTGGCGTAATTTGGTTTGGTAATCATGGTCTTCGATACCAGGAGAAAGACGAACTTCTTTGACGGTTACGATCTTCTGATTCTTCCGTTGTTCCTTTTCCTTCTTCTGCATCTCATAACGGTATTTACCGTAGTCCATAATCCGAGCAACAGGTGGCTTGGCATTTGGTGAGACAAGTACTAGGTCAAGTCCGAAAGATTCTGCAATAGTGAGCGCATCATTAAGTGATTTGACTCCGATTTGTTCACCATTGTCTCCAATCACACGTAATTCACGTGCGCGGATATCTTCGTTAATGATCATTTCTTTAACGATGGTAGTCCACCTCCAGTTAGATTTCGAGCCTTACAAGAAAAAAACTAGCTTGTGTACACAAACTAGCCGCTACTTATCCCCGCACCAAGGCGCAAAGGAAACTCTCTATCGGCCAAGCACCTAAGGGGATTGGCGAGAAACGGCTGGTTTCTACTTGTTTTACTCAACTACGATAGTATAGCACAGCTTAGACCGGTATGCAAGGGGAAATTTTTTGTTTTTGCTGGTCGCCTAGGCAGCTAGTGGGGCGCGGGCGCTTGACTTTTCGTAGCTTTTGGCCAGGTTGCTGCCTTTTTCTGGGGAGCTAGTGGTCCACTCGACAAAGTGGACCACTGGCTCACGATTTTTCCTGGCTTTTGACTCATTTTCGGCTCTTTCTCGGGTAGCCAGTGGTCCACTCGACGGAGTGGACCACTGGCTCACAACTTTTCCTAGCTTTTGGCCCAGTTTCCGCACTTTTCCGGGCAGCTAGTGGTCCACTCGACGGAGTGGACCACTGACTCACGGCTTTTCCTGGCTTTTGGCCCGATTTCAGCACTTTCCCGGGCAGCCAGTGGTCCACTCGACGGAGTGGACCACTGGCTCACAACTTTTCCTAGCTTTTGACCCAGTTTCGACACTTCCTCGGGTAGCTAGTGGTCCACTTGGCCGAGTGGACCACTAGCTCACGCCACACTATATCTTGCGAAACTTTAGCCTAGATTTGTCTGTCAAAGTTGCCTTGTCTAGACCGGGCATTGGCACAGTTTAGACAAGCTGTTTTGGCTATGGAGCAAGCGCCAACCAAGTTAGTGCCCACACCTCAATGCCCAGACAAGAACACTATATATAGTTGTGGAACAAGTTTATAAACACTATATATAGTGTAAAGTCTATTGACTTCACACCTAGACTAGGGTAGCATAGGCTTTGAGGTGATAAGTATGAATCCACAAATTAGAGCGGCCCAAGATATTCAAGCTGCAGTTGACCGCCTGCACCAACAGGAGTCAAGTATTGTTAACGAGAATGCCAACAAAGACAGCCAAGTCTACAACACCCAACGAGACTTGACCGCCAGGCATCGTTGCTAAAGCCATCGGCATTGGCATGTTGCCGGAAGCAGTCGCCCTAGCCCATTTGAACGGCGACTTGCACTATCATGATTTAGACTACCATCCCTACCAGCCTATGACCAACTGCTGCCTGATTGATTTCAAGACTATGTTCAAGTTAGGTTTCAAGATTGGCAATGCAGAAGTCGATTCCCCTAAATCCATCCAGACTGCCACCGCCCAAATGGCGCAGATTATTGCCAACGTGGCGTCTAGCCAGTACGGGGGTTGCAGTGCCGACCGCATTGACGAGGTCCTGGCGCCTTATGCCCAGCTCAACTACGAGAAGCATCTCAAGCTGGCGGAAGATTGGATTCCCGACACCACCCAACACCATGACTTTGCTACGGCCCGGACTAAGAAAGACATCTATGACGCCATGCAAAGTCTGGAGTACGAGATCAACACCCTCTACACCTCTCAGGGCCAGACGCCCTTTACCACTTTGGGCTTCGGCCTGGGGACTTCCTGGATTGAACGCGAAATTCAGCGCGCCATCCTTAAGGTTCGTCTGGGCGGTATCGGCAAAGAGAAAAGAACGGCTATCTTCCCTAAGCTAGTCTTCTCCCTTAAGCGCGGCGTCAACCTAGCTCCCAAAGACCCCAACTATGATATCAAGGAGCTAGCCGTCCGTTGCGCCACCAAGCGCATGTATCCCGACGTCCTCATGTATGACAAGCTAGTCGAGCTGACCGGCAGCTTCAAGGCGCCTATGGGCTGTCGTTCCTTCCTGCAAGGTTGGTGGGACGAGCACGGTCAGGAAATCAACGCCGGCCGTATGAACCTGGGCGTGGTGACCCTTAACCTGCCCCGGATTGCCCTCGAGAGCCAAACTCTGGATGAGTTCTGGCAGCACTTAGAAGCCAAATTAGAGATCGCCCGTCAGGCCCTCTGCTACCGCATCGAGCGGGTCAAGGAGGCCAAACCTTACAATGCCCCAATCCTCTATCAACACGGGGCTTTCGGTCGCAAGTTGAGTCGCGACGGCAAGGTCGATGACCTCTTCCGCGACAAACGGGCCACCATCTCCCTGGGCTACATTGGCCTCTATGAAGTGGCCACCCGCTTCTTCGGTCCTGACTGGGAGACGGATCAAGAGGCCAAAGCCTTTACTATCGATATTGTCAAAAAGCTCTACCAACACACCCAAGACTGGGGCAATCAATACGGCTACCACTTCTCCGTCTACGCGACACCAAGTGAGAGCCTGACCGATCGCTTCTGTCGTCTGGATCTAGAGCGCTTTGGCTCGGTGCCCGATATCACTGATAAGGGCTACTATATGAATAGCTTCCACTACGATGTGCGCAAGAAGCCGACACCTTTTGAGAAAATTGATTTTGAAGCGGCCTATCCGCCTTATTCTTCAGGCGGCTTCATCCACTACTGCGAGTACCCTAATATGGTTCAAAATCCTAAGGCTCTGGAAGCCGTCTGGGACTTTGCCTATGATCGGGTCGGCTATCTGGGCACCAATACACCGATTGATAAATGTTTTGAGTGTGGCTACGAAGGGGACTTTAACCCGACCGAACGGGGCTTCGAGTGTCCTTATTGCAAGAACCGCAATCCCGAGACCTGCGACGTGGTCAAGCGGACCTGTGGTTACCTGGGCAACCCTCAGGCTAGACCCATGGTGGCTGGGCGTCACAAGGAAATTGTGGCCCGGCAGAAGCACTTGACCATCCGCATTAAGTCCTCCGACAAAGGCCAGGACCTAGCTGACGACAAGGAGGTCTAGCCATGGCCATTCCTGAGACGACTACCAAAGTGGCCGACTACAAGCCCTATAACTTCGTGGACGGCGAAGGCGTTCGTTGCAGCCTCTATGTCAGCGGCTGCCACTTCGCCTGCCCGGGTTGCTACAACAAGGTGGCCCAGAACTTCAACTACGGCACTCCCTACACGGAGGAACTCAAGGAAAGAATCCTGTCCGACCTGGGCGCCAGCTACTGTCAAGGTCTGACCCTATTGGGTGGCGAGCCCTTTCTCCATACGGCGGTCCTGATTGACCTCTGCCAGGAAGTCAGACGACGCTATGGCCACAGCAAAGATATCTGGTCCTGGACGGGCTACGACTGGGAGGAACTCATGCAGGAGACGCCGGACAAGTTGGAACTCCTGTCCTATGTCGATATTCTGGTCGACGGCCGATTCATTCAAGAACAGTTAGACCTAACCCTGCAATTCCGGGGTAGCCGCAACCAGCGCATCATCGACGTCCCCAAGTCCCTGGCGACCGACCAAGTCGTCATCTGGGACAAGTTAGTCCGCTAAACACTAGACGATTTTTTGAAAGCACCCCATAAGTTGGATTTTGATTGTCCAACTTATGGGGTGCTTTTCATTTGATTGACTGTTTCTCAAGTCCTTATCTTCCATTATAGAAACTGGGATTTTTTAACCCTTAATATTATAGTTTAATGCAGAGTGTAGCGATGTAGTCATTTCCATAATGTGATAATCTATTTCTTTTATCACATGATTCATAAAAATCGATCATAGCGAGACCATTTTTAAGTTGTCCTCTAATCTGACTTTCTAAGGTATGGCTAAATTCATAGCCATACTCTGGATCTATGGTTATTTTGCCTTCCGCTTCAAGCTCTTTTGAATTAAAAGGTAGTGCAAACTTCAAAAGTAATTCCTCATCGGGTTTATCCCATACAACGTCCGCATCATACATGTAGATCCAAGGATTCATAAATCCGACCATTAAGAGTCCACCTTTTTTCAATACTCGAGCGGCTTCTTTGTACATATTTTCTAAATCTTCTATATAGACATTTGAAACCGGATTAAAAATAATATCAAAAGTTTCATCTTCAAACGGAAATGGTTTGGTCATATCGCCTTGAAGCGTCTTGATTTCTAAGCCTTCTCTTTTAGCAACCATCTCGTCTCTTTCTAATTGTGATTTAGAAAAATCCATGATGGTGACATCATACCCTTTTACAGCAAAAACTGGCCCCTGCTGGCCACCACCACAAGCTAAACCTAATATCTTTTTCCCCTTGGCTTTTTCAAACCATTCTGTCGGAACTTTTTTCCCAACAGTTAAGGCAACAGAAATTGGATGCTTTCTAGCTTCTTCTAATTCTTCATGTGTCAATGGCTCAGTATAGGCATTTTTTACCTTATTCCATCGATCTTCATTTAATTTTATATAATTGTTCATCTTATGATCTCCTCGTTATTTTGTGCTATTTCGACTTAAGCATTAGATCCTTTTCCCCTGTCTATAGATCACTCATGTTCAGTTCATATTAGGCAACCCAGGCCAGTAGTCCATCGCTTTTTTAATTATCTTATCGGTGTTGGGCGTTAAGCCAGTGGAAGACATCTTGATAGGGCTGGCCGACCACTTGGACCTGGGCTCTGCCACCACCGCTGGCATTATCGGCCTCAAAACCACTCAAGCCTGGGCTTTGGCGAATGACTTCCGGGTCTTGCACGCCCTGGACCTGCTGATTGAAGAAGGGAATCCAGGAGAAGTGGCCGGAATAGCGCATCTTAGGCAAGTCTTGACCTTGCACCGATTGGAAGAGGGACAGCCAGATATTCTGCCCACCCGCATCGACTAGGTCCTTGTAAATCGGCAAGACATAGGCATTGGCTGGCACGGTCGGGTCATCCAGACTATGGACAAACCAAATGGCTTGATCCTTGAGGGCAGCCACCTTGTCCTGGTCGAACCATACTCGCTGAGTTGGCACATAGGTTTGAATACTGCCTCGTTTCTTAGGGTCTTTGATCAGATAGTGACCGTTGTCCAGGCGCTGGAATTCATAGTAGGAATAGGCCGTAGCCTGGGGTACCAAGCCGGCAAAGTAGTCCGGATAGTGCAGGGCCATGTTGAGGGTCATATAGCCCCCGTTGGAGCAGCCCATGAGATGCACCCGATGCGGGTCAATCTGTGGATGGCTGGTCACGTAGTCGTCAATGACCTGCATGAGGGACTCGGTATAGCGGGAATGGCCCGCCCCCGGCCCATTCAACCCGTCTCCCTCGTCCATCCAGTAGGTCGGTGTTTGCACAGCCAGGACGAAGGCGCCCTTAAGCTCGGGCTGGTCGGTGGCCGTAAAAATCTCTTGAACTTGCGGCCGACTAAGGGCGGTCACCTCATTGCCTAGCAGGGCAATGCGAGGATCCTCGCCCCCTTCGGCTTGGCCATGCAACCAAATCAAAAGCGGAAACTTGGCCTGGGTCTGATCCTTGGCAGCCGCCGGCTCAAAGGCTCCATAGTGTAAGGTCTGGCTCTCCTCTTGGCCAGTCAGGGGATTGGTCACCCCGTCTACATGGACTTGCTCAAATTGATAGCCGGCCAAGTCCGGCAGCTCCAGATGGGGCAGGGCGTCATAGTCTGCCAAGTGAACCTGGGCCGACTTGCCCTCTTGGGTCGTCACCTGCACTGGCCCCACCGCGATGAGATAGCTAGCTTGCCATTGACTAATCAACCGTTCCTGGTTGTAGCCAAAGAGACTACCTAAATTCCAAGAGTCCACCACCAAGTCCAAGGCCAGCCATTGACTGGCTTGACCCTCTGGCAAGGCCTGGCCCTGCTCATCAGCTAGATAGAGGGCACTCACTTGGCGTCCTTTACCTTGGGTGGTGACCTCTAGCTGTTCACCTCTGGCCACTGCCGTCACGGGTTGACTGACTTGAAGGACAATTTTGTTAACGGCCGGGCCAAACTCATAGCCCTGAGCCTGAATCTTGGCTTGGACCACCTGCACCTGGTCCGAATCTACCTGGGCTCGCGCCGCTTGGCTAGTCCACCAGCCCCTAATGACTAATAAGGCACCCAGGCAACCCGCTAGCAAGGACCACCAGTATTTGGCTTTCTTCATGACGACAACCTCCCTTTTGACTCCTATTCTAGCAGAAAAGTCCGACCCACGCAAAATCCCCCTTACCAGCCAGTAAGGGGGATTTGATTCTTGATTTAGTCTACTTTGGCTGCCAATTGTAAGGCCAGGCCGATGACATGGTGCATGTCATAGTAGCGGTAATGGCCCAAACGGCCGGCGAAGGTCACCTGTGGCAGGGACTTAGCCAAGTCAGTATAGGCCTGATAGAGCTTGGTGTTGCGCTCATCGTTAATTGGGTAGTAAGGCTCATCCCCGCGTGCCCAGTTAGCTGGATATTCACGCGTTACCACGGTTTGTGGCTGGGTGCCATACTCGAAGTGTTTGTGTTCAATAATTCGGGTATAAGGCGTCTCGCGGTCGGTATAGTTAACCACCGCATTACCCTGATAGTTGGCCTGGTCCAAGACCTCGGTCTCGAAGCGCAAGCTACGGTATTCCAATTCACCCAACTCATAGTCGAAGAACTGGTCGATCATACCCGTGTAGAAAACTTTAGGAAAGGCCGCCAAATAGTGGTCCTTATCCGCGAAGAAGTCTGTCTCTAGGCGCACTTCAATGTTAGGATGATCCAACATCTTCTCCACAATCTGGGTGTAGCCCCCGATTGGGATACCTTGGTAACGGTCATTGAAGTAGTTGTTGTCATAGGTCATGCGGACTGGCAAGCGGCGAATGATGAAGGCTGGCAATTCAGTGGCTGCCTTGCCCCATTGCTTCTCGGTATAGCCCTTAATCAGTTTCTCGTAGATATCGCGCCCTACTAAGGACAGAGCTTGCTCTTCCAAGTTGCTTGGTGTCTTGCCTGCCACTTCAGCCCGCTGTTCTTCAATTTTGGCGGCCGCTTCTTCCGGTGTCACCACACCCCAGAGCTTGTTGAAGGTGTTCATATTGAAGGGCAGGTTGTAGATTTCCCCGTGATAATTGGCGATTGGCGTATTGATATACTGGTTGAATTCCGCAAATTGGTTGGCGTAATCCCAAACGGCCTTGTCATTAGTATGGAAAATGTGGGCGCCAAATTTGTGGACTTGAATGCCCGCGATTTCTTCCGTATAGATATTTCCCGCCACGTGGTCGCGCTTCTCAATAACCAGGACGCGCTTGCCTTTCTTGGCAATTTCATGGGCAAAGGTAGCGCCAAAGAGGCCGGCACCTACCACTAGATAATCATATGTTTGTGTCATAAGTCTCTCCTTTTCTCCTTGAAAGCGGGCCTATTGGCCTAGTACTTGCTTGATTTGAGCTTGACGCTCAGCCAAGCTAGCCTCATCCACTTGCATCATATAGAGCTCAGCGCCCGGCATAGCATAAGATGGTAGGCCAGTTGAACCGTGGCCAGTCAGGGCGACTGAGGTAACCGTGTAAGCTTGACCGCTCTCAAGTTGCTCGTTGACCAGTTCCATGACCTTAGCCAGTGGCAGATTGGTTTGCACCGACTGGCTCATGCGGTCCATGACTTCTTGGGCTTGGAGCAAGGTCTGGCGACTGCCTAATTTCTTAATCAGCGCGGTAATAACCTTCTCATGGTTCTTGCCGCGGTCATTATCCCCACCTGACAGGGAGTAGCGTTCACGCACGAAGCCTAGGGCTTGGTCGGCATTAAGGTGGAGTTCCCCGACAGGGAAATCATATTTGCCGTAGAGGGAGGTAAAGGCTTGGTCGTTGTAAACGTCAATGCCCCCCACCGTATCAATGATATTGAGGAAGGAGGTGAAGTTGAGGCGGACATAATAGTCGATTGGCGTGTCATAGAGACGGGCCAAGGTATGCATGGAAGCCTCCACGCCATAGATCCCCGCGTGAGTCAACTTGTCCTTCTGGTCTGCCCCGCCATCCGCGATGGGTACATAGGCGTCACGCGGTGTGGTGGTCAGAAGAATCTGATGGGTCTTAGGGTTGATAGTGGCGATAACGTTGACGTCTGACCGGGAGACGGAGCTGACTGGCCCGAAGGTATCAATCCCTGAAATGTAGAGGTTGAAAGGCTGGTTCTCAGCTGGTGTCTGGCTGGTCTGCTGGGTTTCCGTCGCTGGCTTAGCCGGCTCTTCGGCTACTTCGGTCACATGATTGTACTGATAGAGCTTCTTGATCTTGCTGCTGAAGTCGCTAGCCATGCCTTCTAAGAGGGACTCATAGCCTGAGTTGAGGACCATGGCTTGAGCCTTGCCGTCCAGGAGTTGTTGGTAGGCCGCTAGGTAAGATGGCACTTCCTCAACGGTCACCGTTACCTGGCGTTTGGCCTTGAGGTCATCGACTAAGGCTTGGACATTGTCGCGATCTTGGCCCAGCGGCGCTAGGACCACTTTGCCATCTAAGGCCGACACATCTGCCACGCCGCCCTCTGCTAGGGTAGCCAGGCTCATGGTCAGTTCCTGCTTCTGGGTATTGGTATTGAGTTTGTTGAAGAAATTGACGGTAGCATTCATTTGGTAGGCGCCGTAGCTAGCCCCCAAAATGACGATCGTGGCTAGGACCAGGGTGGTCTTGCCTAGGCGCTTGAGGCCGTTGAGCAGAATTAGGAGCAGTAAGACCGCGCCCAAGCCGCCCAAGACCCAGAGATGGTAGCCACGCCCGGCCAGAATCTTGTAGGTTAAGAGGAAATAGGCAACCAGGCCGCTAGCTACCGCTGCCAAAATAATAAAGAGCCAGTTAATCCGCCAGAGCACTGACTTAGTCCGCCCATGACTAGGGCGGGAGTGACCGTGACGCCGGCCCTTTGAGTGATGTGATGCTGTCATTGTTAAGTTCCTTCCATAAATTGGATATCATTTCGTCGTTACTTTTTGCACTAAAAGTTATTATAGCAAAGATTCCGCCCCGGCAAAAGCCCCTAAAAGGCTTTTTTTCTAGCTAGTAGCCCAGGTTTTTGGCCTTTCCAGCCTAGCTAGTGGTCCACTCGAAAAAGTCGGCCACTGGCTCTCGACTTTTACCCCGTATCCCGCCATTTTCCGGCCTTGCCAACCCAGCTAGTGGTCCACTCGACGGAGTGGTCCACTAGCTCATGGCTTGCTCCCCGGCTTCAGGCCTTTTTCCATGCTTTCTAGTCGAGCTAGTGGCCCACTCTCCAAAGTGGACCACTGGCTCACTGCTTTTCCCACGGTTTCGCCCTTTTTCCATGCTTTCCAGCCCAGCTAGTGGTCCACTCGACGGAGTGGACCACTAGCTCGCGGCTTTCTCCCTGTTTCCCGCCCTTTTCCCAGCTTTCCAGCCCAGCTAGTGGTCCACTCGGCGGAGTGGACCACTAGCTCACGGCTTGGACCTCGTTTTCCGCCTTTTTCCAGCCCCCCACATAGCCAATGGCCCACTCAAAGGAGTGGGCCATTGGCGCAAACTATATTAGCGATGAATATCGGTATCTTCCTGGGTCCATTGGGTTTCTAGGTGGCTAACGTAGCGGAAGTCTTTGGTATAGAGCTGCATGCGCTGGCGAATAATCTCGTACCAGTCGGCGCCCTCGGTGACCGCGTAGCGATTGTAGTCAGCCATAGGCACCGTTTCGTAGAACTCGGCATTTTCGGCGCCCGTAATATAGATTGGCATGAACTTCGGATCGGTGACGGTCACTTGTCCGTCCTCGCCGCGTTTGAACGTCACCTCGGTGATGCCCCCTTGCTTATTAGCCGGGTAAATTTGGCCCGACATGAAGCTAGCCTGGGAGTAGATGGCAAAGGTCTGCTTGCCGTTAAACCACTGCATAGGTTGCAAGACATGCGGGTGGCCGCCCAAAATCAATTTGACGCCAGCATCGCTCAGGGCTTGGAAGACTTGCTCCTGAGTTGGATCTGGAGTAGTGTCATATTCCTGACCTAGCTGCAAAGTCACCACCACAGCATCGACCTTGTCTTTGAGGGCCTTGACATCTTCTACCATCTGAGGCAGGTCTACCAGGTTAATCAAATAGGGCTGGTCTTCTGGCACGGGGACGCCGTTGGTACCGTAGGAATAGGTCAAAATCCCTATCTTAATGCCATTCTTCTCGATAATGCGCGGGGTATCGTGATCTTCCTGGCTCTCAAAACTCCCTACATAAGGCATCTGTGCCTCTTTGAGGTTAGCAATAGAGGCTAGCGCCCCACGCGCCGAATAGTCCAAGGTATGGTTGGTCCCGTTGGTCACCATGTCCACACCGATAGCCTGAAGGGCCTTAATAATCTGCTTAGGCGCATTGAAGGAAGGGTAACCAGTCACCGGATACTGAGGGTTGGCCACAATAACTTCCATATTAGCCAAAGTCACGTCGGCATAGGACATATAAGGGGCAATCTGCGCCAACATTGGATAGAAATCATAGGCGCCCCCTGGATTTTCCCAGCTGATGCCGTCCTTGTGGAGCCGATCGACCGCTGATTTGTAGAAAGGATTCTTGACGCTGGCCATTTCGCTGACAAATTCATGCAACAAGACATCACCTACTGAGCGTAGCTTGAGCTCTCCTTCCTTGCCTTCAAAAGGCGTCTCCTGATCCTTAGCCTTGAGGCCTACTAGGGGTTCTGCCAAGACCAAGGGCTGGGGCTCGCTGCTAGAGCTCTCACTCACCACTGACTCAGACTCTAGCGTCTGCAAATGATCGTGGGGCTGGCCAGCCAGGAGGCCAATCATGGCGAATCCAGCCACTAGAAAGAGAACAAAGGCAAGTGCAATAAGCTGCGGACGATACTTACTTAAAAACTCTGATTTCATAAACAAGACCCCTTTGTAGGAAGATAAGCGATATAATTACAGAAATAAGACATTTATATTACATATTTTACATCCGCCCGGTCAACCCCGTCAAGCTATTCCCCTAAAAATATTAGAAAATTTACTTGAATTTTCGTCCTTCGCCAACAAAAAGCAAAAAACGGCAGAAGCCTTAGCTTCTACCGTTATAATCTATTCTTAAGCCTTACCGAAGTAAGCCTGAATGCCTTGGACCAGCCCCTTAATGAGCTTGTCCTGGTAGGCAGGTTGATTAAGTTTTTTGAACTCCTCGGCGTTATCCATGAAGCCTAGCTCCACCAAAACAGCTGGCATGTCCGTCTTACGAGTCACATGCAGGTTCTGAGGACGCGCTCCTTGGTCGCGGGCGCCTGTCATCTTAACCATTTCGCGTTGCAGAAGTTGGGCCAGACGCTTACCTTCTGTAATCTTGCTTTCTGGGTGATAAGGCATGGACATGAAGCCTTCTTCCTCAATGCTGTGATCGTGGAAGAGGGACAGAATCCCCTGCACCTTACCTGATAGAGCCGCCGGCATGGCGTTGTGGTGAACGCTGACGAAGATATCCGGCATGAGTCGGTTAGGCTCAAACTCACGTTGGCCTAGCGGAATTTCCTTATCGTCCACGCGCGACTCATAAACTTCATAGCCCAGACGGCGGAGTCGGTCAGCCAATGGCCGGGTAATGTCTAAGTTCATGTCCTTCTCGGTACGTCCAAAGGCCACCGCCCCGGTCTCGGCACCACCGTGTCCTGCGTCAATGTAGACGGTCCGCTTGCCCATTGGTACTTCCACTAAGTCAGAACGTTTAGCATAGGCGAAGACCTTGTTATTGCGAATCAGGGCTACTTCAGCATTCTTAGCGCCTGGCAGACTCGCCACGCCAAAGCGTTGACCGAAGTAGTCCTTAACCGGCACGGTCTGGCGCTTGCCATTGGCGTCTAGGACTTGAATGGTCGTACCAATACCGCGGACTTTGACTTCGTGGTTAACTAGACGCTCTTGGTATTGCAGCTGCAAACGACCCCCTGGCGCGGTCAGCAAGAGGTTGCTCCCTTGTTGGCTGAGGCTCCGGTCACCATGCCAGATAACTTCGCTAGCATTGCCTACGCCGCCTACTACTTGATAGACTTGTCCCTTGCGGATCTGGCTAGCATCGAATAACAACTCGAAGAGACGCGGGTTTTGAGTGGCTTTCACTTGGACATTGACTTTATGACGGCCATCCTGAGACAGAACTTGAGCACTCACTTCCTTGGCTGGCGCCGCTTCTCGATAGCCGGCCGCATCATAAGTCCCGTAAGACAAGTGAGCCAAAATCTTAGCTACCCCGTCTACTACAGAGAAGTCATAGAAAGAAGTCGAAATCCCCTTATCAACTGGCTTAGCAGGCGCTGACTTCTTGACTAGCACTCGTTGCTTAGCTACCATGGCGGTCAAGTCCCCTGACTCTTGCTTGTAGCTGTTATCGCCTGCCCAGAGGGCTTCTTCCTTATTGTCCACACTAATCAGCACCCGGTAAGTCTGGTCGGCCTTAAGCGCCGTCCGGTCAAATTCTAGGTAGAAGAGTCGCGGATTTTGGCTAGCCCGCACCCGCAGGCCGACTTGATGCTGACCCTTAGTGGCTTCTAAGCGAGCCTTGATGACAGCTTGCGGCGCTACCTCGCGGTAACCCGTCGCATCATAGGTCCCGTAGGCAATATGAGCTAGGATAGTCCCCACCGTATCAGTCGCCGAAAACTCGTAGAAAGAAGTGGAAATCCCCTTTTGCACTGGGGCTGCCTTACGTAGGCTGACGCGTGCGCCTTGGGCATTGAGTTCTAAGCCGGCCACTGCCTGCTTATACTGGCGGTCGCCATACCAGAGTTGCTCCTGGTTATCAGCTACCTTAATCATGACCCGGTAGGCCATGTCCGTCGCGAGGGCTTTGGAATCGAAGCTGAGCTCGAAAAGCCGTGGGTTCTGGGTTGCCTTAACTTCTAGAGGCACATGGCCTTGGCCAGTGGCGGACTGGAGTTGCGCACTAATCTGGCTCTTAGGGGCCACCTTACGGTAGCCAGCCTCATCGTAATCCCCGTAGGCAATATGAGCGAGGAAGGTCCCGCGCCCGGCTGATTCGGTAAACTGGTAGAAAGAAGTCGAGATGCCTTGGTCAACCGGCTTAACTGGCGGCTGGCTGTTAGCCTTAGGGGCTAAATCCAGGGCAGGAACCGCAGGCAAGGTCGCCGGCTCTGACTCATGAGCTTGAAGCGAATCGGAACTAGCTTCTTTGGCACTAGATTCCTGATTTTGGGACGCCGACGTCTCTTGGCTTGCTTCTTGGCCTGCTGCAGCGGGGGCCACTGCTGGGGCCGATTCTTGTAGAGGGTCCTGCACTTCATGACTGGCAGGTGCTACTGGACTGACTGATTCAGCATGCACCTGATCCAAAATCATGACAGAACCTAGGGCAAGGCCCACTAAGGCCGCTAAACCATGTTTCTTCATTTTGGTGATTCCTCCTAAAAAAATACACATTTGTGGCTTGTAAATCCTTGTCTATCATACAAGTAAGCCATTCAAAAAGCAATAGATTTTTGCCCAATTGTCACCAAAAAAATAAACTTTCATCTTATAGTTAAGCCAGTGTTATTGAATGTCATCACATGGTGATAGAAGTCATAACTCTGGCCTATTCAAAAAAATCCCTCGTGACTAGCCATAGCAACGAGGGATTTTTAAAATTTGTTTATAAGAGAGCACGTATTTTGGCTGACTTCTACCCTATCTATTAGTGTAGACACTAATAGATAGGAGCACTTAATCAGACCTTGCGTCTTTTTAAGAAACCTAGGGCCATCTGGCCTAGATAGCTGACGAACTGCTCGCGACTGAACCAGAGAATAGCAAGATAAATCAGAACAAAAAAACAGGGAGAACCCCCTGTTTTCAAGCTTTAAAATTAATCATTTAAGGAAGATAAGAATTGTTGTAGAGCATCACGCCAAGTAGGTATAGTGAAACCTAATCGCTTAGCCTTTTGTAAGCTCATTACGGAATGTTTAGGGCGATAGGCTTTTTGCGGAAATTCAGCCGAAGTCACTGGCAAAACCTCAACATCCGTGTCTTTCAAAATTTCCCTAGCAAATTCATACCAAGTACAAGCATCATCATTGGATAAATGGTAGATGCCATATGGTGATTGATTTTGAAGTAGGAAAACCACAAACTCTGCCAGTGTCCGAGTCCAAGTTGGGCGGCCATACTGATCATTAACAATTGTTAACTGCGGGCGTTCCTTAGCTAGGCGTCTCATAGTGTAGACAAAATTATGCCCATATTTCCCAAAAACCCATGAAGTTCGGATAATGTAGTAATCCGAAAGCAAATCTCGAACAACCTCTTCGCCTTGCAACTTAGCTTTACCATATTCATTCATAGGATTAGTAGGTGAATCCACCAAGTACTCGCCGTCCGCTAAATTACCGTCAAACACATAGTCAGTACTGATATAAACTAACGGAATTCCTAATTCCTTAGCTGCAGTGGCTAAATAGCGAGTGCCATCGACATTAACCTTATAGTTTAAATCCCGGCCTTCATCTTCTGCCTTGTCCACAGCAGTATAGGCTGCACAATGAATAATATGGCTAGGTTGTACTCGACGTAGTGTTTCGAATACTTGTTGTTGATCAGTAATATCCAAGTTATCTAGCGTCGTAGCCTCATATTTTAGCTCCATATCATCCATCAAATAACATAATTCTGTTCCTAGCTGACCATTTGCACCTGTGATTAAGTACATTGTTTCTACCCCTTACTGCCCATTCTTGGCATAATTCGCTTCTACTTCTTCTTTCTGTCCTTGCCACCACTCTTGATGCTCTCGATACCATGAAATAGTATCTTCTAACCCGGCTCGAAAATCAGTGAATTGAGGCGTCCATCCTAATTCATCTCTCAATTTACTTGCGTCAATAGCATATCGCAAATCATGGCCTGCTCGGTCATTGACATGCTCGTACGCATCTTTAGGTTGCCCCATCAATTCCAAGATAAGTTCAATCACCGTCTTATTGTCTTCTTCTCCGTCAGCGCCGATCAAGTAGGTCTCCCCTATCTTACCCTTAGTTAGAATCGTCCAAACCGCAGAGGAGTGATCTTCTGTATGAATCCAGTCACGAACATTCTTACCTTGACCATAAAGTTTTGGCTTAATCCCACTTAAGATATTGGTAATCTGGCGAGGAATAAATTTCTCAATGTGCTGATATGGTCCATAGTTATTGGAGCAATTTGATAAGGTTGCTTTCAGGCCAAAGGAACGCACCCAAGCCTTCACCAGCAAATCAGACCCCGCCTTAGTAGAAGAGTATGGGCTTGAAGGATTGTATGGTGTTTTATCTGTAAACTTTTCGCCTTCCCCTTCACCGTGACCCGGGAGATCTTCTCTAAGAGGTAAATCTCCATAGACTTCATCGGTTGAAACGTGATGAAAACGAACATCATATTTGCGACAAGCTTCAAGTAAAGTATAAGTCCCTATAAGGTTAGTATGTACAAAAGGGTAGGGATCCTTTAATGAGTTGTCATTATGCGACTCTGCTGCATAATGAACGACTGCATCTGCATCTTTTACTAATTTATCTACTAACTCCGCATCCGCAATATCTCCCACTACCAATTTACAGCGATTTTCTGGAAGTCCTGCCAAATTGGCCCGATTACCTGCGTAAGTTAGCTTATCAAGTACCGTTACTTTAACATCTGGATGGTGATTAATCACGTAATGCACAAAATTTGAGCCAATAAATCCGGCACCACCCGTTACTATAATGTGTTGCATATATACCTCCTCTAGTAGATTTCTGACTATGTTCTTCTGAGTTGTTGGCTATCCCAATGTCCAGAGACTAATTCGGATAATCCCCCAATTAAACGCAACTTTTAGATTTCTCCATAGACAAAATCATTCAGCTTTTCGAATTCTTTAAACGTTGGATGTTTAGCATCCTTTTCAGATGTAATAGCCTGACTCAAATCCATTTGCCAATCAATCCCTAGTTCAGGATCATCAAATGCAATACCTGCATCCGCATCTGCCTGATAATAGTTATCACACTTATATAGGAAGTTAACATTAGGCGTTAAGGTCGCAAATCCATGCGCGAAGCCTCTAGGTACCAATAACTGTCGGTGATTATGTTCAGATAGAACAAAGCTTTCCCATTGACCGTATGTTGGGCTTCCCTTGCGTAAGTCCACTATGACATCTAGAACTGCCCCAGTCACAACTCGAATTAGCTTGGTCTGTGCAGCTTGCCCCTTTTGGAAGTGTAATCCTCTCACAACACCTGCCTGAGCGGACAAGGAGTGATTATCTTGGACGAATTCATGATGAATACCCAATTCATTGAATTTAGTTTGAGAATAACTCTCCATGAAAAAGCCCCGATGATCTCCATACACATCTGGCTCGATAATTTTCACATCTGCTAATTTTGCCTCTCTTACTAACATTGGCTCTCTCCTTACATTTTTTCTTGAGCAATACGCAACAGATACTGCCCATAGCTATTCTTCTTCAATGGCTGGGCGAGCTCTATCAATTGCTCACGGCTAATATAACCCATACGATAAGCAATTTCCTCTAAACAGGCTACTTTTAAATTCTGCCGTTTTTCGATAGTTTCAATGAAAGTGCTAGCTTCCAGTAGGGATTCATGAGTCCCTGTATCCAACCAGGCATAGCCACGGCCAAGTAGCTCTACATTTAGCTGTCCCTTAGTTAAGTAAGCCTTATTGACGTCGGTAATTTCTAGTTCACCACGCGCAGATGGCTGAATATTCTTAGCAATGTCCACCACCTGATTATCATAGAAATATAGCCCCGTCACCGCATAGTGTGACTTGGGAACTTGTGGCTTTTCCTCAATTGAAATAACTCGCATGTCTCGATCAAATTCTACAACGCCAAAGCGTTCAGGGTCGTTGACATGGTAACCAAAAACTGTGGCACCTTGCTCGCGTTTAGCAGCACGTTGCAACATCTTAGATAAACCGCCACCATAATAGATGTTATCTCCAAGAATCAGGCAGACTGAATCATCACCAATGAAGTCTTCACCAATCAAGAAGGCCTGTGCTAATCCATCCGGGCTTGGTTGGACTTTATATTGGATAGATAAACCTAAGTCACTCCCATCTCCAAATAATTGTTCAAAACGCTCAGTGTCAGTAGGTGTTGAAATAATTAAAATCTCACGAATTCCAGCTAGCATTAAGATTGACATAGGATAGTAAATCATAGGTTTGTCATAGATAGGCATCAATTGCTTTGAAACAGTTTTAGTGAGCGGGTATAGTCGAGTGCCACTTCCCCCTGCTAGAATAATTCCTTTCATTTGAGTCCTCCTAGATGTTATGATTCAGACTAGACAATATCTCATCAATATTATTTTCATCAATTGGTGTATAAAGAAGCGCCAAGTTTTCCTTTATATCTTTTTCAGAGATTGACGCCCAGTCAAATCTTTGCAGCTTCTCAATTACTGATTGAGAAAACCGATATTTGATTACTTGAGCAGGATTTCCTGCCACGATAGCATAGGCTGGCACATCCTTGGTAACAACGCTCCGAGCAGCAACAATCGCTCCCTGGCCTATCGTTACTCCAGACATAATTAAAGCTTCCATGCCAATCCATACGTCGTCGCCAACAAAAATAGGACCTTTACTAATAGCTTCATTATTTACTAAGCCCGTCTTGACCTTAAAAGGATAAGTTGTCAAACCTTGATAGAAATGATTACCTCCTAGCAAGAACTTTACACCTGGAGCAATAGAAACGTAATTTCCAATTTTAAGTTCTTCACCAGGTTGCCCCCAGGAAATGATGTCGAGCTCACCATAAGTACGTTTTCCTACACTTACCCTGGATATTTGGAAGGATTGATTAATCACTTTGGTCTCATTATGAGCATTGTTACGACGCCACATTCGCTTAAATTTAGCAAAGCTTAGCCATTTTTTTAACAAATAGAAGCTTTTCTTAACCATATTATCCCTTCCTCTTTGATTGAATAAGGCTCCCTAGTAGAACGATGCTTGGGTTACGAGTTAGGTAGGCCAAACCTAAGTAGATACATGCGCCTATCAATATTTGGATGGCATATGTCAAAAGCGTCTCAGATCCCATTGCCCCAACAAGATAGACAGCCACTCCCATAATAATTGCTATGCCAACATTATTTAAGAATGAGGCAAAAACCTCTCTGTATCGAATCCCAATGTGTTCCTTAGCAAAATACATGTAAGCACTAAAAACGGTTATTTCCAATACAACCTCAGATAGGGCAATGTAGATTACCCCCCAATTTATGACACTAAAGAGTAGTATTAACCCTAAAATTCGCAGTGGCACATCCATTTTTAGTATAATGTCAGACCGCCCAACTGATTTAATAGATTGTAACAAAGCCGTTTGAGGCGCCCTAAAAAGCAATGTAACACAAATAATCTGGAGATATGGAATCATATCTAACCATTTTTCTGTAAGTAACACCACAGTAAAAGGTTTCGCCATGACAATGAGTCCCACTAGCAAAGGGGAAAGAATAAAGGAAGATACTTGCATCGCCTTTTGGGCATAGCTTCTCACCATCATAATACTAGATTGTGCCCGAGACATAACTGGGAACAATGCACGCGAGATGGCCGTATCGACATTCGTCACAATCAAATTAGGATACTGGTTACCTTTAGTATAATAAGCTAAATCTTCTGGAGAATAAAATTTAGCAATTAAAAGTGATCTAACATTGGCAAATAGAGTATTTAATAATGATTGCACCAAAAGCTTCCAACCATAATCATATAAGTTCTTTAGTCTAGCTATGGAAAAATATAGCATTGGCTTCCACCGAGTAAGAGCGAACATTATGATAATACTACAAGTGGTAACTAAGAAATCTTGTGCTACCAATGCCCAAACACCAAAACCAAGATAAGCTAAAATAATACTTACAACACCTGATATAAAGGTTGCCCCAGTAGAAGTAATGAAAAACTTCGAAAACTGCAATTCTCTCATGACAATCGCCTGTTGGACCGCACTTATTGCAACTAACGGAATTTTAAAAGCTAGTACCCGCATAATTGGAATAAGTAGCGGAACACCATAGAAATCAGCAATCGCAGGCGCTATAAACATCACTGCTAGCATTATCAGAAAAGAGAAGATTAGATTAAAATAAAAGACTGTCGAGTAGTCACGATTATCTAGATTATCTTTCTGAATAATAGCCGCACTAAAACCACCATCTACTAGAACATTAATTAACGCGATGAAGATTGTCACTAACGAAATCGTCCCATAATCTGACGGTGCAACCAGTCTAGCTAAAATAATCGTGAAGATGACTAAGATTGTCTGAGTCCCAAGGCGTTCAAGTAGATTCCAGAGAGCCCCATTCACCAAACTTGTATTTTTCTTACTCATTGGCATCCCCTTCTAACCGGTTTGTATCGAGATATAGGGGAACCAATATGCACAGATGTATCATTACAAATGAGAAGTATTCCGTTAACCCCACCAAGGTATAGACAAAGAGGCCAATACTACAGATTTGGAAGGCCTTTTTACCGATATTTTTGTAAATGGTTTTTATAATTTGCATGATATGAATCATAAAACAACCTAAACCAATTAGCCCTGATTGGAAAGCGACTTGCAAGAAATGGTTGTGAGCATGAGTTGCTCCTAGCCAGGTAAACCCACCACCAAAATCACCTAAAATATAGGCGATACGTTCTGCAGGCATGAAGCCATGCCCCAAAAATTTATGCCGGTTGATAGCTAAGAACGCATTCTCCCATATTCGATTACGGTTAGTGAAAGTCAGGTTCTTTCCTAGCACATTCTCAACAACAAATGCTAAAGGAGCAATACGCGCCCCAAAAAAGGCAGCTAAAGAAAGCCCAATATTAGTTAGCATGAGATAGATGGGGTTGAAAAAAACTTGTTTGAATGGGAAATTAGCCATCACTAAGAAAATAACGACAGCTACCAATCCGGTTGATGATCCCCAGAAAACTTGATTCATCAGCATAGCTGTAGAAAAGAATACATAACGCCACTTGAAATACCCATGATTTTTGAGCAAAAGACCTAACAACAAAGCAGGCACCATCCAGAAAACAAAGAAGTTTTTGGAACTCAATAAATATTCTTGAGTATAGCCGTAGGCTTCATTGTATCGACTGAACAACCCATCTGGACGTAAAATAACACTAACTAAGTTAAGATAGAGGTAAAATTCAAGGTAGTAATATGCGCTCTTTATAAGCCCCCATATGTCTTCCTTAAATAGTTCGAAAATTGCGATTAAAGAAATAAGAGGCAAACTATCCCGAAAGGCCAATCCTACCTGCCCATTCCTCACTATAGTTACTGCCACTGTCCACAAGGACATCCCTAGCAAATAACTGGCTTTTGGTAGTCGACGATTAAAGAATAAGGTTCCTATACAAAATAGTCCGACACCCCAAAGGGCGAAATTATAAAATCTGTTGAGCCAAGGAACAATACCAAAGAAAGCTGGTCGAACTAATGGCGTTAGGAGTATAAAACAATAGATGCTACTATAGCGAATTCTTAATTTACCAGTCATTACACTCCCCCATTTCTAATAGTTTTCCATCTAACAAGTCCTGCATAACCGTTTTTTCTTTCTGCTCCTTTGCCCTATAGAACCATGCAAGCTTCTGTGGTATCTCCGATAACTCATCAATAATCATCTTGTGGTTTATGCGGTTAGCCATTGTCATGAGTAGAAACATGCTATGTGGGCTACGGATAGATTGATTTAAGACATCATCGTCCACATGGTTTAACTTACAATACATGTAGGCTAAATCGATGAAGAAATATAAGTCGTAAGTATGATATTTCTTGTAGTATGACTCGAATATATAATCCATTACCGTAACAAGTTTACCATGCCGACGTGATGCAACCAGGAAACCCGACCACGTGCACTGTTGCCCTTTATACTCATAGAATGATCGGCTTGAAGAAAATTCAACACTCACAAATGATTGTTGTTCTAAGTAACTCATCATATCTAATGGTTTAGCAAAAAATAGCGTAGCATCCATCCAAATTCCTCCATGGAGCTTCAGTAGATTAAAGCGTAAAACGTCTGAAAAAGTCTGAATAGATATTTTACCTGTTTCAAAACCCTCTAATATTTCTTGATCTAGTTGGGTATAAACCATGAAGTTGGAGTGGTCAATCTTGATGACATTATAGCCTTGATAGTGTTTCTCAATGGAAGCCATGCACTGCTTAACTACAGGCGGCGCTTTATCAAAGCCATCCCACCACAAAACAAAAACATTACGTTCATCCTCTTGTATTAGCCCTAGTTGATGATAGGTAGTCCCAGCTTCATCATACTCTGACATGATTTGATCTAGTCGTTTCTCAATAATAGGTGTTAGGCGTTTTAAATCTCGATAAGCACTGTGTCTTTTTTGACGGTGTTTAAGCAATTCCCAACTTTTGGCAAAGCCCTTAGTGCGCCCATCCTTAAAGAAAACCAACGGCTCTTTAACTCCATAGAGCAATAACACTTTTGCCACTTTCTTAGCAACTTGATATACTCTACGCAGACTCCAGTCTATTCCTGGCAAATAGCTTCTAACTGCTAATCTTGCCTTAGTCTTAAATGAACGCGCCTGTTGGCTCACTTCTTTAAGAACTGAGCGATAGTTCAGTTGATGGACTAATTTCTTATGAGCAGATTTCATAATGCTCATTTTCCCACCATAAAGCGACTGCATCACACCCTCTATCAACAAGAAGGACAGTCCTGTTATTTGATTTTTTTCTAACACATTTAACTCATCATTCAATCGTGACAAGTGCATTTGTGCTAACTCAATACGTCCAACTTTATCCGCAACATCAATTTTCATCATTGAATTACTATTGCTAATGTTATAGTAATAAGCATTTGGAGTTGCTTCGGTACGACATTGTTTTAATTCGCTAAGTACTAAGGTATTAAATAAAGTATCTTCACCTAGAGAGACATCTTGACAAGATTCTAATCTCCCAAGAATTTTCTTGACTAAGCTAGCCTTATAAAGTTTATTCCAGCGAGAAACGAAAATTCGATTTGAGATTTTAGTTTTCTCGACATCCATTACGAATTCCCGTAGATCGCTTGCTTTCCAAGTAAAAGTTTTTTCTAAGTAATAAGGACTATGCTTGCCTGATTGGTCAAAATAAAAACCCATCGCTACCATATCATCTTCATCTGACATGATATGTAAAAAATTCTCAATGTAGTGTCTACCAATAAAATCATCTGGATCTACAAAAGCAATGAAATCTCCACTAGCATGACGAATCCCTGTTATAATTGCACCTGCCAACCCTCTGTTTTCTTGGCTAACGACTTTAAGGCGGGAATCTTTAGCACTGTATTGCTCAATAATTGCTAAACTAGTATCTGTCGAGCCATCGTTGACGACAACCACTTCAATCTCTTGGTAGGTTTGTGCTAAGATGCTAGACAACGACCTATGTAAATAGTGTTCCTGATTATAAACAGGTACGATAATCGACACTAGCTTCATCTTACTTACTTCCTTTACCATGGTTTTATTGTTCTAATTATGTTCATAAATGAAGGTACTCTAAGATACATCAACACTTTAATCCACAGATAGTGACTCAGGGGGGAAATCTTATGCAATTTATCTAAAAATTGCACCATCGCTGGTTTCAACTGAGGAAACTTCAATTTACGCAGTACTCTCCAGTCCCCTTTTTTGGCAAATCCAATAGTGTTCTCTCCATGGATACGATATTCAATCAGTGGGATATTAACAAAAAATAAGCGTCCTAACTTAGCAGCAATTAGAAGAAGCTGATGATCATGATAGACACCAAAATCTTTAATTTGGCCATATATTTGTTGCACTTCTTTGGTGATGCAATAAGTTGCCCCCTGAAGAATATTACCTAACACTAAGTAATCAAAATCTACGGGTATTAGTACATCCTTATTCCCTTTAATTTTAGTGAAAAATCGATTTCTAACATAGTTCCCTTCTTCGGATAAAGGCATTCCATCGGCATCTATGAGCTTGAAATCTGAACAGAGAGCCAATGCCCGGTTTTCTTGCATATACCCAAGCATTTTTTCTACTTTGTTGAAGTGCCAACGGTCATCTTGATCGGCAAGGAAAATATAATCTCCCTTGCAAGCCATTATTGCTTGATAAAAATTCCGAATATAACCTTGATTAGTAGAATTTACTGTTAAGTTAATACGTCTATCTTGATAAGACTTAATAATTTCAACCGTCTCGTCAGTAGAGCAATCATCCATAATCACAATCTCATCCACAGGTACACTCTGGTTCAATATGGAATCAAGTTGTTCCTTAATATAACGTGCACCGTTATAGGTTGTCATCGCAACTGATATCATTTCATCACTCCTTAAGTCATGTACTTTTTGTACATTCCCAAACACAAGACTAGACTTCTACTTACGTTTTTCACTCTCTTGCCCCAATCGATATGGTGCTTGCTAATCTGCTTGATTGCATAGATACCTCCCCTATCAAGGATAGTCTCTACAGTCTTTAGTAATTTCATTTGTCCATCAGCTAAAGGCAGAAGTTTCATGCGTTCTAATGTTGCTCTCGTTTGACGATAGGTTAAAGCATGATCTTTCGCCAACTCTTCTAAGGCAGTCAATCGCTTTAAAATTCTCTTAAGCTTAAAATCATAAGCATGTTGGCTCGTTACATTTGTTCCATAACGTCGATAACTCATCATTGGTCTCGGTAGGTAGTAAACTTGACCTAATAGAGCAGCAAACTTCGTATAGTAATTATCGTGTGATACATATTTAGCTTCTGGCTCTTCCGGTGACAAGGGCAGAGCCAATTCAAATAAGCAACGATTGAAGAAGCTATTGCATCCATGTACCTTATGAGCGAAGAAGGTTGAGATAGCATTAGTATAGGCAATGCCTAAATTAGCCTCAAGACTGTTAGATGTTACCTGTCCATCACCATCAATAATTCTCATATCCCCATAAACAAGCAGCGGTTCGTTTAATCCCTTGTCTGAACAAAAGTCCATATAAACTTCTAACTTATCTTTATCCCACACATCGTCTTGGTCAGCAAACATATAATAATCATAAGCCTTGAGTTGCTTGCAATAAGCTACTAGCCCCCAAAAATTAGGATACGCGCCATGATAGTCGGTCTGGTTCTGAACAACTTGAATACGAGCATCTTTTTCTGCATAGGCATTAAGAATAGCTAAAGTTTGATCACTTGAACCATCATCTCTTACCACTAATTGCCAATTACTATAACTTTGTTGGCAAATACTCTCTATCTGCTGAATCAAAAATTCTTCCCCGTTATAAGTTGTCATCATGATAAGAATAGTCGGATTAGCGATTGCCATCAATATAGCTCCTTCAATTGGTTAATGGTATGTTCTAGGCCAACTTGCGGACTTAAAAGACATCTCCAACCTAAATCCATTAGTTTCTGACCGTCTAAAGTCGAATTCTGCATAGGGTTAGCTACTTTACAATCAAGGTTATTAGGTAACTCAAATACTAACTCAACACCCGTCTTTTGAGTAATTAAGCTTGTAAATTCCCTAATAGACAAATTAGCATCACTATGCGCAATATTATAAGCTTCATTGGCGTGACCATTTATAAGCACTGTCAACATAGCAGCGGAACAATCCAAGGCATGGCAATAAGACCGTAGTTGACTTCCATCGCTCTTCATCACAATATCCTTTCCTTTCAAAGCTTCAAAGATGAAAGATGACGAGATACGAGCATCATTAGGTCGCGCACTCGGACCGTATATATAGCCAGGGCGAACAATGTTTATTTCTAACCCATATTGCTGTCCGTAAGAAATACACAAAGTTTCTGTCGCACGCTTAGAAGAGGCATAGGAAGAACGCACATTCAGTAAATCCACAAAACCATAGTCATCCTCAGCAATCGCTCGATTTCCTTTTACTTGACCGTATACCTCACTCGATGAGACATAGAGAAGACGCTTGGTTCCTACTTCTCTCGCAAATTCTAAGAGTTGGTGCATGCCCTCAAAGTTAGCCAACATGGTATCAACAGGAGCTTCTACATAGAGTCTAGGATTAGCATTACTAGCAGCGTGAATAATATAATCTACCGGTTCATGAAAACCTAGTGTTTGAGTAGCATCATATGAGACGAAATTAACCATAGAATGATCTAAATAATGGCCAAATCGTCGCTTAAGCGTGGCTTCATGTCGCCCAGCCAAATAAAGAGTCATGCCAAAATCATCCTGCTCATTTAAATAGAGAAGATGATCTACTAGGGCAGAAGCAATCAAACCACTTGCCCCTGTAATTAATAGCGTCTTGCTCTTAAGTAGCTCTAGATTAGCAATTCCTTTTAATGTCAGAGCTAAATCTTCGCGATAAGATATATTATCCAATAAAATCATGGGTTATCCTTTCAGCCAGTCATCGGCTTTTGACTTAAGTAAGGCTTTGAAAATCTCTAAATCCTCCAGGGTAGTAATCTTTAAGTTTTTCTCAGACCCTAATGAAAAATAAGTCGGATTCCCAAACAATTGCATGAGTTGACAAGAAGCCGCCACCTCAGAAATCCCTTTCTCTAAGGCTTGATTGTGTAAATCCAAAATAGCATCTAAGTCATAGACATGTGGTGTCTGTGTCCGTCTTAAAACATCCCGGTTAAGAGATTCAGTAGACTGTGTTCCCTCTACTGATTCGAGAACAAAAACAACTTCTGTACATGGAATAGCAGCAACGGCATTACCATATTCTTTATAGGTTACTAGCGCATCGCTTATTATCTCATTACTTACAAGCGGACGGTTACCGTCATGAATTACTACAGTAACTGCTTGATTCGGACGTTGCTTTTTAATCTCATTCAATCCATTGTAGATTGATAACTGCCCAGAAGCTCCTCCGTTGACTATGTACTTGAGCTTTGTAATATTAAACTGACGAGCATAGGAGCGTAGCATCTCCTCCCAACCTTTAAGGATGACCACACAAATCTCATCAATCTCAGGATGATATTGGAATTTCTCTAGTGTATGAATGATGATTGGCTTGTTATCTACATGAATAAATTGCTTAGGTATATCTTGCTTGATACGGCTCCCTACACCAGAGGCCGTTAATAAGGCGATATTCATCACTTTACTCCTTTAATCGTGATATTTTAATTCTAAGAATAAATGCTTTTCTCTCTGATTAACCGGGGGTAGTTCCAAGTAATTTTCGCCATAAAAAAGGCGCAGATAAGCCTCTGCCCAAATTGGCACCTTGAAGCTCGTATCTTCAAAAGCTTGATCTTTAAACACACACATGTTTTCGCGTAGATAAATTTCCCCAGTAAAATGTTTGCGTCCTGTTGGGATGGCTACATACTTACTCTTGTCATTTCGACACCAGGCATTAACTTTAGTAGCCCATTTTATCCAATATTGATTCGGAATGAGCTTGAAGAAACGCCCCACAGCTAGCTTAAGTCCCGAGTAATTAAGTGGCCGGCCTTCTAATTCGAAAATTTCCTTAGGCAATTCCTGCATTTGAATTTCTCTGATAGATGATAAGGCAAAAGATAGTGCCAAACTCATGTATTTTTGAATAAAACGTAAGACGGGATTATTAAAGGTATTTTCTATGATATAGAGATCTATCGAAATTCCACAGTCTTCTGAATTCCAATCATATTTTCGCCGCGCTACAGTATGCTTTTTCCGGATTTGCGTTACAAGCAAGCCTAACTCAGGGTGCATAGTTGGAGTCTGTAAGTAGTACTTGTCTCCCAGAGCTTGATCAAAAACGTCAAGCAACTTGTCATAGCTTGCTCGTGGAATGTTCAGGTCGATATCGTCATCCCAAGGGATGAAACCCTGATGTCGGATAGCACCTAGAATACTCCCTCCACTTAAGGAATACTCAATCCCGTAATTCTCAAAAGCCTCTGCCACATCCTTACCGATCTTAAGCAATTCTGCCTGATACCGTTGCAGTTGCTGGTCGTCTAGAATAATAATATCCTCTTTACGAAACTGATACTGACTCATACTTATTGTCCTCTCAATAATAGGCTTTCATAACGATCCACAATATAATCCCAGGTAAAACTTGTTGTCACTCGTTGTTTGGCCTTATCAGCTAGCTGATTAATGTCTTCTGGAGACAATTCTTCTGCTTCTTGAATGACCTCTTGTAAGTTATCTTTTGGCCAGTATAAAGCACCTTCTTCAGCTACTTCACGGTTAAACCCAACATCTAACAATAAGTTTAGATGGGTCGAACCGAGCGCCTCTAATAGAGATGGATTTGTACCGCCTACTTCATGGCCGTGGAAATAGGCAAAAGCTTGTTCTCGAATATACTTTAATAATTCCTGATCATAAACCGTACCAACAAATTTAACGCGTGGGTCTCGGTCAAACCCTGTTTGAGCCTTTAGTTGCTCATAAAACTTATTAGTTTCAACATTAGTAATTAACACAAAGTCTTTTTTAGACCTTGACTGCATAAAACCACGTAGCATCGCTTCGTAGTTGTTCTCTGGAACAAAACGTCCCACTACTAAGTAGTAGTTCTTTTCTTTAATTCCTTTAGCTTGGTACCAGTCTCTCACCTGTTGATCGTGTTCCTTTAATTGTGATGGCGTCAGATCAGTACCATAAGCAATGTAGGTGGTTTTTGGGTGAAATGCTTGGTAGTCTTTCTCAATATAGGACTGGATATTCAAACTATCACATACCAATAAATCCGCATGTTTAACCATCAGTTTTTCCGAAAATTTCCAATATTTGCGGACCGGCAAGCTCCATTTCTTTCTTAGCCATTCATGGCCATCAGGATTTACATAGAGCAAGCCACCGAGAGCATGAATTTTCTTTTTTAGTCTTCCAATAAAAGGTCCGATTCTGCAAGCTAGGACATAAAAAACAGGTCGCTCATAACCTTTATTTTTGGCTATTTTAATAGCCATCTCCAAGGCCTTGACATCATAATAGATAGCTCGAGCCGGTCCAATATTTGGGACTTTAACATTAAAACAATGGGCATCATTATGTTCAAATTCTGCTGCATCAATGTCTGATTTCTGAGAATTTTCTTCCATACAGGCCACGTGGTATATGAGCTCTTTACTCTTTCTATTTTCAGTCAGTTTTTCCACAAAAGTCTCGAAACCACCATATTTGGCTGGGATTCCTTTTGACCCGATAATAAATACATGTTGTTCAGCAGCCATTATTCTGTCCCCCCATTTACACACTAAGAAAGAGATTCACCCTCTCTTTGAGAATCTGAATCCCTTCCCGGATAGCGCTGATTATTTGGTTTTGTTTAGATAAAATCATAGGGATTCACTCTCCCTCTTAAATACCGAACACAATAGCCAACCTATCCTAGCTTACTTACTCTGCCTTCTTACCATAGTTGCCATAGTTCCCATAAGAACCATAGGCACCATAGTGACTAGCCTTAAGGTCTACCTTGTTGAGGACGACCCCTAAGAATTTAGCTCCAGTATGTTCTAGGAGTTCCTGAATCTTCTTCACGGCACGACGTTTAATAGCGCCAGCTTCAACTACCAAGATGCTAGCATCACACTGATGGGCCACAATAGAGGCATCTGTAACCAAGCCCAATGGTGGCGTATCAACAATCACATAGTCGTAGTGATGACGGCAGACATCGATTAACTCTTGGAAGGACTCGCCTTGCAAGAGAGCCGTTGGGTTAGGTGGCACTGGGCCAGATAGAATCATGTGTAGGTTAGGTTCTGTGGTCCCGAAGACAATTTCCTTAACGGTAGCATCTCCTGCCAAGTAGTGGGTCAAGCCCACCACCTTGGAGCGGATTTTCATCCGGCCGACGAAGACAGAGTTACGGGTATCCGCATCAATCAAGAGGGTGCGTTTGCCTAGCGCAGCCAGGGAAGCTGCAATGTTCATAGCAACCGTGGACTTACCTTCGTTGTCCTTGGTAGAGGTTACCGCGATGACCTTGAGGTCCTTACCAGAGAAGAGGATGTTAGTCCGGATGGCGTTGTAATATTCTTCGGTTTCTGGGGAAATGAGTTTTTTATTTAATTTTGGTTCAACTTGTTCCATAGGATGCACGCCTTTCTACTTGTGGTTGGCTTGAGGGACAACCCCCAAGAGCACGAGGCCTAAGCCGTCTTCCACGTCTTCCGCATAACGCACGCGGTCGTCTAAGAGTTCTCGCACAACAATATATCCTGCTGATAAGAGGAAGCCGAGGGCTGCCGCTAAGAGGGTGTTACGACGAGTTTTTGGTGAAGATTTAATGTTGGTTGGTTTGGCTTCTTCCAAGGTAGTCACATCGTTCACCTTGGTGACGCGTTTAATTTGTTCAGAAGCCACTTCACGGACACGGTTAGCCAGGTTGCTGGCCTTTTGTGGGTCACGGTCAGAGACTGAGATGGATAGAATCCGCGTATCGCGAGGAGAGTCTACCTTAACCACACGTTTGAGTTGGCTAGGTGTCATGCTGAGGTTCTCAGAGTTGATGACTTCTGACATAACGGTGTCAGATAGGATGATTTCCTTATAGTCCTTAACCAGGAAGTTCCCTAACTGCAAGTCTTGAGTGGTGACGGCCTTGTCTTCGGTCTGGTTAACCACGTAGACGCGGGTAGTCGATTCGAAGGTTGGTCGAATGACTACTAGGTTAACTAATAAGGTCGCAACTGCTAGCACAACCGTAACAAAGACAATAATAAACTTAGCCGCCCAGAGCTTGCGCAAGAGGGCCATTGGATCAATTTCAACAAATTCTTGGTTTTTAGTTTCCATGGGGGTGTGAACTTCCTTTTCCTATTATTTTTTCAGGCTTGCTGACAAAGAGTTGGTGGGCATAGTCGGCTCCATATTTTTTGGCTACAAAGGCATAGGCTTCAGCCATATGATAAGGACGGCTTTCTACGTGATGAGCATCACTGGCAATGATGTCGATTAAGTCGGCATCTAAGAGTTGGCGTGCTCGCTTCTTGAGCACCTTGTAACGGTCAAAGAGCCCCATTGGCAAGAGACTAGCCGCATTAACCTGGATGAGACAGCCTAGTCTTCTCATTTCTTGCACTCGTTCCGGATGCTTGTGGAAGGCGTCGTAACGCTCAATGTGCGCAATAACCACATCATAAGCCAAGCCTTGAATGGCTCGAATGGCACGTACAATTTCCCGGTAAGGGAGCCCATAATCGAATTCCACCAAGACATAATCACTGCCGGCTAGAGTCAAGATTTGCCCCTGCTCCAACCGGTCCAGCATACTATTAGAATAGAAGACTTCTGTTCCTAAATGCACAGTCAGATCTGGCGCTACTTCTCGGGCAATGGTTTGAAGGTCCTGGAAATGCTTGTCAATAGTGGAGCGACTAGCCTCGAAGCGCCCTTTGCGTTGGTGAGGTGTCGCGATGAGGGTCTTAATACCTTGGCCATAAGCTTGACGCAAAAGTGCCCGCGTCTCATCCAAGGACTGAGCCCCGTCATCCACGCCATAGAGCACATGGGAATGTATATCTATCATGCTTATGCCACCTTATCCTCTCACTCAATATCACTGGCGCCCTTGGGTGCCAAATTTGTCCAACCTATTGTAACATAGCCGCTATTAAAAGTATATAGACCTGTAAAAGTTAATCGGTTTCTTCTATACATTTTGCTCAATTATGTTAAAACTGAAAGTTAATTCGCTAATTGCTCTCCCTTATACTTCTACTAAAAGAGTTGATAAATTAGCGATTCAGCCACTTTCAATTAGTATAAGAACTTCTTCTAGCTTCTATAAGCTAGCTTTAAATTTTTTTGTCTCCTCTGATATTAATCCTCTATATAATCAGATTCTGATGACGACTTTTGTGTCACCACCACGCTCTTAACTAAGTTGCTTGTACTAAGGCCTAGCAGTCAACATACAAATTACCTAGTCGACTCTAGCTCCCGGAAGTTCCCTTGTTAAGCTAGCACACAAACAAAGCAAAAGGCAGGGGATAGACCCCTACCTTTTAAGTTTACTTTATGCTATTGTGCCTCGCGTTCTTTCTTCAAGCCTAAGCCGACCATGAGGCTACCTAAGCCGGCCATGACCGCTGCCCAGAGACTGAGTGGGGCTTGGCTCTCACCGGTTGCAGGCAGTTGGCCTGCTGGTGCTTGAGCGACATCGCCACCAAAACCACCAAAACCGGCACGCGCCACAGACAGAGGATCAATTCGGTCTGGCGCTTGATTTTCTTGATCAGGGGCAGGCTGAGGCGCTTGATCTGGCTTGGCCTTGATCCGCAAGATCGTCGCCGTTAATGGTTGCAAGGTGACCGATTCTGCATCATAGGCTACCCCTACTAGATCCGTCAAGGCCTGGGTCCCGGCACGAGCCCCGTCCACCAAGGCTTCTGCCTTATCCAAACCAGGGAAGCGGTCAGGGTTGAAGCGTAGCTTGCGAACCTTATTATCTGCATTGACTACCACCACATAGCGGTCGCCATTAGAGTCCACCGCCTGATAGGCAATGACATTATCGTTATCCGCAATATCTGGCGACGTCATCATGGTCACTTGGTCGGCGATTTCCTTAGCCGTTCCTTTGCGGAAAGCATCGGTAGACTTACGTAAGGCAATCAAGCCGCGAGTGTAGGCTAGCGTGGCTTGGTTGTGAGGATATCGGCCATCTTCGGCAACCTTACTCCAGTCAAAGCGGTTAATGATATCGGAAGAATCATAGGAATCGTGAACAAAGTATGGATAGTCGAATGGTTTGCCCTGCTCATCGACTAAGAGATGGGTCTTATAAGGCGCCTTGTCGTCATCCACCTTATTCTTGTAGGCAGGGTCCAACAATTGCTTGGTCCGCCCCATTTCCTGACCGGAATGGATAAATGGTGTCCCTTGGGAAGTCAGAATCATGAGGTTACCCAAACGAATGCGTTGATGAATCTCAGCCGCATGGGTCTTAGGGTCCTTCTTAATGGATTGAGCGATAATATCATGCAAGGTCAAGTTGTCGTGAGCAGCAATGTATTGAATCACATCACCCGGTGCATCCGCAATAAAGTTACTTGGATTGGCAATAATATTATTGAAGATTTGGTAGACATTGCGTGGCGCACCCGTTAAGAAGCGCGGTTGCCCTTCAGATGGGTAGCCGGACTTGAGCTCGTTACAAATCTCATCGGAGAAGACCGCTACACCGTCAGTCGACCGCATCCAATCTTGGTCGGCCGCTTGAACAGGATCCCCTTCGTCCCCGACAAAGGTCCGCCAACCTTCCCCAAGCATGAAGACCTTAGGATTGAGGGCGCTGGCTGCCCGGTAAGCTTGGGCAATGGCTTCAGCATCATGGTCCCCCATCATGTCGAAACGGAAGCCGTCCACCTTGAAGGTGTCGGTCCAGTATTTAATGGAATCCACCAGGACCCGACGCGCCATCTTATGGGTAGTCCCTAGACGCCCGCCACCGAAGCTTTCACGCGGACTACCATCAGCATTCATGAAATGGTAGTAACCTGGCTCAATGTCTTCAAAGATATGGGTCTTAGCCGTGTGGTTGTAGACCACGTCCATGATAACCCCCATGCCTTGGTCATGGATAGCCTTGATTAATTGTTTGAATTCTTCAATGCGGGCTTGTGGCTTGCTTGGGTCGCTAGCATACATACCGCTGAGACTGAAGTAGGATTGCGGGTCATAGCCCCAGTTGTAGTTATTGTTTTGGGTGCTTGGTTGGAGCTCACGCTGAGCACGAGCACTCTCATTAGCAAAGTAGTAACTCATGACTGGCAAGAGTTGGATATGGGTCACACCCAGTTGTTTGAGATAGCTGAGACGTTCCGCAAAGGCTGAGAAGGTCCCAAATGGCGACTTGAGCTGACCTTCTAACTTAGGATCAGAAGTGAAGTCGCGGACATGGGCTTCATAGATGACCGCATCTTCACGTTTCTTAAAGCCAGGAATATTAGCATAGGATAATTTTGGTCCAATCTTATTTGGATCCACGATGGCAGCCTTGGCTACTTTTTCCTTGGCAGTGGCTTGGTCCCATTTGGCTAAGGACTTAGCATAAGGGTCTAAGATCAGAACCGACTGACCGCCACGCTCCACTTGGTAGTGGTAGAAGTAACCGTCCAGATTCTTGGCTGGCGTGTTTTTGCCATCCAAGGTCACCGTCCACAGGCCCGTGCTAGCGTCCTTAGTCAAAGGCACGCGCGCTACCACTTGGTCCGGATTATCCTTGTCATAGAGGACAGCGGTCACGGCGTCCGCGCTTGGCGCCCAGAGACGCATCAGAGCAGAACCGTCTGCCTGTAAGGTAGAGCCTAACTCGCCCTGATAATTATAGAGAGAGTCCGTTAGCTTCCAACCGGTCTGGCTATTGACGGTCTCGTCATGATAGGTCAGCTTAAGCGGCGTCCGGCTGACATCCTCTTCAGTTGTCAGAATCAGACGCTTGTTAGCTGCGTCGACTTCAATCTTAGTGACTTTGACCGGCTGACCGGTATTCGTGCTAACCGCCAAATCTTGTTGGACTTTGGCTAGGTCCAACTGATCCACTGCCGTAAAGTTGGCTAAGACTTGGTGCGGCGCCGTCACTTCGGCACGGGTAATACGTTCAGATAAGGTCTTAAATGGCGTCGTGTAGACCGTGTCTTCCTCATCATGCAGGTAGACTTGCTCATGGTTGGCGCGGTCGCTGAAGCTCATGTCTTTGGTTTGTTTTGAAGTTGCTTTGTTCACGAGTAAGAAATGAATGTCCTTTCCAAGTTCTGTAATAGGTAAGTCTAAGTAGCGACCAAAAGGCCCGCTCTGATTGAATTCTAGGGCGCCCTTAGGCCAGTCGCTAGAGGGGTGCTCCACATCCTTACCCCAGACCCAGAGACCCCAGTTGTCATACTGGCCGTCAGCCCGGTGATAGTGGACGCGCAGGCGATTCTTGTTGGCTGGAATTGGCTCTTCCACGCTAGCTTGGTAGTTTTCGTCCAACCAGGCTTGTTTCATTTGCGGGTTGGTGATGGCCAGGCTTAGGTCCTCGGTAAACTTCTTACTGCCATCGTTGACGTTGTTGAGCAAGTAGTTGATGGCGGTCGCCTGCGGTGTCACCGGCACATCTAGGTAGTAACCATAGGCCGTCTTCTTGTCTTCCGAGAAGCGCATCGCCCCAGTCGGCCAATTGTTGGACGGCGCTTGGACCCCGTTACCCCATACCCAGGCGCCAATCTCGCTAATATTATCGCTTGGCAACTTAGCAAAATGCATACGGAAATGCCCCGCCGGAATCTCCGGCGCTTGGTTGGCTGGCGCCACCTGCGGCGCCGCTGCCGGGGTAGCAGTAGGGCTGGCGCCTGACTCAGGGGTAACAGCTGGGGTGGCAGTGTCGGCTGGGGTGGCGCTGTCAGTTGGCTTGGTGCTGTCCGCTGGGTTAGTGCCATCACTTGGCTTGGTGCTGCCATTTGGGCTGCTGTCGGCCGGGCTGGCATCACTTGCTTGAGCGCCCTCCGCCGCCTGGCTGGCATCAGCTGGTTTCTTGCCGTCAGCTTGGCCGGCTGAAGTGTCTTGGTCAGCTGGCTTGGCGCCATCAGCCTGCCCAGCGTCTGCTTGACCCGCTGGCGCTGGTGTCACCTGGTTGCCTGCGTCAGCCGCTAACTGGCTGCTAGATGCCTCTTCATTAGCCTGACTAGCCGCTAAGACTTGAGCACTGCCCGGCAGGAAGTATAGGGTAGTTGCTACTAGGACAGAAGCCACTCCCACACTGAGTTTCTTAATGCCATAACGCTCTTGGCGTCGGACTTGAGTTGATCGCATATCTTTCATAGTTCAGATATCCCTTCTATATTATAATGCGCTTTCATTATTTTATTATAGCACGCTCTCCCCTTCTTTGCTCCTAGCCTAGGTCATTTTGTTAACGCTAACAAACTTTCTTTCAGCCAAAGAGGACTCCGCCAGTCCATTGTTCTGCCTATCAATGGACTGGCCTCACAAAAAACACCCCTAAACGCCCTTTTTGATAGAAAAAGCTCGCAGCTAGTCCATCGTTCCTCCTATCAATGGACTGGCTCATGCCTCCCTCCTGATTCGGGCCATTTTGATAGGTTCCTAGCCGAGCCAGTGGTCCACTCTCCAAAGTGGTCCACTCTCAAAAGTGGGCCACTAGCTCAGGGATTCTGCCTTGTATGTCACCTTTCCCCCATACCAAAAAGCCCCTGTCCTCAGGACAGGGGCTATACCATCTAAGCTTCTGGCGCTAGGTGGGATTTGATGACCATGAGTTCGCTATCTTCGACGGCTTCCAGGGAGTGTACTTCGTGAGGAGCCATGCGAATGATAACGCCGGGATAGATTTCGGCTGTCTCCTTCTCATCAGAGAAAAGGATTCGCCCTTTGACTGGGACGACGACCACCGTATAAGGGACGTGGTGCTGACCAATAGCTTGCCCGGCAGGTAGGACCAGGTGGGTGACTGTCTGGCTAGGTGTCTCCACCAAATGCTCAAAACGCTCAATGTCTGTGCGACCGTGATAAACTTTCATACTTCAAACTCCTCTCTAATTCATAATTCTATTATAGCACAGTTCCTATCGATAAAAGCCATTAAACAGCTTGCCCCAACATTATCTCTATGCAAAAACCGCACCCCTTGCATCGTGGCAAGCAGGTGCGGTTCATGTCAATGCTTAATTTTGTCCAGCAGCTTATTCTCCCTCACTTGTAAAAATAAGCCTACCCCAGCCCAAGAGTCCCTAATCTCTCGAGCCAAGCCTCCTCAAGCGCAGAGCCCTCGCTCTGCACGCGCACCTGATACTGATGACAAAAATCTAGCATCTCCTTGTATATATGACGATCCGTTGAAAAAACGCCTTAAGCGTCTTAGTAGCCCTATCTATAAATAGCAACTACCTGACCATGGATGGGTGAAAATCCATTCAGCCATCGAATCCTTGACTTGAGGCACTTGAGCAAGCCTCTTCGTCATCCCTCTTACTTAGAAGGAAATCCTATGAAACTATATATTCGACAAGGAATCAGTACCCCCATACTCGACTTCCTTGTTGAGGAGTTTTATCAGGTTGCAAAGGCATTATAGCATGTCTTAAGTCGCTTGAAAAGAGTATAGACTCATTTTTTGTAGAATTATGCACTTTTTTTGATAATCGACGATTTCACTAAAGTTTTGGATATTTTTTTCGGAACAAATTAGGACAGAATTATCAGTCATATAATCCACCTATATTACTTGTAAAATAAAGATTATCATATTTTCGAACCACCGCTCTAGTCAGGCTAACATACTTAACAATATTGAAAATCTCTTTTCACCATTCAATATTCGAAATTTGTATATATACACAGACATTTGTATAGACTTTAATCCGATTTGTCGCGAAGTTTCACTCACGGCTCTCAATCGTGTCCGAACGCAAAAAAGAGACCTGGCTACCGCCCGGCCCCTTTGTCTTCAAGTTTGTCTTTAACGCCCGCTACCATGCTACGACCAAAGCCCTTAATATGAGCTAGAAGGCCTAATAGACTGTCCCAATAAGTATCATCACCGCGCACCGCCAACATGACGGTCTCGCTCCCCATGTAAGCAGCCAGGAAAATCAAGAGGCTATAAACCAGATTGAGGACTTGCACACCTGTTCCTACCTCATGCTGCCAGTAACCCCAGACTTCTTGAACGGCATAAAGAGCTAGGATCAAAAGCAAATACCAAACTGCCTTCTGCCATTCAGGCGTGAAACGTGATTTGCGGCGCAACAAAAGATAGCCCGCTACACCCGTTAAGATAATATTTACAGTCACTAGTAAGAAGTTCAGCATCTTACTCCCTCCTCGCATCATATCTTTCTCTACTTCTAGTATAGAAAGTTTAGGCTTCCTAGGCAAGGAAAACTTTGGGCCAAGGCCAAAAATCAGTCTCTAGACCGAGCTTTTGTCCAGTTTAAAACTACTTGTAGTTTTTTTCATAATCTCCCCCTATTTTGATGCGTGCTAGTTGCCTTTTTATGCAAAATTGCTATAATGATGATAGTATACTTGCGCACAAGGAGCAACAACATGAAACAGGCAAAACTCTTCGCCCATATTATTCTTATTCTATTAGCTATCGGGACAGTAGATGTCCTAGCCAACTTCAGTGGCTTAGATCTCTTGAACCATCTCGATTCCTGGGTAGGTCGGCGCCCCGATCATATTTCGGCGCCTAATGACTCTAGCCGCGAGTCGTCTAAGGACTCCTCCTCTAGCGATAACTCCAAAGAATCCTCTGAATCCAAATCGGAAAGTTCCTCCTCTAGCTCTTCGTCTTCCTCTAGTTCGTCCTCATCTGAGTCTTCATCATCCAGTCAATCCTCCGAATCCCGGCCAGGAACCCAAGACAACGATGACCAAGACGCCCCAACCAGTCCAAATACCCGTCAAAATGACGACTACACAGCGCCAGCCACACCGACTACCCCAGCGCCAAGCCCAGACCCAGTCACTCCGCCAACACCGGCGGATCCAGTGGTCGAACCCCAACCAGACCCAACACCTGACCCAGCCCCACCAGCCGATGGTGGCGGCGGCGTTGATGGTGCGGGGGAATAAGGTTATAAAAACAGCCCAATCCATTTGATTGGGCTGTTTTGTTGTCTTTATAATTCTTGAGCGAAAGTGATTTGGTTATTATCTGGGTCCAGAACATCGAAGACATAGACGACTTCGTAGTCAACTAGCTCGCCTGTCTCAATATGATGCTGCTCTAAGACTTGCTTACACTCTTTGGCATCTTCTACGCCTAGGATTAAGCTTGAACTTGTCACTTCTTCCGCTTGCGAAAGTTGCAACCATGTCCCTGGGCTGAGTTCATACTCTGCCACGCCTTCCATAGGCAGACTATCAGGCTCACCTAACCATTGCTTATACCAGTTAATTGACTGCTCAATATCCTTTACCAAAAAGACTGTCACAGCACTCTTGATTTGAACCAATTTCATCTTGCTTGCTCCTCCTTATCCGTCTTGGCTTAATTCCTCACCTAATTTTTAGCCTTCTCCTTATAGTCTTTGACAGCTTTCTGGTAGAATTCTAAATCTCTCATGACTAGAATATTGAAGCGGAGATTCTTGCTCTCCTTATCGCCAAAAGTTCTGATTGCCACGCCGACCTTATCATTCTGGATGAGAACAAAACTGTCTTTTCCTACTTGAGGATCAGCCAACAGTTTCTTAAGCTCGCTCGTCTCTTCAAGCTTGAGCACTTTTAGGTAGGCAAGTAAGGCTTCCTTAGTTCCTAAGGTTAGGCTATAGCCAAGCGTCTTGCCATCCGGACTCGCAATAATACCTTCCTGATCTTCGCTAATCTTATAGTACTTGACAGATCTACCGTCTTCTAATGTCTTCTCTTCGGCACCTTGGAGATGTGTGTTCTTAATTAAGTCCATATAATTCTTATAAGAAGCTTCCGCATCATCGTTAATCAAGCTCTCTACCTTAGTAAAGTGGTCAGTATATAAGTTAACTAGCAAATCTAAGTTTTGACTTGCTTGCTCTGGGTCAGCTGGCTGACTCACCTTTACAAAAAAGGCTAAATCACGATAAATCCGGATACCAAACCGACCTTCGTAGGCAAATACTTGGACGATTGCCTTCTTATTCTTAAGGATTAGAACCTGACCTTGGAAGTTGTCAGGATTTGCCAACATCGACTCTAACTCACTGGTTGGCTCAAGCCCTAAAGCTGCTAAATAGCCTTTAATAGCCTCGGCAGGAAGTTGATCAAAAGCATACCCAAGTGTTTGCCCCGTGGTGCTACCAAAAAAGGCAGCCTTATTATCCTCATTATCTCCTGTTCGATATAACAGATAGCCAACCTGAGATGACCAGGTTTCTTTTTTAGCCGGAATGCGCTCCGTGGCCTTGATAAAGTCCATGTATTGATTATAAGACTTCTCCACATCCTCGGTGATTAAGCCCTCTACTTGCGTAAAGTAATCCTTGTATTCCTCAGCTGTTTGAGGCCCTGACTCCGCGCTGACAAGGCTAGGCATCATGAGCATGAGGGCGAATATGGCGAGTAGTAGTTTTTTCATTGGGTCACTTCCTTTGTGAGGCTTCTTTTTCTATTATAGCACGAAAATACTAGGAACGAATAACCTACTTTTCACAGGCACTTTCGAATAGCCTGCGCCAGCCCCTCAGGATTTTCCCAAGCCATTGAGTGGCCTGCATTCGGCACTACTTCAATTTTCACACCCTGCTCTTGCAACTTCTCAAAATCAGGGTCAGGTAGTGTTTGTTCGCCGAAAATAAAATACTTTGGAAAGTCAAATTGATACAAGAGCTGTCTCCAAGAGACTTGACCACCTTGAACCGCATTTCGAGATATTTCGAATGCCGCCTTTGGCAGCCAATTTCTTAAAGTTGCGAGCCAAGTTGTATAACCTGCTTGTTGGTAGTAGACCAGCTTCTTGGCGAATTCCTGCTCCAAGTTGGTCTGATCCAGACTCGCAATATCAAAACTGGCTGCCCCATCTGAACTTGGGTCTAGATTCGATTCAGTCAGTATCAGCTTCTTGACGCGCTTGCTAATCAAATTACATAATTCGATAGCGACAGCGCCGCCTAGACTATGGCCGAAAACAATCACTTGATCTAGCTTCAAATCTTCCACAAACTCACTTAAATATTGAGCATGAGCCCTAACACTATATTCAAAACCCAAGGGCTTATCGCTGTAACCCGCGCCCAACAAATCAATCAGAATGATTCGCTGGCTAGTCCCCAGCATGGCGGCTACCTCAATATAGTCAAAAGAACTGGCACAGCCTAAACCATGTATGAATAGAAGCGGTGTCCCCTTGCCATAAAAATTATGGTAACGAATGGTGTATTCAGTCTCCCTAATTCTGTACTCTCTCATTTCTAGTTCCCCCATTCTAAATGATGTATGACTTGACACTAAAGCCTCCCATCAAAATGATAGAAGGCTTTTTGTATCATTCAGTTAAATTACTTTGCTTGCGATTATACCCGCTCAATATGAGACTTGAAATATTTCTCTTGAAATCTAACAGCTTCTTCAATTTCTTCCACTGTATATTTTGTTCCTATTGGAGCGACAACCCATTTTTCTTCAACGTCATCGTCCCTTTTGATAACTGCAATTAATTCTCCCTCATATTCATCTACTGCTTTATCAACGCCAAGTACATACACATCTTGTTCTTCTCCATCAGGAGCGATTATTCCTTCAACATAACCATAATTGATTGGATAAATATGTTCCGGATAATCAGGGTGAGAACTCCCTAGTGGACGATCTATTTTAACTTTTATAACTTTGCCAATCATATTATCTCCTCCACAAATTCAGGTTTGTCACCCACTATTTCCACAAAAACCTCCCACCAAAATGATGGAAGGATTTCTTAAAATTCACCTAAATTCCACAACTTCCTTTTGAACCTACTTTTGGGGCTTTTTAGTATCAAAATAGTATCACTAAAGCAGTATTCACGCTTTCAAATCTCTAAAACAAAGTATTTTCAAACGCTTCATAACAGTAACATATTTGCTTCTGTTACTCCCATTCAATGGTCGCTGGTGGTTTACTTGTAATATCATAGACCACGCGGTTAACATGGGCTACTTCGTTAACAATACGGGCGCTGATGACTTGCAGCACTTCCCACGGTAGGCGGGCGAAATCGCTGGTCATCCCGTCGATAGAGGTGACGGCACGAATCCCAACGGTATAGTCGTAGGTCCGGCCATCCCCCATAACCCCAACAGACTTGAAGCCTGGGAGTACGGTGAAGTATTGCCATACGTCACGGTCTAGGCCATGGTTGGCAATCTCTTCGCGCAGAATGGCATCTGATTCACGGACGATTTCGAGTTTTTCTTCGGTGATTTCACCGATAACCCGAATACCGAGACCTGGGCCTGGGAATGGTTGGCGCCATACTAGGCTGTCTGGCATTCCGAGCGCTGTCCCCAAGGCACGTACTTCGTCCTTGAAGAGGGTGTTGAGAGGCTCAATCAACTCGAACTGCATGTCTTCTGGCAGACCACCCACGTTGTGGTGAGACTTGATGGTCTCTGCTGTCTTGGTCCCAGACTCGATAATGTCGGTGTAAAGGGTCCCTTGGGCTAGGAAGTCTACCCCTTCCAACTTAGCTGCTTCGTCATCGAAGACATAGACGAATTCGTTGCCGATGATTTTACGTTTTTGTTCAGGGTCGCTCACGCCAGCTAACTTGGACAAGAAGCGATCCTTGGCGTTAACCCGAATGATGTTAAGACCGAATTTACCAGCTAGGCTATCCATAACTTGGTCGCCCTCGCCTTTACGCAAGAGGCCGTGATCGACGAAGATACAGGTTAATTGGTCGCCAATGGCTTTCTGCAAGAGCACCCCTACGACGCTGGAGTCTACCCCACCGGACAAGCCAAGCAAGACCTTGCGGTCACCGACTTGTTGACGAATTTTGGCTACTTCAATTTCGATGAAGTCTTCCATGGACCAGTCGCCTTTGGCCCCACAGATATTGAAAGTGAAGTTGCGGAGCAAGTCATTCCCGTGCTCAGAGTGACGCACTTCTGGGTGGAACTGGACGCCGTAGATTTGACGGGCTGGGTTCTCGAAGGCCGCCACCGGGCAGTGATCGTTAGACGCCGTCACGCTGAATCCTTCAGGCACTTGCACGATTAAGTCACCATGGCTCATCCAAACCTTCTCATGGCTATCCAAGCCAGCAAAGAGGCCTGTTTCACGTTGATGAACATCTAACATGGAGCGACCATATTCACGCTTGTTAGCAGATTCGACTTTACCGCCCAAGAGATGGGTGGTCAACTGCATGCCATAGCAAATCCCTAAGATTGGAATCCCTAATTCGAAGATGGCAGGGTCAATGGTGAAGGCACCCTCAGCATAGACGCTATGTGGTCCCCCTGAGAAGATAATCCCCTTGACATTGCCTTCGGCTTGAATGTCGGCAGCACTGGTATCATTGGGTAATAATTCACTGAAGACTCCAAATTCCCGAATGCGGCGGGTAATCAACTGGTTATACTGACTCCCAAAATCCAACACAATAATTTTCTCTAACGATGCCTGTGTTTTCATGCTTTGCTCCTTTACTTCATCTTATTATTGCCTATTGTATCAAAACCCTGTCCCGATGTCATTAAATGTCGATGAGAGTTAGAATGTCTAGCCTCAACCCTATATATAACAAAAAAAGGAGGGTTGCCCCTCCTCGGTGATGCGGCCAAGAAGACTCGAACTTCCACGGGGATACCCCCACTGCCCCCTCAAGACAGCGCGTCTGCCATTCCGCCATGACCGCAAAATCACTACTCGACTATTATAGCATCCTGGACTAAGCATGGCAAGCAATTTTTTTCATAATTTTATTGCTGGTCTCCTTGCCCTAAATAGAAAAGAGGCCGAGACAAAAGTCTCAACCTCTCTTATCTAAACTAGGCTTGATCTTCAGTGCGTTTGGTTGCAACGAGGCCTAATCCGGCTAGTAAGGATAGGGCAGCTGCGCTGAAGAGTAAGGTTTGATCACTTTCACCAGTAGCTGGCAATTGTCCCTTGCCCTCACTTGGAGTTACTTGAGCAGCCTGAGCCACCAATGGTCCGCCAGCTTGTTGACTTGGATTGGCTGGTTGACTTGGGATGGATGGCTGACTTGGAGGCGTTGGTTGACTTGGAGTTTCCTGACGCTTACCGAAACTTACCGCATAGAGCGAGAAGTGGTTAACCGTCAAGGCCACGCGTCCATCATCCATCATCTCAAAAGGCACTTCATTGACGATTTCCTTGGTGTCGCTGGTCAAGTAGTAAGCCTTAGTCACAGCCTTATCCACTGGGAAGATGACCTTAGCATCACCTTTGACAGGGACTTCCTTGCCGTCCTTGTTGAGGAAGCTGATTTCATAGGCTTGATGTTCGTCTTCGCCTAGGGCTGCCAACTTCTCTTTGAGCGGCACTACAGATACTGCCACGATGCTTGGATCCAAGTGTTTGGTTGGAATCTTAACCGAAACGCGGGTATCGCCGTCATTATCCTCGAAAGTCGCTTCGGTCTTGTCCGCATTGAGGGTCACCTTAACCCCTTGGGTCTCATAGAGTGGCAACTTGGTGCCTGGTTGACTTGGCTGATCCGGCTGACCTGGCTGACCTGGTTGACTCGGTTGACCTGGCTGGCCTGGTTGGCCTGGCTGACTTGGCTGGCCTGGTTGGCCTGGCTGACTTGGCTGGCCTGGTTGACCTGGTTGATCCGGCTGACCTGGTTGACCTGGCTGGCCTGGTTGACCTGGCTGACTTGGTTGACTTGGCTCGGGCGCCTTGATTTGCTTGAGGTAATCAACTAGACGATCCAAGGCCGCCTTAGTTATCAGATTATCTTGGCTCAAGCCTTGATAATATGCTTCTACAGCAGTGGCTGCTTGACGAGCTGCCTCACTATCAATGCCTTTAACGCGTGCAAGTTCCGCTTGATAAGCTGTCATATCCAATGGCGTATCCACTACTTCTGGCAAGACAAAGCGCAATTCAGCCGCTGATTGGAAGGCTCCGCCATCCCCATAGGATTCCGTCCCAGTAATGGTAGCTTTCTTAATCTTGATTGGTTTATCGAACGGAATAACCTTGGTTGTGGCATCATTTGCCCAACCGTCAAATTCAAAACGGTGTTCCTTACCCGTCTCGTCTACCAAGACCAGGTTCCCTTTTTTGAGGCGACCGTTAGCACCATCTTGACGTGGGACATACTCAAATCGAGTCACTTCCAGTGGTTGCTTAAAGGTTACCGTCCCAGACTCGCCGATAGCACGTCGATCCCATGGTGTATGCCATAATGTCCCCGTATCCCCGTCAAAGGCATACCAGAACTCTTCCCCTTCGTGGGCTGGTGCTTCCACTGATTCGATATCATCCCATCCTGGGCTAGTCCGTTTGACTTGTAAAGCTTCCTTAGCAGCTTGCACGGCAGCTACCAGTTTGTTTGCATCTTCAACACTAATGTCATCTTCTGCTTCGGTCAAGGCTAAAACGGCATTCTTGTAGGCTTCTAGGCTAGCAGGAGTGTAGTTGCCATTGGCCACCGGCGTATTTTCCTTGTAGGCTTCATCCACAATTAACTTACCGGTTAAGTTTACTTCTTCAATCTGAAGATTATCCATCATGAAGTCCTTATAACCGCGGAAATCCACGGCGCTACCGGTCTCACCCTTATTATCGGAGGCTTTGTTGGTAGAATAGATCCCGATCCAAGTATTGCCAGAATCAGAGGCTTGTACAATAAAGCTAGCCTTACCTGGCTTATCGGATCCTTCCCAGGTATTACGCAAAGCATGCATCTTAAGCTTGCTGCGACGAGTATATTCGCCATCCCCTTCAACAAAAGCATAAGCATCATGAGACCCTGCTTCATAGTCGAAGGTGACACGATAGGTCTTGCCAGCCTCGAAGCGGAAGTTTTGTGGAATAGTTTGATAGACAAGTCGATCCCGTCCAGTTAACCCATTAGTCTTGAGGGACCAGTTACCCTCAATAACATCGTTAATTTTCTTGCCGTTCCAGCCCCGTTGGGTATATGGATCGTGGCGCTCTGACAAGTGAGTACGGTTATCAGAAACACCCTCTACGTTCCCCACAACAAATGGGAAAATTCCCTGTGGTACTTCTTCAAAATCTTGTTTGAAGGTGCCCGGAGTCGTATTATGACCACCACTATACATATTGGACTGATTCTCGAAGATTCGAATTTCATCGAAGTAGGTAGCATCCTGATCAGCATCACGACCTAAGGTCAGAGTCACATTGCTGACATCGGATCCTGTTGTAAAGAAGACATACATATTTTGGAAGTAACTGCTATTGTCCACCGTCGCATTCTTAGCTGAGGTGTTATGGGCATGTGCTTGGACGTAGTTCTTAGCAATAGATTTATAGGTATAGTTACTGATGGTCTGATTACCGGATTTAATGGCGATATCCGCCTTAGCATTACTACGGTTATCCACCCCGACATAGACGGCATAACGGGTGTTTGGCTTCAAGTCAGTTAATTTCTGAGTTAAGGTCACACGTTCCTTGTTGCCTGCAATACGTAGCATTTCATTAGCGCCTTGGGACTTAACGATTTGAGCATTTTGGCTATCCCCTGTCTTGGTCCAGTGATCTAAGGTGCCACTGTTGAAACCTTGGTCATAGAGATGCATGCCTTCACTCCAGGTCATAGTACGTTTGCCTTGAGCTACCTTGTAGAGAACATAAGGTTGATTAGCGAGCGCATCAATGGTGATGCGACCTTGGCTATCAACGGCTAGTTCTACTTGTTCCTGTTTACCTTGGTCGGTCAACTTGTAGAGATAGACCTTGTCGCCACGCCATGCTTCTGGTAGGGTCCAGGTAGTTTGCCCAGCTGTCTTGGAGAAGAAGTACATTTTCTCTTTGTCACCGGTCAAGGCTTTACCGTTAGCATCCCAGTTCCATGGGGTCAGGTAGGCACCGGCATTTTCAATCACACGACCGTTGAGGGTGACCGTACGTTGACGGTAGCCGGCTTCATTTGGATCGTTAGATAGACGCTTGATGACGATTTGGTCACCGGCTTCATTAGCCAAATGCACTTCTATTTCTGGAACCCAATTGTAGGTTTGACCATTATCTGTCATTTGGACAGGGTGGCCGTTGACCCATTTGGTTACCTTGTAGTGTTGGAAGAATTTGGTCATGACATCGTGTTCGAAGAGGTTGGTAATATAACCTTCATAGTCGCTCCGGCCTTGCCAACCCTCGAAGTCCTTCATGTCGTAACCACCCAGGAGTGGATAGTTGGCTGCCCCGCCATACCGTGGATAATCCCCTACCCAGGCATCTTTCTGGTGGTTGCGGATGAAACGAGCAATATTGGAGTTAATCCCCTTGTTGGTATAACCACCATAGGTTAGGTCAGCTGCCCAGTGTTGGAAGGTGGAATCATATTCGCCCCCGTGGCCCCACTCAATGGTGAAGCGCCAACCTTGGCTGTTGATTTCCTTAGCAATCACGTGGGTAGCCCAAGCACCGTTGTCCCCGGACTGGCCATTACCCCATACGTCTAGGTAAATAAAGTCGAGGCCTTCACCCAAGGTTTCTTTGAGGTCTTTCCACCGTTTGAGACGGTTATGAGCTAAATCGTAAGCCGCATCAATGTTAATCCCTTGGTCTAGCCAGTTCCAACCATAGCTATAAGTCCCGTCTTCGCGTTTGCGCAAGATTGCTTCGCTAAAGTATTTAGATTCTGGATAAGTTTCAGAAGCATTGACGTGAATCCCTAATTTTGCCCCGTATTGCTTGGATTTTTCAATCAGGGTCTTGAAGTCTTTGACGCCCCCAATACGACGGCCAATATCGGCATAGTTGAGGTGGCCAGAGTCGTGCCCTTCACTCCCGTACCCCTTAAGCAAGACAGATTGGCCTAGGCCATCCGTATGCAGATTGACCTTCTTAATCCCGTCTAGGGTCATGAGGAATGGGTTTTGCGCATGAGAACCGAAGTTCATAGCAATCCGGTAAGCTACCAGGTCCGGAACATTTTCGGCCCCTTTAGGGTTGTTCATTATATTTCGATAGGCGATGGCCCCATCCTGCCAGTCTACTTGTTTGTCCTTATTAAGGTCTTGGGCAAAGACCACCTTGCTACTTGGCAATTCGAGGGTATATTCAGGATAAACCAGTTTGCCATAGGCCCGTTGATAATAATAAGGCGAGCTTTGAATCCCAATATAGTTAACGCCTGCTACGCGTTGCTTGAAGGCGGTCAGACGCGTAAAGTCCTCAGAGCCACCGCCGTAGCTAAATTGAGAGTTGCTCCAAACCCCGGCTGCGACTTTATCAGAAGAGACAAAGCCATACATAAAGCCATAGGCGAAATCATCCATCTTACCTGGCACTAAGTCCACATGGCTATCACCTGCCCGGTGGGTATTATTGGACATCCAAGAACCATCGAACTTAGCTCCAGTTTGATTAGATCCGACAGAAACTAGGGTGTTACCTGGGAATTCAATCGTCGAAATCAATTTACGAGGATTGTCGATTTCTTTGCCCATGGTCACCAAGTTCTTGTTTTCCACCTTGGTCACATCAAAGTGCAGTTCATTGCCCACCACCTTGAGTTGCACAGTAATAACCGCATCGATAAAGGCTTCAGGATTCTTAACCGTCAGCGTGTACTCGGCAGTCGCTTGGTCCACCTTGCGATAAGACACTTGAGGCTTAACATCAGTCCCGTTAATGCTGAGCTTATCTAGTTTTTGTACTTGCCCGGTCATGGTATGGCCGCCGAATTGATAGTGCTTGATGCGTGGGAAGAGGGTATCAATTTCAGCATCTAAGACGTCTGAGCGAATGTGGTCGTAGACGACATCTTGGTCGTTTGCTGCTAGGCCTGGATCTACTGCTCCATTATCTGGTTGACTTGGCTTGAGGTTAGACTGGTCGTCTGCCTGCACAGCCACACTAGTCCGTTCATTGCCCCAAGTTGCCGCCTTGAGGTAAATCTTATTATGTCCTTCTAAGGCCGTCTTCACTTCTTCAGGTACTAGCAAGGTATCAAAGAGGCTCTTCCCATTGTTAGTGGCATTGAGCTGGCCATCCTTCTTGTATGTGATGGAGAGATTGTTGACCTCTCCTGCTTTAGGGGCTGCTACCCGGCCTTTTTGATACCAGGTGCTAGCCTTAGGCGATTTATATTCCCAGAACCAACCATCGCGGTCGTAGCCGACGAAGATATGGTTGGCAGGGTCCTTATACTTGAGAAAAACCCCGAAGCGGGATTGTTTTTCTGTTGATAGGTCCTTGAAGGTCAAGTTAACACTGGCATTGCCATCCTGATCCACTTCCAGTCCCTTTTTCTCAAAGAGGGCAGGGTTCTGGCCGTTATCATTCTGAGCAGTAGAAGCCAGTTTATTATAACGTACGCCACCTTCTTCCACGACTTCAACGGTCCCCTTACGGCTACCGGTCGCAGTCCAGTCTGGTGCTACTGCCTTGTCTTCAGTCGCCGCAGGACTCGGATTAGGGCTTGCCTCCTCAGTGGCAGCAGGACTCGGATTAGGGCTTGCCTCCTTAGTGGCAGCAGGACTTGGGGTCTCTGTCGCTGCTGGGGTAGCTGTTGCTGTAGGGGTAGCTTCCGCACTTGCAGCTGGCTCAACCACATCAACGGCTCCCGCCGGAACAGGCTCTACCTCACTGGTGGCTGGGGTGTCGGAGACAGCTTCTTGGGCCGATACACTTGGGCTTTGGCCTAAGAGAAAGGCCCCGATAATGACGGAGCAAGTCCCAACACTGAGCTTACGAATGGAAAAACGACACTTCTTATCAAACAAGTTCTGAATCGAATTTCGCATGATAATCCTCCTTATAAAATATAATAGTTTCTTACCTCTCTATTATATTGTATCCCCTTACAAAATGAATTATAAATTCTTGCTGAATCATTTAGCTTTCTTGCGATATTTGTCTTTTAATTACGTTCCTTATGGCGGTAAAGCTTGTTGTCTAGCAATCCCCATAATTCCTTAAATTTCTCTGTCTATACAGACTTCGGGCACAAAAAAGAGGCTGATTAATCAGCCTCTTGAAGATTAATGATGTCTGCGTGCTAAGTCTTGGAAAGGCAAGCCCCGGTCTTGGGCCCAGTTACGCAAGTCTCCTGTCAGAATCAAGTCAGTAGCCTGAAGTTCTTGCCAGTCACGCGCACCTAGAAGCAGATAGAGTTGGCGCAATTGCTCTTGCCAAGCTCTGACCCCTTCAATGGTCGCTTCAAGTCCCTTATTTTCCAGATAGTGCAGGAAGTAACCGGCTAGGCCTACAGCTCTAGCCCCCATGGCGAGGGATTTGATAATATCAACGGGTTGATGAATACCGCCACTAGCCAAAATCTCCAACTCGACAGGTGCTACTCGTGCTTCTAGGAGCGACTCTGCCGTCGTCTGGCCATATTGGTAGAGGGCTTGGAATTGAGGCGTCTCGTGCCGTTGATCTTCGATCTGGATGAAATTAGTTCCACCTCGACCGCTGACGTCCACTGTCTTCACGCCTACTTCAGCCAAGCATCTTAAGGTTTGTTGACTCATACCGAATCCTACTTCCTTAATAATAACTGGGCAATCCAGGCCATTAACTAAGCGCTCAATTTGCTTTAACCATTGGCTGAAGTCGCGGTCCCCCTCGGGCATGACCACTTCTTGGGGCCGGTTGAGGTGGATTTGCAAGGCATTAGCCCCCATAGCCTCCAAGACACGCTGAGCCGACTCTAGGCTGTGATGGGCCCCCAGATTAGCTAGGATAAATCCATCTGGATTGACCCGGCGCATCACTTGATAGCTAGTCGCCACTGTCGGATCCTTGACCATGGCACTAGCCGAACCAGCCGCTAGCGCTAGCCCCGTCTCCCGCGCCACGATAGCGAGTTGCTCATTGTATTGGCCGGTTAACTTGGAACCACCCGTCATGGCATTGATGTAAAAAGGAAAGGCATGAGTATGCCCTGCCCACTGAGTAGTCAGGTCAATCTCATCTTGAGACAGGAGCGCCAAGGGATGGTGGACAAAGCGTAGTTGATCGAAGCAACTAGCAGTTTGAACCCCAGCCTGTTGGGCCAAGGCTAAGTGAAGATGGTCGGCCTTACGATGGGCCACTAAGTTTTCTTCTTGCATTAATTTCCTGCCTCCTCAGAGGGCCTTTGAGGCGCCCCTATCTCTAGTTCGACTAAGGTGATGCCGGCTGCCTGCCAAGCTGCCGCCAACTCTTTCTTGAGTCCTTGGCCTTGGCCGACCGCAATCCCGCAGTCTCCCCCTCCAGCCCCCGAGGATTTGGCCTCGAATTGATAGGCTTGAGCAATAGTCACCAGCTCTCGTAAGGCTGGTGTCTCAATAGAGAGGGTATTGTGTTTTTCAATTTGTCGTAGTAAATGTCGGTAGTCAGCCAGGCGCGATTGGATGGCTAAGCTATCGCCAGTCTCAAAAGCCTCCTTGATTGCTTGGACCGTCTCCTTGGCCGAGCTTAGAAAGGCCTGATAGGCGGTACCGGACCGGTCCTGCCACTGGTCAATTAAGTTGTCGGTAGAAGCTGGCACGCCAGTCCATCCTACTAAGACCTCTAAATCCGCTGGCGCAAACACAGGCTGGATGACCAGGCTAGGCCAGTCTTGACTCAGCAGGGATAAGATAGAAGGATTTGCTAGGGCTTCTTGTAGCCAAACCCGATCCGGGGCCACATAGTAGAGCCAACCGCCATAGGCATTGACCGCTAAATCAGCCAGACTCCCCTTAGAACCTAGGCGCATCATGGCCATAGCAGCCAACTTATAGTGCATGAGCGGCGACTTAGCCACCAAGCCATAGAAAGCCAACAAAGCTTGAATAACCGCTACCGTCACTGCCCCACTAGAGCCAAAGCCGTATTTACGACCATTGTCTGCTAGCAGCTGACTGTCTATACTTAGGCGATAGTCTTGTAAAGGGCGCCCCACTTCCTCTACTAAGTCTTCCACTATTTGCATAGCGGCTAGAACATAGCGCCACTGAGCCGAATCGGCCTCATAGAGATTTGCCCGCTCATAGTGCCAATCTTCCAAGCCTGGTAGATTAGATTGCAGTAAACCCCGACCGGGCCAGGGACTGATGCCCACTTGGCAATGCAAATACTGGCTAACTGCGAAGAGAAGAGCCGGTTGGTCTGGGGCCAAAACAGCATACTCGCCCGCCAGAAAGAGCTTGCCGGGTGCCCAGCCCTGATTAGTCCCAAAATTCAGTTCAGGTGCCAAATCAAAAAGCTCTAAAAGCTGGTCCATTGCTTCCATGGGCTGCCTCCTTCTTAGTCATTAATTGGATAAGGTGCGGGGCCAGGGTAGGCCACCGCCAATTGCTTGGAATCAAATTCGGTCATAAAACGATCGCGAATAGTCTCTGCTTGACTTGCTGGACAGAGAACCTTGACATTAGGCCCAGCGTCCATGGTGAAATAGGCGGTGAATCCTTCTTGCCGTAGTTGTCGCACCAAGTCCATGGCCTTGAGCGAATCCGCCTCCCAATAGCTAAAGCTTGGGTTGGCCGCAATCATGGTCGCATGCATCTTCATGGCATTGTGTTCAGCAATTTGGCCTACACTGGCTAAGTCATGGGCTAGTATGGCAGGTTGAATAGCAGCTAAATCCTTGGCGACTTCATCAGGCCACAAGGCATAAAAAGGCGATGTCTCCATGGTCAGGGCCATGCCTTGGCGGCTAGAAATCTTCTTGGTTCCTTTGTTGACCATAACGACTAGCATGGCCAAATCCCAGTCAGCTGCCTCAAAAGGTTCAGCATAAGAAGAGTCGCTGTCCTCTCCCTGGCCCGCATGCCAAATAACGAAGCCACCAAAGAGACTACGGCTAGCAGAACCTGAACCCTGACGGGCTAAAATGGATAGTTGACGTTGGGATAAATCCAAACCTAAGGCGGCATTGGTTGCACAGGCCAAGGCTGCGTAGGCAGAGGCCGATGAAGCCAAGCCAGCTGCCGTCGGCACATGATTGGTGCTGGTCACCAGGGCCCGGCAATCGGTCTGGGCAAGCGCCCGAAAATGGTCTAGGAAGGCCGAGACTTTGGCTACTTGGCTAGCTTCTTGCTCCCGACCATCGAGAATAAAACGGTCATGGGCTAGCTGGGCATCAAAAGTCACTTGGGTATCGGTGTAGAAGGCATCTAAGGTCAGTGACAGCGAACTTGTCACTGGTAAGAAGAGGGCCTGGTCGCGTTTGCCCCAATACTTAATCAGGGCGATATTGGTATGGGCGCGATAGGTCGCGCTCCCTTTTAGCTCAATCATAGGGCTCCTCCTCCTTTTAAATGGCCATGGTCCAGGTGCGGCCGGCGCCTGCCTGACGCATGGCCTGGCTGATGGCCTCGGCCTGCTGGGCCTGGCTGGCTAGGGCAATGACACAGCCGCCCAAGCCCCCACCCGTTAACTTAGCACCTAAAGCGCCAGCTAACCAGGCGGATTTGACAATATTATCCAGCTCAGGGGTCGAAACCTTGAGCTGGTTGAGATAATAGTGGTTGTATGTCATTAGACGACCCAAGGCCACCAAATCTCCTTGGCGGATGGCCTGTTGGGCTTGAATGGTGCATTCCCCAATAGCTGCCATGGTCTTCATGACCTGGTCAGGTCGGTCTTGCGCTAGCTGAGCTACTTGAGCGACAGCAAGCTTGGTTTGGCCTGCCTGGCCACTATCGGCAATCACCAGATAGCCTCCTAAGTTCATTTGGAAGGCTTGTGGTGTTAGGCCCTTACGATAGAGGGCGGGCTGTGTGGTCGAGGTCATCAAGGTATCCAGGCCACTTGGCGCACCGTGAGCCAAGACTTCAGCCTTGTTGACCATGTAGTGCAGCACTTCCTGATTCAGACTGACCCCATAGTAATCGGCCAAAGCTCGAACCAAGGCAACCGCCACAGCGGCTGACGACCCCATGCCTCTTTCCTGAGGTATGTCGCTATCAATACGGATATGGATGGCCGAGTCCTGATTTTTAGGCGCGCAATGCTCCTGAGCCAAACCAATAGCAGCCTGAACATTTTGCAACTCTTGTGGCGCATCTGCCAAAGGCCCCTTGTAGTAGCGGCAGGACAGGTAGTCTGCCTGGTGTTGGGTGGGTGTTACCCGGACACGGATGGCCACAGCCGGTACCGGCAAGGCAATGGCTGGGTAATCGTAGACAACGGCATGCTCCCCCATAAGGATGACTTTACCGTGGGCTGCCCCCATACCTACTGGGCTGTCCGATACTTGGCTTTTTATATTTAATTCTTTATGTTGATTTTCTAGCATTTTTTTAGGCACAAAAAGGTCCCCTTTACGAGTCAATTCGTCATGTTCTATTGTAGCGCATCCCAGGAAAAAGTGGGATTTTTAGGGAAAGTTTTAAGCAATCTTAAACTTTCTTAGATTCTGTGGTAAAATAAGCCTAAGCATCCCCGTCAGGAGGTATCTCATGTCATTGGAAATGTTCACGCGCTACGCACCCCAAGAGTGGCAAAAGCTCCACCAAGAGGGCCAACCTATACCCCAGGTCCATGAATTGGCTCGACTGGTCTCACTTAATGACCGCCTGTCTCAGGCAGACGTGTCCACCATCTATGCCCCTATGATTCATTATTTGGATATGATGATGACCTATCAACAAGCCTATCAGTCCGCCAAATATCAATTTCTGCAGGGCCAAAACCATCCCTCGCTCCAATCCCACCAGCCTTTTGTCATTGGGATTTCAGGGAGTGTCGCGGTCGGCAAGAGTACGACGGCCCGGGTCTTACATGAGCTACTGAGCCGGACCTATCCAGAGCGTAAAGTCGCCCTGATGACAACTGACGGCTTTCTCTATCCTAACGCTGAATTAATTCGACGTGGCATCCTAGGCCGCAAGGGTTTCCCAGATTCCTATGATATGCCTCGCCTCCTAGACTTCATGCAGCGTATTAAGACGCGTAAAGAGCCAGTTAGCTACCCTGTTTATTCCCACCAGGTCTATGATGTCTTAGTCGGCCAAGAAGCCGTTATGGAAGATCCCGACATCCTGATTGTGGAAGGTATTAATGTCTTGCAACTGCCACAGAACCAGAAACTATATGTCAGTGACTTCTTCGATGTCTCGATCTATATCGACGCTAATCCTGTCCATATTCAACGTTGGTACATGGAACGTTTCGAGCTCTTGCTGGACTTGGCCAAACAAGATCCTCATAACTACTACTTCGAGCTGTCCCAAAAACCACGCGAACAAGCCCGGCAGTATGCTAACGAGGCTTGGCAGACCATTAACCTAGTTAACTTGATTCAAAATATCGCCCCTACCCGTGAACGGGCGGACCTTATTCTGCATAAGGCCTCCAACCATTTGGTAGATAGTATTTATGTCCGGAATTACTAGAACTTCAACTAAACAAAAAAGTCGCCACAAGTTAAACTTATGGCGACTTTTTATTTAAGTAATAGAGTTAGAAATCTGCCGGCAACTTAGGCACAATCCCTAAGCCCTTGGTGCCATCACCCGTATGGGTACCAATGACAGGACCAATATTGGTATAGCTAAGGGGCATACCAGGATAAGCATCCTTCATCATTTCATCTAATACCTTCAAATCTTCTGGTGCACCCGCTTGGCCAATGCCAACATGCACACCCTGAGGGTAGCGTGTTTGCCATTCTGCCACTAGCTCCACCATGCGACGGTAAACCTTCTTGGTCGTGCGGATTTTCTCAGAAACGGCAATCTTACCTTCTTCAAAATGTAGCAGGGGACGAATCTGTAAGATATTACCCAAGATGGCGCTGGAAGCCGACAGGCGGCCACCCTTAACCAAGTTATTGAGATCTCCTACCATGAGATAGACATCCGAATGACGAGCTGACCATTCTAGGCGACGCCCCACTTCCTCTGCTGACAAACCTTGGTCAATCCAGCCTAAGGTTTCCTTGACTAAGATTTCCATGACCATGCAGGATGAGCCAGAGTCTACCGCATAAGCGTCTAATTTATCCTCATACTCGCTCAAGAGCATATGGGCAGTTTGATAGGTTCCGCTGATTTCACTGGAGAGGTGAATAGCATAAACCGTATCATAGCCAGTAGCCACTAATTGGTCCAAGAGGGCCAAGTAATCCCCTGGTTGGGGCTGAGAAGTTGTCGGTAATTGGCTTTCAGACTTGAGGCGGGTGTAAAATTCATTTAATAATTGCAGGTCAGAAGTATCCTTCATAACTAAGCCATCACTGAAATTAACCGACAAGGCAACTTGATAGACGTCTGGATGTTGGGCTAAGGCCTCTGATAAGTAGGCAGTAGAGTCAACAATCACAGCTGCTTTCATCAACATTCCTCCTTAATTCAAAAATACGCTCCAGAGGGATTATATCAAATATCGCGCCAAATGTCTTGCTATGTGGTAGAATAATGTGGAAAGGAGGCGCCCCAATGAACTATCTGACCATTGATCAAGCCAGTGTCCACGAAATCGAAATCAAGAAGTCCCGCTTCCTCTGCTATCTCTACCCTCTACAGGATGCAGCCGACTTTCCACCAATCCTTGCCGCCTTGCGTAAGGAACATTACAAGGCTGCGCATCATTGTAGCGCCTATATTATTGGCCCTGATTCCCTGACCCAGAAAATGAGTGATGATGGAGAACCTGCAGGCACAGCCGGGGTTCCCATGCTGGAAGTGCTTAAACAACGTCAGTTGACTAATCTGGCCGCCGTGGTAGTCCGCTACTTTGGCGGGATTAAGCTAGGAGCTGGGGGCCTCATTCGTGCCTATTCCAGTGCAGTCAGTGAAGCCTTGAATCAGGCTACGATTGTCGCTAATGTCAACCAGTTGCTAATTGCTTTAGAGCTGGGCTATAACCAGGTCGATTCCTTCCAGTATTTTTTGGACCATAGTGACTTGGATGTCACGGTTATGGACACCGAGTATGCCGGCCAAGTCACCTATACTTTGGCTATCTATCAAGACCAAGCTGCGACCCTAGAAGCCCAACTACGCGACCGTTTCAATGGCCAAATAGGCTGGCTAGAACTAGGCGAGGAAACCGTCAATGTCCCCGTTAAACAAGCAGCCGACCAAGACTAAGATATATACAAAAGACCCGAGACAAGTGTCTCGGGTCTTTGTTTTCTCTAAAATTTTTCGAAGAAGCTCTGCAACCAGTTAACAAAGGCACCTTGCTTGAGATTGTCAGGCAAGACCTGGTTCACAACCGCCACATGCTGTTCAAAAGAGCGGTTCATAATTTTCTGGATTTCTCTCAGGCGCATATCGCGTCCTTGGCATTCTGCCGTGGCAATCTGCTTGAGGACCTCGATATAACTGTAGGCCAGACTCAAAGTCAAACCAGAAGCAATGGCCCCCGTCACAGCGCCACCCGTTACTGTCCCTAAACCAGGCAGAATCTTGAAGACAGATGATACCAAGAGTTTACCCACCAAAGTCGTGCCACCGGTCCCACCTAAACCCATGACCAGGCTAATTAACTGAGATTTCTCTAACGACACCCCGAAGATGGCCGATAGATGGGCCAACATGGTAATTTGCATGGGAACTAGGAGCGTCGCGTCAGCTACCGGAATTGGCACAAAACCAACCCCAAATGCAGTCGTCACATAGGTTTGAGCCCAACGCCTAGCCTCTTTGACCTTTCTTGCCAAATCGACCTGTTGGGCGTTGATAAAAGCCCGGTGAACTGACTCCGGCACTAAATTTAGACTCAATTCCAGGAGCTCATTCAAACCATGAGGCGGAACTAGGGCCTGTTTAGGCAGGCTATAAGCCTTGGCCAGAATGGGCACAATCCCCTTAACTGGCAGCGCCATTGCCTGTAACTGATTAAGAAATTCCTGGTTACCTGGATCCAGTTGTTGGGTCAAGACCAGAATAACCGGCACATACTGGGCCAAGGTCTTGATGATTTCGATTTCCATGGCTTCAATTCTAGCCATGGTCGAATTCAAGCAGTAGTAGACCACGTGAATTTTATCGCGCGGGTCGCCTTGACGTTTTTCAATCAGGAGATCCGACAAACTAGCTAAGACCTCCCGCTGGGATTCAGCTGTCAACTCCAGCCCTTTGGTATCATAGAGGGTCAGAGGCACGCCTTCCTTGGTAATGCGCACTAGCTGTTGAGTAATGGGTAGCCCGGCGCCTGTGCTTGCCAGATTTTCCCGGAAAAGGGCATTAATGAGCGTGGATTTACCACTCCCAGTTTTACCCGCTACTAGGACATTGAGGGGCTGCATCTTGTCAACTTCAGTCTGGGTTTTATTAAGTAACTCATCCACCAGCTGGGTGTTGACCCGACGCTTGAAAAGTTGATTTAGTTGGCGCATAGGCCACCTCCTGGACTGACATTAGTCGTTGTTGCGACTAGATAGAATAATCAAACGGAGCAACTGTAAGGCTGTAGCACTGGCTGCCGCCACATAGGTTAAGGCTGCTGCATTAAGCACCTTGCGGGCAGCCGGCATTTCTTCTGGGGCCAAAAGTTGGTTTTGTTCCAAAATTTTAAGTGCCCGCGCACTCGCATCGAATTCCACTGGCAGGGTCACCACTTGGAAGACTAGGACTAGGGAGAAGAGAATAATCCCGAATTGGACCAAGCCCATCATTTGGAAAATAAAGCCGGCAATAATAACTGGCATGGCCGCTGCTGAACCAATTTGGGTCACAGGCACTAAGGCATTACGCAAACGGAGCGGGAAGTAGTTCTCAGCGTCTTGAACTGCGTGACCACATTCGTGAGCAGCAACCGCAACGGCTGCAACCGAAGTTTCCATATCGGTCGCATCAGACAGCCGCAAGACCTTGTGACGGGAGTCATAGTGGTCAGTCAAATCACCTGAAACATGTTCGACTTGAACATTGTTAATTAGAGTTTGTTGCAGAATAGCTTGCGCCACTTGGCGACCAGTCGTGCCCTTGCTAGTTTCCCATTCACTGTATTTACTGAAGGTAGATTTTACTTTCCATTGGGCATAACCAGCAAAAGCCATCCCGATAATGATCAAGAAGTAAGTTGGGTCAAATAAATATCTCATGGATATCCCTCCATTATTTTCAAGTTATACCTTATTATATCAAGTTTAACGACCCTTGGCATCTTTTAGGCTGAGCCCTTTGGGAAAACTTAAGAAATCTACCATCCACCAAGTCATGACAAATGTCACATCATGTCATGACAGGCGCTACTACTAGCCTCCGATTTCTTGGCCTATAATAAAACCATCAACAGCAAGGAGGGAACTATTATGAGTCTCATTAATGTAAAAGGTGCCGGCAAGACAATCAAGGGCCGCCCCATCTTACAAGATATCAACTTCTCGATTGAGGCTGGCGAATGCATCGCCCTCATTGGTCCTAACGGGGCCGGCAAGACTACTTTGATTGAACTCTTACTTCATGACAAAATCCTCAGCCAAGGGAGCATCACCATTAAAGGTCTAGCAGTGGGTAACCGCAAACTCAAGAGCACTATCGGCCTCCTACCTCAAACTAACGAACTCCCTAAAAACCTCAAGGTCAAGGAATTAATCAGCTTCTTCCAATCCATCTATGACTACCCTTTGACGCAGGAAGAAATCCAAGATATTTTGCGTTTCAGTCCAAGCCAATACAATCAGATGACCCAATCCTTATCCGGTGGTCAACGCCGCCTGCTAAGCTTCGCCTTAACCTTGATTGGACGTCCTTCCGTTCTCATACTAGACGAACCAACAGCTGCCATGGATACTTCGACACGCCAACAGTTCTGGGAAATTATCCATCGGATCAAAGAAACCGGGACCACCATTCTCTACTCTTCCCACTACATTGAAGAAGTCGAACACACAGCCGAACGTATTCTAGTGCTCCACCAAGGCAAGCTCATTCGTGACACAACACCACACCGTATGCGGTCAGAAGAATTAACCCAGTTCTTTACCGTCCCTGTGCGCTTCCAAGAAGTATTGGCTAAGCGCCAAGACATTATGGAACTGACTGAAAACAGTGATAACCTGACCTTCCATACTAAGAATGGTGCTGAAGTCTGGGCTGCCCTTAGTCAAGCAGGTTGCGCCTTCAGTGAATTAGAAGTCGCTCGCCGCACCTTACTCAATAGCATTTTCGAAACTACCCGAGACGACCAAGAAAGCGAGGTAAAATAAAATGAAAAACTTACGCGCCCTCATCAAGGTAGAGACCTACTTTACATTACGCAATTGGCAGAGTTTAGTCATGGCCATCGGCATGCCCTTGGCTTTCTACCTCCTCTTCTCTGGTATCTATCAAGCGGAGATGCCTTATAGCTACAGAGTCTTCATGATGATTTCCATGACGGCCTCTTCTCTTCTAAGCTTCAACGTTTTCGCCCTACCCTATAATTTAACTGCAGATAAGCATAACAATTGGCGACGTTTTCTTCACCATTCACCGGTGTCTGTGGTACAATATTACTTAGTAAAAGCCTTACGCTTTGTCTTGCTCTATTCCCTCGCCATCGGCGTGGTCTTCAGCTTTGGTGGCTTAGTTCGTCAAATTACCCTACCGGCTGGTGACTATTTCATGGTCATTCTTATTCTCTTGGTCGGGATGATTCCATTCTCATTTATTGGGGCTCTCATTTCCTACTTGCCAAGCGAAGAAACCATCTCCATGGTTGGGAACATCGCCTTTATGGCTATGTCACTCTTAGGTGGCCTCTGGATGCCTCTGATGTTTTTCCCTCAATGGATGCAAAACCTAGCCAAATGGATTCCTAGCTACCACCTAATGCAAATCATCCAAAACTGGTATACTAACCGAATCTGGGCATGGGATTCTATTTTCGCACTGGTAGCCTATGGAATCTGCTTCTTAATCCTGATTGCCTTAGTGCAACGTAAAGTTGAAGTAAAATAAGTCCTTTAGAAGGAGGGACTATCATGTTCCAACGCCTGAAAATTGCGATGAAACAGACTCACATCATGTTCTATATCAGTCTGGTCTTCATTCTATTCCCCGTTATTGAATCCATCAATCAGTCCCCCATTAATTGGGGGCTTTTGGGCTTTACCTTTATCTTTTTAGTTTCCTATCTCTCCCTCTTATGGAGCCAAGACCAACGAATTGTCACCTTGAGTTGGATTTATGCGGCAGGCTATATCTCTTACTGTGCCCTTTCCCTCAATCCTAACTTTATTTGGTTTCTCTTTTATTTGGGCAATGTCATGGCTTATTGTTTTCCTCGTTCTTCCCTCTTGTCCTGGCGTTGGTTAAGTATTTATGGTATTGCCCTAGGAATCTATCTCTATCACACTTGGCGGGGCTTGGATTCCATTGAGTTATTCTATCTGGGCCTGCTAATTGGCTTCATCATCCTCTTTTCCATCGGCCAGCGCTTTGGTCGCTTGCGAGAGCTCATGCAGGAAAGAGAAGAAGCTAAAAATAAGCAAATCAACTTACTTTTAGCTGAAAATGAACGTCATCGAATCCGGCGTGACCTCCACGATAACCTAGGCCATCTCTTCGCCACCTTAGCTGTTAAGAGTGAATTAGCCACTAGCCTGATGGCACGTCAAAAATATGAGGCTGCCCAAGAACACGTCAAGGATATTCACAACCTGACTCAGGAAGCTATGCACCAAGTGCGAGCTATCATCAACGACTTAGATCACCACGACTTGGCTAACGAACTCATCCGGCTGCAAGAAATGTTAGAAATATCTGGCATCCAGGTGGTCATTGACAACCAACTAGGTACCCTGTCCTTGACTCAGGACCAATCCTCCACCCTAGCCTTGAGTTTGCTAGAAGCCTGCAACAACATCATCAAGCACGCCCAAGCCAAGCATGTGCTAATCCGTCTCTGGCGGAACGACAATTTCCTCTACGCCTTTGTAGAAGACGACGGACAAGGTTTTGGCCCCGTGCAGGAAGGTGAACTCCACACCATCTTGGACCGCCTGCAAATTCAAGGCGGACAGCTCAACATCCTCAGTCGTCGCCAACCTACCCAAGTCCAACTTAAAATGCCCTACGAGAAAGGATAGGTGATTCCATGCGCCTCTTAATTGCAGAAGACCAAGCCATGCTTCGAGATGCCCTCTGTCAACTCCTAGAGCTAGAAGACCAAGTAGAAAGCGTCCACCCAGCCAAAAATGGCCAGGAAGCCATGGAGATTATAGGTAGCCAGACCATCGATATCGCCCTCTTAGACATTGAAATGCCCTACGCCAGTGGCTTAGATGTGCTAGAATGGTCTAAGGCCCATCACCCTGAGGTTAAGGTCCTCATCTTCACCACCTTCAAGCGTCCCGGCTACTTCGAGCGCGCCCTCAAAGCCGATGTCGATGCCTTCGTCCTCAAGGAGCGACCTGTCCATGCCCTCATGGAAACCCTGGAAAACATCCTAGCGGGTAAGAAAGAATATGCGCCTGAGCTCGTTGATCGCCTTTTCACTCATCACAACCCCTTGACCCCACAAGAGCGCCAGCTCATGGCAGGCGTTAGAGAGGGGCTCTCCAACAAGGAGTTAGCCCAGGAGCTCCATCTATCAGAAGGTACCGTCCGCAACTACATGTCTACCGTTCTGCAAAAACTAAGCGCTAAAAACCGGGCGGATGCCATCCGTATCTGCCAAGAAAATGGTTGGTATTAAAAATTTCGCCAAAGAAAAAAGACTGAGAAGTTGATGCTTCTCAGTCTTTTACTTTGTCTTAGTCTTCTAAGTCCACGTTGTGGTAAACGCGTTGAACGTCGTCATTGTCTTCTAAGACTTCAATCAAACGCTCGAATCTAGCTAAGTCGTCACCTGTTAAGGTCACTTCGTTTTGTGGCAAGAGGTCTAATTCTGCCACTTCAAACTCGCTAATCCCCATGGACTCCAAAGCTGATTGAATGGCATGGAAGTCGTTAGGTTCGCCGTAAACGACAACAGACTCACCTTCTTGCGTTACTTCACGGACATCTACATCAGCTTCTAATAAGCCCATCATGATTTCGTCAGCATCTTGGCCAGCGATAACGAAAACAGCTGTCGCGTCGAAGAGGTAGCTAACAGACCCGCTGACACCCATGTTCCCGCCGTTCTTACCATAGGCCGCCCGCACATCACTGGCAGTCCGGTTTACGTTGTTAGTCAAGGCATCCACGATAATCATGGAACCGTTTGGCCCGAAACCTTCGTAGCGGAGCTCTTGGAAGCTTTCATCACCGCCACCTTTGGCTTTTTCGATAGCGCGGTCAATGACATGCTTAGGCACATTATAGGTCTTAGCACGGTCAATGACAAATTTCAATTTTTGGTTACTATGGGGATCTGGATCGCCTTGTTTAGCTGCTACGTAAATTTCAATCCCGAATTTTGCGTAGACCTTACTGTTATTGGCGTCCAACTTGGCTTTTTTTTCTTTGATGTTGGCCCATTTACGTCCCATTCTTTCACATCACTTTCTCTTAAGATATTACTATTATAAGGCTAAGCCCCCGCTATGGCAAGGTCTGACACTCATTTGCCTTGCCAGTGGGCAAGTAGGCTTTTAGTAGCCCCCGACCTTGCGAATGACTTTATAAACCTGGTTGGAAACCCAACGTCCTACTCTCGTATTCGCTGTCGTTAAGCGGCCAAAGAAAGCATAACGCAAGACTTTGAAGGCCTCAGGGTTACGTTCTTGTAGGAAGTTCCAAAGGTCTTGGCGCTTAGCTATCGCTTCTGGTGTCCCAATACGATTGAGCAAGGCGCTAGAAATGCTAGTGACAATCTCCAAATGTTTAAGCAAATACTGGCGAATGCTAGGGTGTAGCGGCTGACTAAAGTCAACTGCTTCAATTAAAATTCGGTTAACTTTGAGTTGCTGGTCAATCCGCCCCATCATAACTCGTTCATTGACCGACTGGTCATCGCGGCCAATCAGATAACGATAGAAGTCGACATCCAGATAATAGAGGCGCTGAACATGCTGAATCGGTTGATAGACAAAGACATTATCTACATAGAAGGTGTGTTCTGGCAAGATAAGACCACAATCTCTCAACAGTTGGGTCCGATATATCAATGAATGCATCATGAGATACTCGCCTACTGAGAAAGGCTTGACTTCATCCCAGCCAAAGAACTGATTAATAGGCAAATTACGCTCGTAGCGAACCGTTCGCTTGGCGCCTTCCTCTCCCTGCTCATAAACATAATTGGTCAAGAGAACATCCACCTGGGTATTCTCTGCTTCAAAGCGCTCAAGGGTTGCCATAACCGCCGCCAAAGCCGACTCATCCACCCAGTCATCAGAGTCCACTACCTTGAAATATTGGCCAGTCGCATGGGCTAGACCAGTATTGACAGCCCCACCATGCCCCTTGTTAGCCTGATGAATAGCCTTGACCTGGTCTGGATAGCGACGCTGATAGTCTTGAGCAATGGTCAAGGTTTCATCCTTAGAGCCATCATCAATGACCAAGATTTCAATCTGGTCGCCTGCCGGCAAGAGGGACTCAATAGCCCGTCCCATATAATCTGCGGAATTATATGAGGGGATTGCCACAGTTAGTAATTTCATTAAATATTCTACCTTTCTAGTCGAAACATTGAAGTCAATGGCTCCTAGCCTTGGGCAGGCTTCTTGAAGAGGCGCTTGAGGCCAATACGGCCTTTTTTCTTATCTAAGACAGTGACTTCAACTTCCAAGATATCCCCCACAGCTACCGCTTCTGAAGGATGCTTGATGAATTTCTTGGATAGTTTGGAAATATGAATCAGGCCATCTTGCTTGACCCCGATATCCACAAAGGCACCGAAGTCGACCACGTTGCGGACCACGCCTTGTAGTTGCATCCCAACTTCGAGATCGTCTAAGGACATGACATCTTCACGTAAAATCGGTGCTGGACCAGCATCCCGGATATCGTGTAGGGGATGCTTGAGGCCCTCAATAATATCTACAATGGTTGCCTGGCCTACTTCTAGCTCCTGAGCAAGTTGGGCTGGCCTAAGGGCACCTAAGGCCTCCACAGCATGATCAGAGCCAATCGCGTCTAGAGCTATACCTGCACGATCCAGAATCATACGCGCTACCGCGTAACTCTCTGGGTGAATGCCGGTCTGATCAAGTGGATTCTTACCTCCGACAATCCGGAGGAAGCCAATGGCTTGCTCATAGGTTTTAGGGCCTAGGCGCTTAACATCCTTAATTTGACGGCGGTCTTCAAAGCGACCTAACTCGTCACGAAGACTAATCAAGTTCTTGGCCGTAGTCGCGGTCAAACCAGACACGTGTTGCAAGAGGGAAACACTGGCTGTATTCACATCCACACCTACTCGGTTAACAGTGGTATTGACCACAAAGTCTAGTTCCTCGGTCAATTGCTTTTGAGCCACATCGTGCTGATACTGACCCACACCAATGGACTTAGGATCAATCTTAATCAATTCAGCCAAAGGGTCTTGCAGACGGCGAGCAATGGAAACCGCGCTCCGCTCTTCTACCTGATAATCCGGAAATTCTTGACGGGCTAGTTCACTAGCTGAATAGACAGAAGCCCCCGCCTCATTAACAATCATATATTTAACCGGTTGGTCCAAGGTCTTGATGACTTGAGCTACGAACTGCTCAGATTCCCGACTGGCGGTCCCATTCCCAATAGCAATGACTTCGACCCCGTGTGCTTTAATCAAATCTGCCAATTGGCCACTAGCCGCTTGACGTTGGCGTTCACCTGCTGGTTTATGAGGGTAAATAACCCCTTTATCCAAGACCTTACCGGTTTGGTTAACGACCGCTAGCTTACAGCCCGTACGGTAGGCAGGGTCTAAGCCCAGCACTGTCCGCCCCTTAAGAGGTGGCGTCAAGAGCAAATGCTTGAGGTTGTCCCCAAAGACTTGGATGGCTTGCTTATCTGCCCGCTCAGTCGCTTCATTGCGAAGTTCCCGCTCAATGGCTGGAAAGATGAAACGTTTGTATGCATCTCGAATAGCCGCCTGCCCTAAGACACGCTTAGCTTCTGGAAGATTCTCAGATAAGACATGACGCTCCAAATAATTGAAAATCGGCGCCTCATCCACCTCAATAGACACGCTGATAACCTCTTCCTTCTCAGCTCGGTTGAGGGCTAAGGTCCGGTGTGCAGGTAGGTCACTAAGTTTATTTTCGAAGTCATAGTACATAGCGTAGACTTGGTTAGGATCCGCCTCTTCCTTCTTGAGCTTGGTCTTGAGGATGGCATTATAACGCATGTATTTGCGGATAAATTCGCGGTAGGCAGCATTGTCTGACACCCATTGGGCCAGAATTTCATGGGCACCCGCTAGGGCAGCTGCCACATCCGAAACTTCTTCGTTAAGATAGCCAGCAGCAGTCTCTTCGACGTCCCCTGCCTGCTCATTCAACAACCATTGAGCCAAAGGTTCCAAGCCTTGTTCAATAGCCACCATGGCCTTAGTCCGACGCTTCTGCTTATAAGGTCGATAGAGATCTTCCACTTGTTGCAAGGTGCTAGCCGCTTCGATTTGCCCAGCTAATTCTGGAGTCAGTTTTTCTTGCTCATCAATCAGACGCTTAACTTCTTCCTTACGCTCGGCCAATTGCGTGACATAGCGATAGCGGGTCTCAATCTCATGGATTTGGACTTCATCTAGGGCTCCTGTTTTTTCCTTACGATAGCGCGCAATAAAAGGAATGGTGTTGCCTTCGGCCAAGAGCTCTAAGACGACACTGACCTTATCAACCGGCAACTTAAGTTCCTTAGCTACCTCTTGTACTTCATGTGTTAATGTTACTGTCATGATTTAATCGTCCACCTTTGGTGCGTCCGAAGGAACGCAGAATGTTTCGAGAAGGGTCTCGTGATTGATTCGGACAGCCAATAGATGGCCACCGTATACTGCACCGCCATCAATGCCAATCAAATCACCCTCACGATGCCAAACATGATGAGTCTGGCCATCGTCATTGAGCCGACCAATCGGGGTATGGCCGAAGATAATTGGCCGCCCAGTCTTATTAGGCAGCGTATGGAAGGGTTCGCGAATCCAGACAAAATCGCGACGCGAAGAATCTTGCCACTGGTCGACTTCCGGATTAACCCCAGCATGTGCAATGATGAAGTTGCCAAATTCTGTATAGAGGGGCAGGCCCTCCAACCAGGCTTGCAGCCACGGCTGAGTCTCCTTCAAGCAGTCAGACAGCAACTGGCCCGATTGGTCTTCTAGCCTACTAGGCGTCGTCTCTAAAAATTCTGAGATGGTGGTCAAACCACCGTTACGCTTATAGCGACCAAAGTAGTTTTCTGGGTCCGTCAAGGTCTCCAATAACATATCCTCATGGTTACCACAGAGACAGATAGCGCCATGACTGGCTTGAAGCTCCCTTACTTTTTCAACCGTGGCCTTCGAATTCGGTCCTCGATCAATCAAGTCTCCCACAAAGATTAGTTGTTGATCTTCTGGGCGCCAATGGGTCAATAGTTCTTCCAAAAGATGGTACATACCATGGATATCCCCAATAACAAATGCTTCCTGCTTAGTCAAGGCTATCGACTCCTTCTCATTCAATCCTCTTCATTATAGCATAAAAGCCTTTAAAACACGATATCTAGCCCTAAAGCTCCTCGTTTATCAGACATTTTGTTACGAATTCTACACATTTTCATTCCGCCTATCCTTGCAGTGTTCAAAAACACGAACATTTAATTTTTTTTGAAGACAAATCCTCTTAGAACTAGTTCTATCTGCCACTGTCTATGCTATACTCAATTCTGTTCTATTAATCCAAACATTAGGAGGCTATTATTTTGGAACGTTTTTTCAAATTACGTGACCATGGAACGACCGTGGTAACTGAATTTATTGCAGGGATTACGACCTTCCTTGCCATGGCATATATTGTCTTTGTCAACCCGTCAATTCTGTCTCAAACCGGTATGCCTAGCCAGGCTGTCTTTCTAGCTACACTTTTTGCGGCAGCTAGCTCGACACTGGTAATGGGACTTTTCGCTAATGTCCCATACGCTTTGGCTCCAGGTATGGGCCTTAATGCCTTTTTCACCTTCACCGTCTGCTTCGGTCTAGGTTTCACTTGGCAAGAAGCCTTAGCCATGGTTTTCCTGTGCGGTATCTTCAACATCCTGATTACCGTCACTAAAATCCGCAAGCTCTTGATTGTTTCCATCCCAGAATCCCTACAACATGCTATTTCTGCTGGGATTGGGGTCTTCATCGCCTACATCGGGGTGAAGAATGCAGGCTTCTTAAACTTTACAGCCTCTGGTTCTAGCATTCTTTCCGTTAATGGCGGTCCAGCTAGCGCTACCCAATATGCTGGCGGGGTTACCAATGTCGTAGCTGATTCCGGTATCGTTCCAGCCTTGGTCAACTTCACTCAGCCATCTGCAATTCTCGCTTTGATTGGCTTAGCTATCACCATTATCCTCATGGTCCGTCAAGTCAAAGGTGCCCTTCTCTTAGGGATTGTCATCACTACCGCCTTAGCCTTTCCAATGGGCCTAATTGACCTATCAAGTGCCAACCTAGCACAAAATTCTCTTGGCAATGCCTTTGGGGAACTTGGCCAAACTTTCTTAGTCATCTTCCGTCCAGAAGGTCTTCCGGCCCTCTTCGCAGACTGGAGTCGCCTTCCTTTAGTGCTGATGACCATCTTCGCCTTCAGTCTTTCTGATGTCTTCGACACCATCGGGACCTTCGTCGGAACTGGTCGCCGGACTGGCATCTTCTCCGCTGAAGACGAATTAGCCCTACAAAACAGCTCGGGTTTCAGCTCCAAAATGGACAAGGCCCTCTTTGGAGATTCAATCGGGACTCTGATTGGCGCCCTCTTCGGGACATCTAACACCACCACCTATGTGGAATCTGCCGCAGGGATTGGCGTTGGGGGCCGAACTGGTCTTACTTCTGTCGTCACTGCCTTGCTATTCCTAGCAACCATGTTTATTGCACCTTTTGTCAGCCTAGTTCCATCTGTGGCAACTGCACCAGCCCTCATCATTGTCGGTGTTCTCATGATGGCCTCCTTCAGTGACCTCAACTGGACTGATTTCGCCGAAGCAGTGCCTGCCTTCTTCTCTTCCATTTTCATGGGCTTCTCCTACTCTATCTCTTACGGGATTGCAGCTGGTTTTATTACCTACGCTATCGTGAAAGTAACACAAGGCAAGGCCAAGGAAATCCACGCCCTCTTGTGGGTCTCCATCGCACTCTTCGTCCTTAACTTCATCATTCTAGCTGTTATCTAATGACATCTAATCACTAGCAGAGACTCTGTCTCTGCTTTTTTTGCTATAAAAAAACTGAGACCTATGGTCTCAGTTGCTTATGCTTATTGTAACCAGTTAAAGTGCTGGTAATGGTTATTGATTTGCTCCCAATCTTCAGGGCCAAAATGAGCAAGGGCCTCTTTCATCAAAGTGGCTAAATCAGTCTTCGACAAGGTCTTCATTTGGTCGCTTGAAAACATATGATAGTCGCCCCCGCCGCAGGCACGGTATTGGGTTAGAGCTAGGGTATAAGTGGCGTCTAAGTCCAACTCTTGCCCCTTACGTTCATCCACGATACTTACCACACGTTGCCCTACCGGCTGAGTCAAATCTACTGTGGTCATCAAGCCACTGAAGACATCAAAGTTATAATGCTTAGGCTTAGGCGCAATGTAACTTGGATTAATGGACTTACGCCCATCCTGATCCAGCACCAGATAGTTGAGATCGAACTCCAAGGCATCCTTGATTGTCTGACCACTTACCTCAACAGTCGCAATTAAATTATAGTAGGGATAGCTAGCCAGCAGAATTTCATTGGTAATAGGCCCATGGAAATCTTTAAAGGCCTCATTAACTAAGGCAATGGCGCTAAAATCGGCGCCTGTTTCCCGCAATTGCAATTGGTTAAGGAACTCAATATAAGGATGCCCGTAGATACGCGCTTCAAAAGCATCCTGAGTAACAGATAAAAGAGGTGCCTCTCCTAGGACTTGATTCAACCAAGCCGCCCCTTGGCTAAGCTCTGGTTCCATGACCTCGCGCACAGCCTGGCTTGGACTCGTTTGGCTGGTTTCGTGCAAGCTCGCTTGGCCAGAAATAACCCCATGGTCTTGATCCAAGTCTAAAGTCACTTCCGCTACATACTGGCCAGCAAAGCCTGGTTGCACTACCCAAGTCTGTCCTACTTGTTGGCAAATCACACGGTGTTGGTGCCCTGTTAAAAGCACATCTAGGCCTGGAATCCCTTGCAGCATCTCAGCCCCGCGGTTTTCGCCCGTTAAAGCTTCAAGGGGTTCAAAACTATTCAAATCCCGTTCAAAACCACCATGATAAGCCAAGATTAAGACGTCCACCTGAGGTCTGATTTGCTCAGCATATTTCTTGGCCACTTGATAGGCATCGAGGAAGGCTAGCCCTTCATAATGCGCTGGTAACTCCCAATGGGGAATATACTCGGTTGTCACCCCAATAATCCCAATCCGGATGCCTTCACGTTCGGTAATGACATAAGGTTGGCCGAGTGCTGGTTGACCCGTTTCCTGCCAGACAATGTTGGCACACAAAATCGGTGCCTCTAGCTGATTCAAAATATTATCACGATAGTCTTGGCCGAAATTGAACTCATGATTACCAATTACTTGATAATCGTATCCGATTTTATTCATAGCCCGAGCAAAAACACTACCATCGCCCGCTTCCTGCTTGCAGTAAGTGGCGAAGGAAGAACCTTGTATAAAGTCTCCTAAATCAATGGTTAAGACAGGATGATTAGCTTTTTCTTTCAATTTTTCAATCGTTGCTGCTGTGTTGAGCAATGAGCGCTCAGCATTTTCTGGTGCTTTGAGCCAGAAACCATGTGTATCACTGGTCATCAAGATGGATAATTGCTGCATAGTACGCCTCCTTAGTCTTAGCCTTCCTATTATACAGCATCCCGCCAAGCCTCTCAAGTAGCCTAATAAAGTCAAAATAAAAAAGGAAAAGACCAAGAGGTCTCCAGCCCCTCAAGGTCTTTTCCCAAGTCAGTCAAGAAAACGAGCGATGCCTTACCCCCACGTAAGGTCGCACCATTTTCCGGCAGTGCACTCCTTGCATTGCCTAAGTCTATCATACATCACTTGATTGGCAATGAAAAGGCTTATAGGCGGTCTGTAGATGAAGCTTAACACTTCTGACATCTGCCCTTTATTTGATTGCAAATATTACGCTCTTGTAACATTTGCCTAGACCAATCCTAGGCAAGAGCTTCTATTTGATCTAATAAATGATCGACGTAGCCGATTGCTGAACGTAAGGCGCCAGCATCCGCCATAGATACACCAGCATGTTCTGCTAAGGCTAACGGTCCCATGGTGCCTCCAGCTTTAAGAACTTCTAGCCACTTATCAATAGTGGTTTGGTCGCCTGCTGCAATTTTCTGCCCTACAGCCGTCCCAATGGTTAACCCTGCTGAGTAGGTGTAAGGATAGAGGGCCATGAAGTAGTGCGGCTGACGCATCCAAGTCAATTCGGCACCTGGATTAATTTCCAGGGCATCGCCCCAGAATTCCTTAAGGGTTTCTAAGAAGAATTGGTTAAGACTGTCGGTATTGAGGAATTCATCACGGTCTACCGCTTCTAGCACCTTACGTTGGAAGTGTGCTTCCAAGAGGTGGGTGACCATGTTGTGGAAGTAGGTCCGAGCAATAAACTCAGCAATCAAGGTCCGTTTTTGCGCGGCTTCTAAAGGTTGGCTGAGCAAATATTGACACATAATCACTTCATTAGCCGTTGAAGGCGCCTCGATAAAGTAAAGGCTGGCTTCTGGTGTAATAGGCGATACATGCTGGTTGGTTAACTGGAAGTGCCCCGCATGCCCCAATTCATGAGCCAGAACAAGCACTTCGCTGAGTAAGCCTGTCCAGTTGAGCAGAATATAGGATGGACCATCGGCTACCGTCGCACAGAAGCCGCCGGTTGATTTAGTCTGGTTCATTGGATAGTCAATCCAACGCTCATCGAAGGCACGACGCACAATTTCTTGATAGTCAGGGCCAAGGACCTTGAAGGTATCTTCTACCATGGCACGGGATGCCTCTATGCTGATGGTCTCAGCAGGCTCCTTAGAGAATGGCATCTTAATATCTGCCAAAGACACTTTGTCCAAGCCCTGTTCAGCTGCTAGTAAGCGCGCATAACGACGCATCACCGGCGCAAACTCTGACATAATGACATCAATTTGGCGATTATAGGCTTCACGACTCACATCTTGTTTAAAGAGTTCGTAATCAATGATTGAGTCAAAACCTCGCAACTTAGCTTCCTTCTTGCTCGTTTGCACATAGTTGAGGTAGTTGGCTGCTGCCGTGTGTTGATAGCGCGCCAAGCCATCGTGGAAAGACTTCCATGAAGCATGACGCAATTCATAGTCGCTAGCCCCTTCGTAGTCTCCCTCGAATTTGACGAAACTATTTGGATAGGTCTTACCCGCCACTTGGAAATCGCCGAAGGTCAAGTCCTGGAACTTGAGGGTTCCATAGAGAGAATATTGGTTGTAGAGCGAGCTCTGGAAACTAGATAAGAGCTCTTCAACCTCCTTAGAAAGGACGCTAGGCTTTAAGCGCAAGACTTCATTGAGATAGCCAGCATAGCGCTTGCCCTTGTCAGATTGACTAAACTCTCTCAGGTAGGCTTCATCCAAGGCTGATAACTCTGGTGCTAGAAAGGCAAGCTTAGCCCCGACTAATTCGAAGAGTTGATCCAACCCCACTGCATTGGCTTCATTCTGAGCATCTAGTTTGTCGGTCTCATAGGCTAGTGAACCATAATGAGAGACCCAGGAAATAGCCACTTGAATAGCCTCGTAGTCGGCTAAGGCCTTTTCTAATTGTTGCGCTTGGCCCAGAGTGCCCGCATAGTTAGCTTCAAATTCCGTCACCTGTTTCTTCAAGCCCTCCACGGCCGCTTCATAGGCCGCCTGGTCTTGATACAAGAGACTTAAATCCCAGGTCTCTGCTAATGGCAGTTCCTGTCTTAAAGGTAATGACATCTTACTTTCCTCCTTGTTCTGCACGTAATTCAGTGATAAAGCGTTCAATGCGTTCGAAAGCTTGCTTCAATTCTTCGATCGAGTAGGCATAAGATACCCGTACGAAGCCTTCGCCTGACTGACCGAAGGCAGAGCCCGGCACAACCGCCACCTTGTGCTCCCGAATCAGACGGGTAGCAAACTCTTCTGAACTTAAGCCAAATTGACTAATATTCGGGAAGATGTAGAAGGCGCCAAAAGGCTCAAAGCATGGAATGCCTAAGCGTTCGAGCTCCGCCATCAAATAACGTCGACGTTGATTATAGCTGTCACGCATCATTTCCACATCGCTAGCCCCATTCTTAAGAGCCATGGTACCGGCATACTGACTCATAGTTGGCGCAGCCATAATAGCAAACTGGTGAATTTTCACCATCTGAGCCAGAATTTCTTCTGGTCCACAGCAATAGCCCAGGCGCCAACCGGTCATGGCATAAGCCTTAGAGAAACCATTGATATAGATAGTCCGTTCAACCATACCTGGCAAATCAATGAGCGAATAGTGCTTCTTGCCGGTATAAGAAAGTTCACTATAAATTTCATCTGTAATAACCAAGAGATCATGGCGCACAATGACCTCAGCGATGGCTTCTAAGTCTTCTTTGGTCATAACCGCACCGGTTGGGTTATTGGGGAAGGATAAAATTAAGGCCTTGGACTTAGGCGTAATCGCCGCTTCTAACTCTTCCGCCGTCAGCCGAAAATCATTGGCTTCCTTAAGTGGAATAGGCACCGGAACGCCATCCGCCAGGGTAATACATGGCAAATATGAAACATAGCAAGGTTCATGATAAATCACTTCATCTCCAGGTTCTAGACAGGCTCGCAAGGCTAGGTCGATGGCCTCTGACCCCCCGATTGTGACTAAAACCTGAGTGGCAGGATTGTATTGAACCGCATGATTGCGCGCGATGTAATTAGAAATCTCGGTTCGTAATTCCATCAGCCCACGGTTAGCTGTATAGAAAGTCCGACCTTTCTGAAGGGTGTAAATCCCCTCTTCACGCACATGCCAAGGGGTATCAAAATCGGGTTCCCCCACCCCTAGCGAAATAACATCTTCAATTTCATTGGCGATATCGAAAAATTTTCGGATACCAGAAGGTTGGATAGATTGCACCTTCTGGTTGATAAAACGATGACTCATGGAGTAACCACCATCCGTTTGTGTTTGTCATCTTTTACGAACATGGTGCCGTGGTCTTTGTATTTCGTTAAGATAATATGAGTTGCTGTTGACTGAACTTCTTCAATCACAGACAAACGGCTAGAAACAAAGAGGGCAATTTCCTTCATGGGTGCCTTCTTAAGCTCGACTAGGAAGTCAAAGCCCCCAGACATAAGGTAGAGGGAGTCTACTTCTGGGAAGAGATAAATTTTTTCTGCAATACGGTCAAAGCCTTGCCCACGTTGAGGGTTGACCTTCAATTCGATAATGGCAGAAACACTTTGATCATCGGTTTTATCCCAGTTAATTAGGGTATGATAACCGACAATAATACGGTCGGCTTCAAGTTCTGCAATGGTTTTGATTACTTCTTCTTCACTATAACCTAGACGAACAGCTAATTCAGCTGGTGAAATTCTACTGTTACTTTCTAATACTTTTAAAATCGCTTGGCGTTGATTCATGGTGAAACCTCCTACTAGACTTGTGGCCAGTCTCTGCTGACGCACCTTATTCCTATTATAGCACAAAGCAAGGCTAAGGCGAAAGACTGGAGGTCAGCGCCAAGCAAGTCGAATCTGCGCTAGAATAAAAAAAGCCGAGCGACCTCTTAAGGCTACTCAGCAAGTCATATTCAGAGAATCAATCCCCAACTTTGATTCGGTCGGTAAGATCTCCTGATTGACTGAAGTCAATCGGATAATCTAAGCTAGGCTGCGGCATCTGGTAGCCCAGATAGGTCACAGCAAAGTCCTTAAGCCGGGCGCCCACTTCACGGAATTCACGCTTGAATCGGGTGGATTCTGTCTCTTCAGCCGCAAATCCGACGGCTTCTAGGCCCAGGCCACGCGCCAACATAAGAGCACGGGATAAATGATAGCCTTGGGTAACGATAATCACTCGGTTCTGACCCAGAACATGTTTGAGCCGATAAAGGCTATCATAAGTCGAGTAGCCCGCATGATCTAAATAAATCCGTTCACTGGCTACCCCATGCTGAACTAGATAGTCCTTCATGACTGCCACTTCATTATAATATTGATTGGTGTGGTCACCACTCATAATGAGAGCCTTATTTGGAAATGTTTGGGCTAGCGCAAGGGCCGAATTTAGCCTCCCTGCCAGGACCTTACTTGGCTCCTTATTGTCGATAATTCCAGCCCCTAGCACCAAAATAGGCACCTGGTCACTAGCCCAATCAGAGGCTTGAATCTGTTGAGGAGTCTTGGTTTGGAATTGGGCGCTAACAATCACCCAAAGATTAATGGCTAGGATTAGCAAGAGCCCTAAGCATGCTAGGCCAATGATTGCTTTAAAAATTGATAGAATCATTCTCACGCGCCTCCCTCCTTCTCAAATGTCTCAGCTTTTATAGTATAACAGTATCCTGAAGAGAAGTCTAAAATTGTCAGTCCTGTTGCGAAATTTAACTCAGCTGTTATCCGTTTGTCACGGACTCTGCCACTTATCTATGGTAGACTATAGAAGATTACCCCGAGGGCTCCAGTCCCCACCTATCAAATATCCCATAGAAAGAGGAAACCCCATGAAATTACGCCATATCTTTTTATTTTTGCTGGCCATTGTCTTAGGTGCCGGCGCCACGATTCTCTATCTCAAACTCCAAGAACCTGCGCGCAAGAACAATCAGACTCAAGAATCTAGTTCTAGCCAGTTAATCAGCCAATCTTCTTCTAGTAAGCCTGAATCTAGCAGTAGCGCCTCTTCCTCTTCGGAGCCACCACAGTCTTTCCTGAATGAAAGTATTCCAGAAGACGCTAGCTACAAGAAGACGGTCTTGCCTGCCGAAATGGACGGTAACGAACTCAACAAGAAAATCAACGAATTCTACCAAGCCAACTACTCAGCAGAAGAGAAGGCTGCTAGCCAACAAGCACTTAGCCAACAAGAATTAGCAGATTTGCAAAACTACTTGGATCAAGCCGGCAATGTCAGCGGTTTGGAAACTAAGGTCGACCAAATCGCGGTTAAGTTAGGCAACCAAACCAGTTACGTCGTTCGTTTAGTTGTGCCAATGACTCGCCAAGAAGCCAACAGTCGCGTCAAGGACAGCGATATCGAACTCATGAACCAAGCCTTGTCCTATGTCGGCAATCGCCTAGTCTTGGTAGCCTACTATGATCAAGCTAAGCAAGCGGTGGTGCCTGTCAGCCTATCTAACAGCTCCCGCCCCGCTCTCTTCTACTACAACGTACAACCTTAAAGTAAATCGAAGGCCACCTATCACTTAGGATAGGTGGCTTTATTTACTTGGGAAAGGCTAATTTTCAGCTGAGTCTCGAACCGTGTCAATGCCTAAAACTACTGCCAAAACTAATACCGGATGAATAGTCTCATCATAGATTTCAATCTCGAAGGTATCGGACCAGGTCATAATCTTGCTCCGAATGGTCGCGATAATTTCTCCATCTACATCATAAAGACTACAGCCCTTAAGCCAAGAAATACCATCCACTGTCCAACCTAGACCTTGAATCGATAAACGGGTACTTAAGATACTGAAGCGCTCTTGAATGGTCGCCACTGCTTGGCCGCCAATACTAATCGTTAGCCGTTGAAAGAAGAGCCGCCACATGGCCTGAGTCACTGTCGCCAACTCGGTGCCGCTCTTAGCATCTAGGATGGTCATCTTGCGACGAAGCCAGGGCATACGGCCTCGAACTTGATAGACTACATTCCCTGCTTCATCATAAATCTCAAAGTTTTGGCGAATAGACATAAAATGTTGTTCCATATAGAATTTCATCATATTTTCTCCTTACTTGTGATAGGCATGCCCCTTCATAATCCGAAAAGCCCGATAAATCTGCTCGACTAGGACTAGGCGCATGAGTTGATGAGGCAAGGTAATTCGCCCAAAGCTGACCCGCCACTGAGCTTTTTGCTTGAGTCGCTCCGCTAGGCCTAGGGAACCACCGATAATAAAGCTTACCTTACTTTGCCCATGTAGGGCCATGCGATCCAAACGCTGGGCTAAATCTTCAGAAGAGATGAGATCTCCTTCAATGGCGAGGACAATGACCTGACGGCCAGCATCTAATCGAGCCTCTATGCGGTCTGCTTCCTTATCTAAAACTTGTTCGATTTCGAGGGGGGACATTTTCTCTGCGGTCGCTTCATCGGCCACTTCAACGATAGAAAGGTTGGCATAGGCGCCAAGTCGCTTGGTGTATTCAGCAATCCCTTGTTTGAGATATTTCTCCTTGAGTTTGCCGACACAGATAATTTCAATTTGCATCCTGATTCCTCCTACCATTATCATAGCATTTTTTGATGATTTTTTGTATGATAATAAGGAATTGAATTAGAATCGAGGTTCTCGCTATGCAAGATCTATTCTCTCCGAGCAAATGGACCGCAACCCAGAAGCTAACTGTTAGCTTTCTAGTGGTTATTTTGACCGGGAGCTTTCTCCTCTGGTTGCCTATTTCCAACCAGCCAGGAACACATCAATCTTATTTAGACCATCTTTTCACCGCCGTCTCTATGGTTTGTGTGACGGGTTTGACCGTCCTATCCATTAAGGACACCTATACGGTCTTTGGCCAAATTGTCGGTATTGTCCTGATGCAGATTGGGGGCTTAGGGCTCATCACCCTGATTTCTGTCAGTCTCTTCTACCTGAAGCGACGCATTTCACTCAAGGACCAAACTACCTTGCAGATGGCCCTTAACCGTAATACCAACGACAATTACAAGGACTTTCTCTTTAATGCCTATCGCTTCACCTTCGCAGTAGAAGCCATTGGTGCCCTAGTTCTGATGACGGACTTCATCCCACGCTACGGTTGGGCAAAAGGCGCCTTCAATGCAGTCTTTGTCGCAGTTTCTGCTTTCTGTAATGCTGGTTTTGACAACTTAGGTAGCAATAGTCTCCAAGACTTCGTCCTCAATCCGACAGTTAACTTTACGGTTGCCCTACTCATTATTGCGGGAGGGATTGGTTTCACCGTCTGGGCCGAGCTGAGCGAAAGGCTGAATCACTACTTCCATTCTCGTCCGCGACTCTTACGTTTGAGTTTCCGCCGCTTGAGTTCCCACTCCCGCCTGGCACTGATTGCGACTGCTGCCTTGCTTTTAGGTGGGGCCCTTATTACCTGGTTATCAGAGCTAAGACATGGCTCAACCATCGGGAACTATAATATCTTCCAGCAGTGGATGATTTCTTTCTTCCAGTCCACCGCCTTCCGTACGGCAGGCTTCTCGACTTTGAACTATGAAGCGACCCATCCCTTCACTAACCTAGTTTATATGATTCTCATGCTGATTGGGGGAGCACCTGGCGGTACAGCCGGTGGGATTAAGGTTACCACGGCTGCCATCATGTTCTTACTCTTCCGTTCCGAGCTCAAGGGCCACACTGAAGTAACTTTCCATAAACGGGTTATTCCAGCCAGTGCCGTTAAGCAGGCTATGACCATCATTCTCTTTTTCTTCACGGTCTTAATGATTGGCTATTCGCTCTTACTCTTGGAGCATCCAGATTTGAATCCTTACCATCTCCTCTTCGAGGCCATTTCTGCTATGGCCACTGTGGGTTCTTCAGCAGGGATTACCTCGCAACTTACAACTTGGGGACGCATCATTATTATGGGGATGATGTTCTTGGGCCGGGTAGGTCCCTTTACCGTCTTTCTCAGCTTGCTCCAACGTGACCGCAAAGAAATTCACTATGCCGATACTGATGTATTAATCGGCTAATCAGAAAGGATCTGTACACTTATGAAACCAAAACTTAATACTCGGATTATTGGCGTCTTAGGTCTGGGGGTCTTTGGCCGTACCGTCGCTAAAGAACTTAGCAAATACGATGTAGACGTTATCGCCATTGACAACCGACAAGCCAATGTCCAAGACGTGGCAGACTATGTTACTAAGGCGGCTGTCGGCGACATTACCGATTACGACTTCTTGAAAAATATCGGTGTTAAGGAATGCGACATTGTCATTATCGCGACCGGTACTAACTTGGAAAGCTCTGTACTAGCGGCTATGCACTGTAAAAAACTAGGTGTCCCTCGAATCGTGGGTAAGGCTCGTAGCTTAACCTTTGAAGAGGTCCTCTATGAAGTGGGCGTCCATGTAGTGGTCTCTCCTGAACGTGACTCCGGTGTACGTTTAGCATCTAAGATTCTCCGTAATAAGATTGACGAAGTGCTACGTCTAGACGATGATACCTCGATTGTCGAATTTACGGCGCCTGACGCATGGGTCGGTAAGACTGTCTTAGAATTAGACTTACGACGCAAGTATGAACTCAACCTAATTGGTATGCGGGAAGAAAAAGGCGAGAAGTTGAATTCTTCTATTGCCATCAACCACCCGATTGAAGCCAACACCATTTTGGTCGCGATGGCTAATTCTCATGTTTTCGAGAAATATGACTATTTAGGTTACTTTAATGACTAAACTTACTATCAGAAAAAGCCATGGTTTGAAACCATGGCTTTTTTGCTAGTGCATTAAATTTAGAAACGGCGACGACGCATGAGGATGAGGCCAATCGCTGCAATGACTAGTAGAGCACCCACTAACAAGAATGGTAGGCGGTCCACCTCACCAGTGTTTGGCAGGCCCTTCTTATTTTCTCTTTTGCTTTCTTTCTTGACCTCTACCTTACTACTTGAGCTTTGACTTTCTTTTGATTCAGATTTAGACTCAGAAGGCTTAGATTCGCTAGGTTTTGAAGACTCGTTGAGCTTAGATTCACTTAGCTTAGAAACTGAGGATTGAGAAGACTCAGCTGGTTTGGATTCAGCTGGCTTAGAGGCTGTGGATTGAGAAGATTCAGCTGGTTTAGATTCAGTTGGCTTAGATTCTGAAGCTTGTGATGTCTCAACTGGCTTGGATTCACTTGGCTTAGATTCTGAAGCTTGTGATGTCTCAACTGGCTTGGATTCACTTGGCTTAGATTCTGAAGCTTGTGACGTCTCTGCTGGCTTGGATTCACTTGGCTTAGATTCTGAAGCTTGCGAGCTCTCTGCTGGCTTTTGTTCAGGCTTAGGTGCTGGCAATGAAATAACAGGTAGCACTTGTTTATCCGCTTCATCTTCCAGAGGCAACTGCGCTAAGTAGCTATCGAATTTTTTCTTGAGCGCCGCAAAATTTTGAATGGTTTGACTAGCATCATATACGCTAGCGGTCACCAAACCTTCAGACGTTTCGCGTTCTTTGGCTGGTTTATATTCCTTAACACCCGCCATACCATCTTTTTCAAGACCTTGTTCTACTAGCCACTTATGAGCCGCAGAGACAGCTTGATCACGATTACCCTCTACCAAGAAGTAGAAAACAAGCCCTTCTGTATTATCTTGGGCATTAACTAGAACATAGCGCACAATACTGTGTTCCTTAGCTTGCGCTACTTGGCTGGCCTCCGCCTCATTATTTGATGCAGTGGCTTGTGCTGCAACTGGATAGCTACCCAAAACACTGGCAACTAAACCCAAAACTAAGATTCCTTTCGACCACTTTTTCATGGTGAATCGCTTCCTTTCCTTTTGTTACACTTATTGTAACTCTGTTACAGAAAGATTACAAGTGAATCTTTGTTTTTTATTATTTATTTCCCGAATAATTCATAAATTCGCAACATTCCGCTTATTACCGGTCCAAATCGACAACGCAGATTATTACGTAGATGTTACAAAAATAAAAAGAGCCCCTGTTTTCACAGGAGCTCCAAGCTTCAATTTAACCTTGGGTCAAACGTTTGCGGATGTAACTAGAGCTATACTCGACAATCAAGATAAAAGCAATTAGACCAATTAATATGGCACCCACTTCATCCCATTTGTAGCCGTTAATCGCAAAAGTCAATGGTGCCCCAATCCCGCCGGCGCCAACAACCCCTAGAATCGTAGCGTCACGTAGGTTCATATCGAAACGGAAAATCAGGGTAGAGATCAAACTAGACCAAAGTTGCGGAATAATCCCGCAGCGAATTTTCTGGAAGGTAGAACACCCCGCCGCATCAAGCGCCTCAAGTATTGAATCATCTAAATCATCAATGGTTTCTGAGAAGAGCTTAGAAATCATCCCAATCGAAGTAACTGATAGGGTCATGACCCCAGCGAAAGCACCCGGACCGGTTACGCGGATAAACATGAGCCCGTAAACAAAACTTGGGATGGTCCGAACTGCCATTACGAAGAGGCGTGTAATGACGGTAATGGGCATTGGCATGACCTTACCTGAAGCGAGAAAAGCCAAAGGAATAGAGAATACAGCCCCTACAATGGTTCCCATGAAAGCAATAGCTGCCGTTTCTAGGAGCAAGTGGAGTACGCCGCTCTCACCTAAACCAAGTAAGGTTTCCAAGTTAGGGTGGAAAATCCCGCTAATAATATTGAAGGCAATGGTCGGGCCCTTTTCAGAAATATCAATAGAGCCCAAAGCTGACCAGGACCAAACAATGAGAATTACTAAACCAAGCACCCATAAGGCCTTGAAATACTTATCTGAGGTACGTGATTCATACATTTCATTAATTTTATTAATCATGATCCGAACCTCCTAAGTTAGTTTAGAGCGCAAGTAGCGACTGGTATACTCGATAATCAGGACTGTCACATAGAGGGCAACTAAAATCATGCCTAAATTCGTGTACTCACGCCAAGCAATCTTCTCATTCAAGATGACCCCAATCCCACCAGCACCAACCCATCCCAGAATGGCTGCGTGACGGACATTCCCTTCAAAAGTATAAAGGGAAGAAGCAAGATAGGAAGGTAAGACTTGTGGCAAAATGGCGCCTAGAAAACTATAAACCCGGTTAGCACCTAGGGCTTCCATGGCTTCAAAAGGTTTCATATCAACCGTTTCAATCATTTCATAGAGTTGCTTAGCCATAAAGGAGAAGGTGAAGATGGCAATGGCCACCGTCCCAGCAAAAGTCCCAATCCCAAAGACCAGAGTCAAAACACTGGCGTAAATCAATGTCGGCACTGTCCGAATCAAACTAAGAACTAATTTCATAGAGCCAGTAATCCACCGGTTAACAACCATGTTATAGGAAGCAACCACAGCGGCTGGAATGGCCAGTAAGGCGCCAATGACAGAGCCTAAGATAGACATTTTAATGGTATCTAATAGCGGTCCCTGAACAGAAGCCCAGTAATCCCAATTAGGCGGATACATCCGTCCTAAAATAACAAAGAACTGATTTCCTCGCTTGAGTAAGGTGGACATTTTGAAGCCAGTAAGTTCTATAGAATAATAGAAAGCTAGGACAACCAAGATGAGATAAAGCCAGGTTAGAGAACGTTTCTTGCTGACGGTTTTACCATTGGGTAGGGTTCGGGTTCGTGGTCCCCACATACGATGCCAGAATGCATTCATCATCATGTCCCCCTATTCAATCGCTTGGCCCTTGTAAATCACATCCAAGATTTCAGGTGTGACTTGGTCAGAAGGTCCGTCATAGACAACTTCCCCATCACGAATACCAATGATACGATCACAGTATTCCAAGGCTAATTCCACATGGTGAATATTGAGTAAAATCGAAATCTTATCATCGCGATTAATAGCTTGGAAATCTTCCATTACGGCTTTGGCTGTAACAGGGTCTAGAGCTGCGACCGGCTCATCGGCTAGAATAATCTCTGGGTTCTGCGCCAGCGTGCGTGCTAGGGCCACCCGTTGTTGTTGGCCCCCGGAAAGTTGGTCTACTCGAGTGTAGGCTTTTTCTAAGATTCCCACGCGGTCCAAGGCGGTCAGCGCTCGAATTTCTTCTTCCTTCTTATAGTAACCAATGAGAACCCGCCAAAAAGGAATATCTGGCACAAAGGCATTCATCACATTGCTGATAACAGACGCCCGGGTTACTAGGTTAAAAGACTGGAAGATCATGCCAATTTTTCGGCGAAAACGGCGTAGGCTTTGACCTTTTAATTGGCTAACATTAGTCCCATTGACCGTTAACTCCCCTTCGCTAATAGGATGCATGCAGTTAATGGTACGAATTAGGGTAGACTTCCCTGCACCTGACAAACCGATAATCCCAACAAACTCTCCTTGTTCTATGGTCAAGTTGACATTCTTCAGAGCCGTCACCCCATTGGGATAGCGCTTGGAGACCTTCTTGAACTCTATCATGTGTAATCCTCTCTTCTCATTATAATGGCAGACAAGACGCAATCCTTAGAGATACTCCTGTCTGTGCTCTCTTATCACAAAAAGAGCAGAGCCTCACCGAGACTCTGCCGTCTTGAGCGTCATGCGGACTAGTTGCCCTTAATTAATTTTTGCGCTTCGCGCTCTTTGTTGTAGTCTTCGTCTTTGGCTTCTTTATAACCGGTGTGGTTGTAAATCTTGATGACTTTCTTACCTTCCTCGGTCTTAGCAATATCCATCAAAGCTTTCTTGATTGCTTCGTTCAATTCAGGTGAAACAGTTGTGGAAGTCTTGCTAGCAGATACTGTGTCATTGACGATGTCTGGCGTTACGCCGATAACGTTAGTTGCTTCCCAGATAGGTGCTGAAGCGCCCATCTCTTTTTGCCACTTGTCAACGTTGTCGCGACGTAAGTCAGCATAACCAACAACAATATCCACTTGTTCAGCAGCCAAACGTGTCATGGCATTGGTGTAAGAATCAGATTGTACCACGTTAGCTAAATCGGTAATCTTCTTACCAAAGTTTTCTTTGAGCCAGAGGGTTGGGTAAATGTAACCAGATGCTGATGAAGATGAGAGAACAGTCCATTTAGCAGAGTTGAGGTCGTCCCAAGTTAACTTTTCACCCTTGTTGACTTTCTCAGCTAATTCCTTACCTTTGGCAGATGGGCCAGCTAAAACCAAGCCTTTGTAGAAAGTTACTTGCTCATCAGTAGGTTCAGTTGCTTTCTTGTCATTCCAGTCTTTTGGCTCAGCAGAGTTTTTGTTAAGCCCTTGACGAGTAGCAGTTAAGAGAACTTCCACATCATCAGAAAAGAGTACATAAGTCCCTGAAGGGATAAAACCATAGTCAAGAGTCCCTGATGCTAATCCTTCCCCTACAGCTTCAAAGTTAGTCCCTACTGTGATTTCCACGTTCTCAACTTCAAAACCATTTTTAGCAAGTTCGTCTTTCAATAATTTCTTGAGCGGTTCAGTCGATGTTACGATTTCGTCTGGGTTACGTGACGGCACGAAACCAATCTTGATGGTATCGATTTTTTCTGCTGCTTTAGCAGTAAACGGTGCAATTAATCCGGCCACAAAGGTCGCAATTAAGGTGAAGATGGCAAAAAGCTTCAGGCTTTTTTTCATTTTAAGGATCCCTCCAACAAAAAATAATAGATTCTACCCAAATTATAACACCCCCTTATCTTCCGGCAAGAAATAAATTATCAAAACTGTCTTTTTGCTGGTTTTATTTTTCAAACGTTCGTGTTTTTCGACCATTGCCTCAGCACTCAAAAAAGCCCACGCCTCCTTGCCGGAGGTGTGGGCTATCATTATTGGCTACTAACGTTGGCCTGGGAATGGTAGGCGTGGAGTTTGGCCTTCTTGGCCATTCTCTTGCTCTTGTCCTTGACCTTGTTGGCCTTGTTGATATTGTTGGAGATTATTGTTGCTTTGCCGCTCAGGTTGGGCACCAAGCGTTACTTGAACTTTGGTTTCTTTTCCTTCTCTGAGGACGGTTAACTCTACTTTGTCACCTACATTATAGGCATAGAGCTCCCGACGTAACTCCAAGATATTCTTGATTTCCTTATCGCCAATCTTGGTGATAACGTCATATTTCTTGAGGCCTGCCGTTTCAGCTGGTGAGCCTTTGACCGTATCGGTTACCACTACCCCATCCGTTTGGTCGGACTTGAGTTTGAGAATTTCGGTCTTAGACCGGCTAGTGATGTTAGCTAAGTCATTTTGGCTAATTCCAATGAAAGGCCGGGTAACTTTGCCGTCTTTTTCTAGCTGTGCAATGACGCGTTGCACTTCCTTAGACGGAATGGCGAACCCCATCCCTTCGACGTCTACATTCGAGAACTTGCTAGAGTTAATACCTACTAGGTCGCCATCCTTATTGAGTAGCGCACCACCGGAGTTACCTGGGTTGATTGCTGCTGAAGTTTGAATGAGCGTGGTCTCAATATCGGCTTGGCCGTCCTTGTTGAGGTCCATTGGCACAATCCGTGATTGACCAGAAATAATCCCTTGGGTCACAGAGTTAGAGAACTTGCTACCTAGAGGCGAGCCAATGGCGATGGCGATGCTCCCCACCTTAGTTGCGTCAGAGTCAGCAAACTTAATGGCTGATTTAACATTCTTGGACGAAATCTTGACAACAGCTAAGTCGGACACGGCATCACGGCCAACCAATTCCCCATCTTCTGTGGTCCCATCAGCTAATTTGACTTTAAGGGAATCAGCATTTTCCACCACGTGGTTATTGGTTACCAAATAGGCTGTATCACCGTCAATCTTATAGATGACGCCACTACCTTCACCCGCTAATTTTTGGGAGGCACTTGGGTCTTCCAAGTCCACTTGGTTTTCACCTCCCGTGCCATAGCCATATAAATTATTTTGTTGGCTTTCTTTCTGGTAGTTTTGGATCGACACGACAGAGTCTTTAGCCTTCTCAACAGCCTTCATAATGGTCTCTTCAAATTCACTGGCTGTTCCTTGAGCTTGGACTGTATCCGTTTGATTCTGAGAAGCCGTCGGTGTTACGACATTTTGCAAGGCCAAGCCACTTAAGATAAGCGCGCCCCCTGTTAAAGAACCTACGACTAATTTAATGATTTTTCTGCTTTTCATTGAACTTCCTCTTTTCTCTCCTATGAGTTTATTGTTTTTCTTGATGTTTCTATCCTAGCACCGACATGTGAAAAGAATTTGAAAATTATATTACAAAGCAGTTATTTAATTGGTAAAGAATCCAGATTTCAAGCCCCATTTCACAGCAATTTCATTCATATTTTGATTGCTAGACCCCGCTAGCTTCTACATAGGCTTATTCAAAGAAACAAAAAAGACCAGGAGCAAGCTCCCAGTCTAATCTTGATGACTATCATTCATGAATCTTCCCACATTTTGGACAACGTCCTCGCATGCGATTAGCTAAATCAATGAATTTGCAAACCAATTGGCTATCCAAAGAATAGATCACATGCTTACCTTCCTTCTCTGAGCGAATAATCCCATGCTTCCGTAAAGTAATCAGATGGTGAGAAGTTGTCGCTACGGTGGCATCAATTAAGCGTGAGATTTCATAGACGCAGAGGCGTTCATAGACCGTCAAAACATGCATAATTTTCACTCGGTTGAGATCACCCAAAACCTTGAATAAGGCTGCCTGTGCAGCCAGTTGATCTGGATCCATGACTTCCTTGAGTCGCTCACATTCCGTACTAATCACTTGTTCTTCTAGACATTCATATTCTGCCATGTCTTCCCTCCTTATAGGCCATGCATCATCATGACAGCCACACAGTTATTAATAATATGGACACAGATGGCATATTCAAGCCGCCTGGTTTTCAAATAAGTTAGTCCTAAGATTAAGCCCATGCCAGCGTAGAGGCCCCATTCTAAAGCATTAGCTGGTTGATGTAGGAGACCAAAAATGACACTGGATATCCCCAGACCTAGCCAAGGTAGCTGGGGCAATAGATACTTCATCACTAAGCCCCTGAAGAGAATTTCTTCGACAATAGGTCCCAGTATGGCCAAGGCCAAAAAGGTTAAGAGGAAAGGGGCACCCTGTGTCGATACTTGCAAGGCCGCCTGATTCTGCGTAGTCTCAAAGGCTGGGTTGTAAGCAATCAGGACTTGGTCATAAATTGTCAGGTAGCAATACATAATCCCGTAAATAGCAAAACCTCCGACTAGGAGCTTCCATTTATTGAGTGTCCAATCAAAGAGCTTAAAGCCCCAAATAGAGACCCCTAGGATTAAAACCACTAAAGCTATGGCCTCCAGAATGACAAAAGCCCAAGGATGTATATAGACCAAGTCACTTAAATCGGCACCTACTAAGTCATAGGAGTCGATTCCTGATTGAGCCAGACCATACTGTATCAATCCCCACTCGGCCAAAATTTGGCTGACCAGATAGGCACCAATCAGCAAAAGCACCTTCCACCAGCTGCCCTTAACAGGATCTTGCCAGGCTTGGTTCATTCTTTGCCACATGCGCCTTCATCTCCTCTTGCTTAGTTAATCAATTTTTCCAGTTGGATAAGGCCTTGGAACCAGTCCGCACCTAAGATTTCATTGAATTGTGCTTGACTTAAGACTGCATCCCCTGTCGGTTCCGTCAGTGACGCAGCTTTCAAATCTAAATGGTACTCCAAGGCTACCTTACCTTGAATCAGACCAACTGAGATTTTCTTATTGGCATAATCCAAGCTGATGGTCCCATCGTAATCATCGGAGAACAAATCAAAGGTCTCTTTAAGTCTTGGAAAGTCAGCTTGATGCTTCTTCATAATAGCCGTCCACTGCTTGCCAGCCTCATCCGATAATTCATAGCTTAACACTTGGCCGTCTTTCTTACTTGGTTGGGGTTGGCTCGCTAGCCAATCCGTCAGGACCACTTGATAGAAGGCCTGCCAATCTTGACTGATTTGATAGCTCGTTTGGGCCTGTTCCGTAGAATCTAAGGCTACAAATTTATCCTTGAGTGCAGTGGTCTTGCTTTCATCCAGATGAGCTAATTTATCTAGGGCCGTATCCTTAACAGCCTCCGCTTGACTATTAGCCACTTGCTTGGCAAAGCCCATCAAATCTTCAACTGCCTGCCAAACAGCCGTCACCTTGCCCTCTGATAGCTTCATCATGGCAGTAAAAGGTAGGGCGTGCGAATCTGTTTGATGCAAGTAACGCATGTCACCAGAATTGATGGTAACCAAGGTTTTCCCCTTAGGTTGGCCATTATCACGGCCATCGATTAAGGCCACATTCATGACTACACGCGCTTGGTCGTGATAGAGAGCGGTTAGGATTGTTTCTGGCTGGTCTATTTTAATCTCTGGTAAGTCTTTATTGGGATCCTCTTGCTGACTAGAGGACTCACTAGAGTTGGAACTTTCGCTCGTCGGCTGACTCGATTCTTCTGAGCCAAACTGGGTCACAGGCGATAAATCTTGGCGTTCTTGCGCACCAATCCGGGAAAGGGACTGTGGCACCACTAAGACTTGGTTGGCTAAGATTAGGGCAAGGGCACATTTTTTAAGTGATAATTTCATAGGCTTTGACTCCTTTATTGTGGGGAAAGAGTAGCGTTAGCGTTGGTTTAAATAGGCTTTGACATCTGGTCCGACAAAGACCTGTCCTTGATCCGTCAACAGAATCGGGCGCTTGACTAACATGCCGTCGGTCGCCAGAAGCTCGAATTGCTGGTCCAAGCTTAAGTCATCCCAACGGTCTTTAAGGCCCATGCCACGGTAGAGCTGTCCGCTAGTATTGACTAGCTTCTTGGTCGAGTTGAGACCAGCCTGCTGGTACCATGTTTTTAGCTCTTGAGCGCTAGGATAATCCACATTAATCTCGCGATAGTGATAAGTAAGGCCTTGGGCCTCAAGTAGTCGCTCTACCTCCCGGCAGGTCGAACATTTTTTTAGACCGATTAACTCCATGCTTTTCCTCCTAGCTCTACTTGGTTAAGTAACATTCAAGTAGGTATTTGATATTCTTTACCTCCTCATTCTACCACAAAAACCTAAGAAAAACTAAGGATATTCGCTAGACACAAAAAGACACCCCTTCCTCACGGAGAGGAGAGGATGTCTGGTATTTGCTCGCTTAATCTAAGACAGACAAGCGCTTAGTCCACGGTGTTGCGGTGCGCGCTAAGACTTGGTTAAGAGCTTCAATATTGGCCTTACCTTGGGATTCTAGCCAGTCACGGCAAGCTTGGTCACCTTCTGAGGCGAAGATTGGCACAGCATCCTTCCAAGTTGCACGGCCACAGAGTACCCCATTGAATTCTGCACCTGCTTCTTTGGCGAAGTCCAGGGTTTCTTGGAAGAGTTGCGCAGAGACACCTGCACTGAGGTAGATGTATGGCAGATGGGTTACCTCGCTTTGTTCTTTAAAGAGTTTGAGAGCTTCTTGACGGCTATAGACTACTTGCCCCTCCGCAAAACCTTCCACAAATTTCATATTAACAGGCACTTCTACCTTCAAGACATCAACATGGTAACGTTTGTGGGAGAAAATCTTCATGGCTTCCAACACTTTATGAGGTTTTACTTTAGCAAATTCCGCCCCTTTCTCATCATTGAGGGTCGCATCATAGGAGACAATTTCTAAGAAGAAAGGAATATCTTCCGCCTCACACTCAGATCCGATTCGTTCAACGAAGGCGTGTTTGCGTTCATTAATCGCTTCATCTTCATCCACATCATAGTAGAGCAGGAACTTAACCGCATCTGCCCCTTGTTCTTTGAGGCGGTAAGCAGACCACTCAGGCAACAAGTCTGGCAAACGACCAGGTTCAGAGGCATCATAGCCTGTTTCTTCATAGGCTAAGAGCAAGCCCGCGGCGATTGAACGACGTGCAGCCGCAGGTAAGCCATACTCTGGATCTAAGAGAATAGACGATGCGTATGGTGTCAATTCTTCGGAAATGGCAATCTTAAAGTCTTCAACAGCGCGTTGCACATCTTCAACGCCACCACCTGAAGCAATCATCTTACGCAAGGAACCACGTTGGTCAATGGCTAAGGCTGAGATAACCCCAGATTCAGTCGATAGTTCTTGTAATTTTTGGTATTTGGCTTTTGATACTTGTCTCATCATTGTTCTCTCCTTTTATGAGGCTTGTTTTAGGCTTGGTAACGGAGCTCGCCGTCTAAATAAGTCGCTTCTAATTCTAATTGATCGCTAACTACGATGAAGTCAGCTTCATACCCAGGGGCAATACGGCCACAGACCGAATCAATGCCAACCGATTGCGCAGGTGTTAGAGAGGCCATGCGCAGGGCTTCTGCGGGGCTTACTAGACCCCAATCCACAACATTTTTAACCCCTTGTTTGAGCTCTAAGATAGAGCCCGCCAAGTTGCCGGTGTCCTTGAGACGGGCAGTCCCATCTTTGACCACTACTTCAAATTCCCCTAGGCGAGACTGGCCCTCACCCATACCGCCAGCCCGCATACAGTCTGTAATCAAGACGGTTTCCTGAGGGCCTCTCGCACGTGTTACCACTCGCGCAGCCGCTGGATGAACATGGTGGCCATCGCAAATCATTTCAGCAAAGACCTTGTCTAGGCTCAGGGCCGCCCCTACCATACCTGGGTTGCGGTGGTGAAGCCCGCTCATCCCATTGTAGATGTGAACGAAAATATTAGCCCCTGCCTCAACGGCCGCTGCTGCTTCTTCATAGGTTGCGTCGGAATGAGCCAAGGCCGTATAGACGCCTTTGGACTTGGCAAATTCAATGAATTCCTTAACGCCCTTGCGTTCTGGGGCAATGGCAATTTTATTGACCAAGCCTTGAGATAGTTCATGCCATTTGGCTAGTTTTTCAACGGATGGGTCGCTCATGTATTTAGGGTTTTGGGCCCCTTTGTATTTTTCAGTGAAGAAAGGACCTTCTAGGAAAATCCCACGAATCTTAGCCCCGGTCACCTCTTGATAGTGATTCCCGATAGTTTCGCAGACATCATTCAACAATTGAGCAGAAGAGGTCAAAGTGGTTGGCAACCAAGAGGTCACCCCACAGGATAGGAGGCCTTCGGAAATCACCTTAATGCCCTCAAAGTCATTATCCATGACATCATGAGACTTGTAACCATGAATGTGGGTGTCCACTAAACCTGGGGCGACAATGGAGTTACTATAATCTTTGATTGGAGCATCTTGTGGCTCTTCCATCAGGATGGGACCAAACTTCCCGTCTTCAATGGTCAAGTAGGCCTTGTCAATGACTTGGTCATCGAGCACAATTTGCTTAGCGTAAACATAGTATTTCATACGATTCTTCCTTTCTTATCTAGGCGTAAGGATGAATGGTAACACCCTTAACGACACGATTGACCGTGCCACTTGGTGATGGCGTGTCTGGTTTGTTGTGAACATGAACAGACGCCAACAGAGCCAAGACCTGACCGACTACTAAATATGGGAAGGCCAGATAGGCATCGGGTAATTGACTGTGAACCGAATCGAAATCAAAGACCTCTACCCCAGGCGCAGCCTCGGTTCCTACTTGAATGGCTACAACGGCTTGGGCAATCTGATCACCGGCCAATTCAGCCAGGATATCCTGGTCATAGAGACGGGTGTAGGCTTGGTTGGAAACAAAGACTAGCGCCAAGGCCTCAGAGTTAACAAAAGATTTAGGACCGTGACGGAAGCCCATGCTGGAATCATAGACGGTTGCCAATTGACCAGCCGTTAACTCTAGGATTTTCAATTGGGTTTCACGACCCAGGCCTTCAAAGCTACCCGAACCCAGATAGATGACCCGCTGTGGATTCTTAGCAATCAAAGCCTGAAGTTGACCTTCGCGAGCCAAGACTGTCTCGGCCATCTTGGCAATCTGGTCGACATAAGCCGCCTTATCGGCATCAGAGGCAGGATCAAAGACTAGCAAGGCGGTGAGCATCATGCAAGAAAAACTCCCTGTCATGGCAAAACCTGCATCATTGGAGCGACTTGGTTGCAAGAGCACTAGGTTGTGGTCATCCCCTTGCGCGGCTTTAGCTAAATGGCCTTCTGGCGCACAGGTAATGGTTAATTGATAAAAATCCTTGACCAAGGACTGGCCTAATTGTACGGCCGCCACACTCTCTGGCGAGTTACCACTACGGGCAAAGGACACCAAAAGGGTTGGCAAATCTGCCTGGAAGACGGTCGCCGGATTGGAGACAATGGTCGTCGTCGGCTCGTGACGGAAGTTAAGTCGAGACACGTCGTTAACTTGACGTAAATAATTTGTAATGGCTTGTCCAACATAAGCAGATGACCCTGCTCCTGTAAAAATCACTTCTAGGCGCCCATAAGATTCTAACAAGGCACCTATAAAGCCCTTAATTTCTTCCTGACGGTCAAGATACAATTGATAGGTCTCGCGCCAGATAGATGGTTGTTGCTTGATCTCTCGCGTTGTAATTTCAGCACCTAGTGCCTCTAACGCGGCTTTGTCTAATTCAAACATGGCCTAACTCCTCTACTGATTTTTCATTATATTTATATTCTACTCTGTAAGGGCTTTTCTTTCAATATGCGTTTCGACCAAAATTAAACTGAAACTTGTCTTAAGTAACAAAAATAAAAATTTTTGTCTGTACATGAAGCGCTACCATGTTTTTTGTGGTACACTAAGGGTAGATTAATTTATTGCAATTTTTGGAGGTATTATTCCATGGAAATACTTGTTTATGATCAGTTCGATGCGGCATCCGATAAGGCCTTTGACTTTTTCGTCCAGGCGCTGGCAACTGGTCCCAAAACCTTTGGCTTAGCAACTGGTTCGACTCCCGAAGCGCTCTACCAACGCTTAGTAGAGTCCGATTTAGATTTTAGTCAATCAGTTTCTGTCAACTTGGATGAATACTATGGCTTGTCTAGCGACCATCCAAAGAGCTATCACTACTTTATGCACCAACATCTCTTCCAGCACAAGCCTTTCAAACATTCCTATCTGCCTGACGGGGACCAAACTGATAGCGACTATGAAATCCAACGCTATAATCAAGTCCTAGCAGATAATCCCATTGATTTACAAATCTTGGGGATTGGCTCTAACGGTCACATTGGCTTTAATGAGCCTGGGGCGCCATTCGATGGCTTAACCCAGCTAGTCGATTTGACTCCATCCACTATTGAGGCTAACAAACGTTTCTTCGATCGTGTCGAAGACGTGCCGACTCAAGCCTACAGTATGGGGATTGCTTCCATCATGGCCGCTAAGAAAATCATCCTCATGGCATACGGCGACAAGAAAGCTGATGCTATTTACGGACTGGTTGAAGGGCCTGTGACCCCTGACCTGCCAGCCAGCATCCTCCAGCGTCACCCTGATGTGACCCTCCTCTTGGACAAGGCGGCTGCAGCTAAACTTCATCTTTAAGAGAATTTCCCATTATATCATATATGATATAATGGGATTTTTTATTAGGCTTAAAATCAGAGCAAGAGGGCTAGACTTCAGTGTCTAGCCCCCTCTCTAAAGTTCCCCTATTTAAAAGATCTCAATATCCTGGGCGGGCATCACCAGGAAGCCAGCCCCAATAATTCCGTTATCTCCCCCCAGGTCTGTGACCCGAATGTGAGGCAGAATATGCATTTGTTCTTTGTGGGCATAACGCTCTAGGACCGCCTTAATCCGCTCCACATAGAATGGATTCTTGACTGCCACGCTACCGCCAATGACAATTTCTTTAGGATCTAGGAGGCAGATCATAGCGAAGAGTCCAATAGCCACCCCCATGGCACTTTGGTCTACTAATTCATTGGCAATTTGTTCCCCTTTGAGGGCACGAGCGAAGACTTGGGCCACCGTAATCCGATCATCCAGATAGAGGGCGCGTGCCATGGCCTCAATCCCAGGGCCAGCGCAGACACTTTCCAAAGGACGAAGGCCAGTAGAGGAGGGCACTGGCAAGAAACCAATTTCACCTGAGAAGCCATCACCGCGAATAATCTGATGGTTGACGATATTAGTGCAGGCGATCCCGGTTGAGACCGTCAAATAGCCGAACACATCCAGCGGCCCCATGCCAGCCAATCGATACTCCGCATAGGCAGCCGCCTTGACGTCATTCTCAATGGCGATTGGCACTTGGGCGTAGCGGTTCGCCAGGCGCGCTACCACCGGAAACTTCTCCCAAGGGATATTATTTTGGAAGATAGCTACCCCGTTTAGGCTATCCACCTTACCTGGTATACCTAAGCCGATACCGGTCAAATCCGATACATCCACCCCCGCCTCTGCTAGGCAGGCGTCAATGACACCCACTACGCATTCTAACATGGCCTCACTGGAAGAGGTATCGCTGGGCACTTGAACACGGTGAGTGATACGTCCCTGCTCGTCAATGATAGCCGCTGCTACCTTGGTTCCGCCGATATCCACACCCATTGCTTTTCTCATTTTCCTTCCTCCTCTCCTTTGGTAGAGCCATCCAGCCTTTAGTCGCGTTTAGGATGGTTAAAGTCGTAGTTATAGTCAAAGAGCACCGCTAGCAAACCAGCCAAAGCTAAGAGCATGCCCAAGAGATTTTCTCGGCTAACCGTGGTTTGAAGGTGAATGATAAAGCCAACGCAGACCAAGGCAACCAGAAGACGAATGAGAACACGAATTTTATGTGACATCTAAATCTCCTCCCATCGAATTTCGCTCGCAGCCAAGGAAACTTCTTTGCTAATTCCTTGACCATCATAGACAGTCGTGACTTGTGGCTCAGCGGTATTATTGACAACTGCATACTTGCCCTTAGCTGGGTAGGCATGAACCTCAACAGCTGGGTTGCTACTATGCCATTTATTAAAGTCAGCTTCCCTATGGGCAGCGTAGTAAAGAGCCCGCATGAGTAAACGCGTATTGTCAATGCTGTAAGGTAAGCCAGCTAGGTAGACCCCGCGGCCTTGACCATAATCGTGTGCCGCCATATGAACTTCGCCATTGCTGTATTCTAAAATTTCTGTCTCTTCACTTAGGGCATAGAGGTTATGCATGGACTCCCCGAAATCTGGCACCTGACCAGTCACTAAATCTGCCGTAATAAAGTGACTGCCTTGGGCTTGAGTGAAGTATTTGTCAGTCGATAGGGAGAAGCCTAACTCCTTATCCACCCCGAAAATTTCAGCTAATTGGAAGAAACGACCATTTTGGAGATGGGCACTTGGCTCACCAACGCCCACCAAACCGCCACCTTGGTAGACGAAGCGACGAATGGCACTTAACAATTCTGGACGTGCCCAATGTTGACCACCACTAAAGGCGGTTCCGGCATCGCCTGCGTTAATTAAGACGTCCACATCTGCCGGCACACCGTCAGCAATCACCTGGTCAAAACTCAAGAAGACTACCTCAACCGCCGCACCGCTGAGGGCTTCTAGAATCCCCAGATAGGAGTAGATTTGCTTATAGTGCAAGGCATGCGCCACCATGTGCGTTTGCCAGGTCCGAAGTGCCCCCCAAGCATTGAGAATCCCTACTTTTAGCCCCACATAAGGCTTGGTGTCTTTGACAATGGCGTAGATATCTCGGAATTCATCCGCCACTTCTTCGATATAGGAAACAAATTTAGGGAATTTATAGGCGAGACTGAGATAACCCCCATAACCAATCCGGTCAACGGGCTTACGCATAATGGCCCGGCGTGCTGTTAGCCAATTCTCGTTGGCTTCAATGGTCGGATCATTTCCTTCATAGAAAGTATCTGGGAAGAAGTATGGCAGGAAGCGACCTTCGGTATATTTAACATGTGGAATATCGGCAATCATTCGCAAGGTTGCCCCGCCGCCGACTGACCCAACTACTGCGTCCAAGCCAATATCCTTGAAATAAGGGCCATAAGGTTCGGTCCCAATCCAGTTATCGCCTAGGAACATCATGGCTTCCTTGCCAGCTTCATGGACAATATCCACTAACTTCTTGGCTTCTTGGGCCACAAAATGACTTTGGAAATCGACATAGTCTAAGTAAGCCTTAGAAGGCACGCGGAAAGCCGTATTATAGTAACCTTGGTCAACAAAGTCTTCCGGTCTCAGACGATAACCTTTGGCTTCTTGGAAGGCTAGGATGGCTGCTGGTGATACAGAAGCTCCATAGCCAAACCAGTCGACAAATTTCTCTTTGGCCTTGTCATTGAAGACCAGGGTGAAATGGTAGAAGAAGGTGGTAAAGCGGACCACATCCGACTTAGGATTCTCTTGGCACCAACGTCTGAGGTAGTCTGACACGAAGCGGTTGGAATGTGGCTGACGCACATCAAAAGGAATATCATGAGCCACTGAGTCTCCCCAATTATTGGTGATATGGTTATACATTTGAGTTGGGTCCCAAATCTTATAAACTAAGAAGGAAACCGTATATTCATGGAAGGGCTCAGTCCCTTCCACAATCACTAGGTCCTGCTCTTGATCCACCTGCCACTGGCTGCTTGGGACTACTTGGCCAGTGGTGCGGTTAATGACTTCCCACCACTCCTTAGGATCATGATGATAGTCAGGTACTACTTGTTCCCGATAGTAGCCCTGCATGAAATCAATGGCTAAGCTTTCTTTGCTTGCGGTATGGAAGGGTGACATCAAATAGAGTTGTTGGCACTCTTCCATATGGTCTTTGATAAAATCATTATGATTTCGAGCTACAAAATAGGTTGTATAGATAGAAGCATCTAAATCTTTGACTGCCTCTTCTAATTTGGTCCCATCGGAATCGCGGATGGCATCAGCCCCCCAGCGATCTAATAATTCTTGAGTTTGCGCAAGGAAATTGCGCTCACTTGGTAAAGTAAGTCTGCCTTTTGATTTGGCCATTTACTACATCTCCTTCATCTAAGTCTCACTATCAAGGCTTGTCTTATTCCTTGGAACCGCCCGCTGTCATCCCTTCGGTCAGACGCTTCTGAACGAAAATATAGAGGATGAGGGTTGGCAACATGACCATGACCATGCCGGCGTAGAGTTGACCGTATTGTTGTGCCGCATTTTGCGCTGCCATTAAGTTCATCAAACCCACTGGCAGGGTTCGTAACTCTTGTTTATTCATCAGGGTAAAGGAAATGATATATTCATTCCAGAAGCCTAGGAAGTTAAAGAGAATAACCGTGATAATACTTGGTTTAGCCATAGGAATCATAATCCGCATCATGGTTGTAAAATGATTGGCCCCATCGATCGAAGCTGCTTCTTCAAAAGTTGACGGTAAGGTCATAAAGTAGCTAGATAAGAGATAGATGGTAAATGGCAGAGAAGTTGCCGCATAGACCAAGGCTAAGATGAAACGATTGTTTAAGAGTTCCGGCATCATGGCAAAGCCTTTTTTGGCATCGACCAACATCAAGAAGATGGGTACTACAATGTAGTTAACGTTGATGAAGAGCCCACCCTTAAAGAGTTGACGTAAAAGGCCACGGCCTGGGAATTCAAAACGCGCTAGAACATAAGCAGCTGGCAAGGCCAAGGCTAAGAGAAGCGCCAAAGCCATAGCAGTTACAATCACCGAGTTGAAGACATAAGCCCCCATACTAGCCCGATTCCAAGCATCGACAAAGTTCTGCCAGTAGAGCCCCATCGGCAAGGACCAAGGCGAACGGTAGAATTCTGAATTTTCCTTAAGTGAGGCCAGAAAGACCCAGCCCACTGGCACAATAATCGAAATAGCCAGGAGCGACAGCACTAAGTAGATAAAAATCTTGTATAAACGATTCGTTGAACGACTCATTTGACTGGCTCCTTTCTAGTATTCAAGAATGTCCCGCTTGGTTACGGCACTAACGACCGCTGACAAGACGAAGGAGAAGATGAAGATGACAACCCCAATGGCCATCCCGTAGCCATAGGATGAGTTGGTATAGGCTTGCCCATACATGTAGGATAAGACTACCGAGGAGGCCCCGTTTGGCCCTTCACTGGTCATGGTTTGAACCAAGAGGAAGCTGAGGTTGATGGTAGAAATAATGAAGAAGGTCAAGGTGGTGCGAATGTTGTTCCAGACTAGTGGCAGAGTCACGGCGAAGAACTGCTTCACCTTACCCGCCCCATCTAAATCTGCTGCTTCATAGAAGGAAGTTGGGATATTGGCCATTGATGCCATGTACATGACCATGTAATAACCAATAGCCTGCCATACTAAAGCACCAATCAAGGCATAGAGCACCAACTGCTTGTCCCCCAACCAGAGAATCGGTGGAGCCTGCTCCCCTCTGAAGATTGCCAAGAAAGAATTTAACATCCCGTTGTTAGGGTCATAGATGGCGGAGAAAATCCCGGAAATAACAACGATGGATAAGATATTTGGAATATAGAAAATTACCCGGAAGAAGTTTTGCCCCTTAATTTTCTCTGTCGATAGAATCGAAGCGAAGAGAATGGCAATGGCTAGGGTAATAATGGTCACCAGCACAATTAAGACAATGGTATTTTGGAAGGCCCGGATAAATTTGGTGTCGTTAAACAACTTAACGAAGTTATCGAAATAAACGAAAGTCTTTTTAGCTGAGAATCCACCCCACTTGTAGAGAGACATGCGAAAGACTTGAAATGTCGGATACAACATGAAGAGGGCGAACAAGAGGGTCGCAGGTATCACGCAAATCAAGGCAAAGCGGGTTTTGGATGCTTTTGAATTCATGATAAGTACTCCTTTCTAAATCGCCGTGCTGGCGTCTCTTATAAGTATGACCCTGGCTCATAAGAGGCATCAACACGTGCGTTATCAATAAAAGTCCCACTCCCACCAAGGCGGAAGTGGGCACTATGTCAATGCTTAAGCTAGCATTAGTGGCTGATGCTGTCGTGGAATTGTTTCATTACTTCTACGACGTTAGATTGCCAATCTTTTACGCTGAGGTCACCAGATACTACAGAGTTGAATGCTTCGTAAAGTGTTGCCTTGAGGTCTACCCCTTCGATAGCTTCAGCAGATACGAAACCACCTAAACCTGGTAATACGCCTTCGTCATAGACTTTATAGAAGACTTGTTTTTCAGCAGGTAACTTGCTGATCAAACCTTTAACTGGTTGAACAGCCCCGTGTTTAGCGAAGATTTCAGCTGCCTTGTCAGAGTAGAGGAAGGCAATGAATTCTTTGGCTGCTTTTTGTTGTTTAGCTTCTTTTGGAATCCAGATATGTTCCAAGAAGGTATAAGCGTATTGTTTGCCGCCTTCTTTGAGGGTTGGCACAGCTGCCATGCCCCATTCGAAGCCGTCAGCACGTGGTGCATCTTTCATTTCGTCCACTACCCAGCTACCGTTTGGCATGAAGAGGGCTTTGTTGTCTAGGACTGCTTGTTGGTTCTTAGTGAAGCCGTCTTTATTTGCATTGGCTACAGTAGTTGCTTCAGTGTTCTTAGCTAACTCACCTAAAGTTTCGAATACCTTGGTTAAATCAGCGCCAGACCAAACTTCTGGATCGTAGTTCATGGCTTTGTTGAAGAGTTCTGCCCCACCAGCGGAGTAGATAACGCTAGAGAAGAAGGTGTCTAAATAGCCAGCCGTTGGATAGGTGAAGAGGGCAATGTTTTCTTTCTTAGCTTCTTCAGCTAATTTCCACATTTGATCCCAAGTCTTAGGTACTTCCCAGCCTTTTGCTTTGAAGAGCGCCTTGTTATAGAAGAGACCTGTTGGAGAGTAGAACATTGGCATTAAGTAAGTCTTGCCATCGTTATAAGGGTTAGTTGAAGTAGAATCAGTGAAGCCTGGTAAGAGTTTTTCCTTAACTGTCTTATCTTCGCCTGGGACCTTCATATCCAAGACATCAGTCAAGTCAGCTAAAGCCTTATCCTTGATTAAGGTCTCTGGCAAAGCTTTCTTACGGCTTTGTGCTAAGAGCACAACGTCTGGATAGTCACCAGATTGGAGACGTGGGGTGATCGCATCTTCGAGTTCTTTTTCCATGGTCAACTTGATGTCGACATTTGGATTGACTTGCTTATAGGCTTCAATGATTTCTGGCCATAACTTGGTCCCATAAGCTGTTTCGATGGCTGCGAAGTCTAAGGTCACCTTTTCTTCAGCTGACACATTGGCAACTCCGAAGAAACTTGGCAAAGCACAAGCTAAAGCAGCTGCTGATACTAAAGCTTTTTTCATGTAAAACACTCCTTATAAAATTTTATTGGATCTTACACTCTTATCATACCATAGGTGCAACCGTTTTACTTGCAGATTCTTGTTGTAAACTTGCAGATTCTTGCGGATTGTTGTATAATGTAACTAGATAAATGATAGCGTTTTAATAACTTTAAGGAGTGTCCCCACATGTATATTCGCTATACCATCACCCATCAACCTGAGGAAGTCAGTCAAAATCATTTCCAGGTTCTATCAGTTAATATTGTCTCCTACGATGCTAACTGGCATTCCACTATGCATCATCACAATTTCGCCGAAATTTTCTATTGTTTGGACGGATCTGGTTATCTGCTGACTGAATTCGGGCGGACCCCCATCCACAAACACTCTCTCCTACTGGTCAACCCCTTCATCGAGCATACGGAGCATACCTCCCTTATCTACCCGCTCAAGTATCTAGTAATAGGAATCAAGGGGCCAGAGATTATCCTACCCTCTCACGCTACAGATAATGGTCTATTTAGCTTCGAAGATAGCAACCATCAGTTCTATCGTCTTATCCGTGAAGTGATGACAGAATGTGAGTTAAACCAGCCTTACTCTAGCCAAATCATCGACCATTTAATTAATTCCTTGATTCTTAGACTTAATAATGTGGCTAATAGCCAGCTAGCCATGGCACGGGAGACGCCTTTATCTGCCAGTGTCAGCTTAGCTAAGCACTACATCGATAACCATTTCTCCAAGAATATTAATCTTGAGCAATTAGAAGAGCGAGCCCATGTTTCTCGCTTCCACTTATCCCACCAATTTAAGGAAGAACTCGGCCTCTCACCTATTAACTATCTCAATCAAGTCCGCCTGACACAAGCGCAAGAACTCCTACTGACTACCAATTATACTGTACTGCAAATTACTGAGATGGTCGGCTTTAACTCAGTTTCCTACTTCTCTAATAAATTCCACGAGGCAGTTGGCATGACACCGCGCGCCTATCGTAACCTCCATGCCTCAAGCCTGATCCAAACAGGCAGTCTCAAAGAATCGTATCGATTACCCGATAATTTGGCGAGAAAAAATTAGCACAGTTTCTTTATGAAAAACCACTGGCTCTCACGTCAGTGGTTTTGTTGTTAAATCAGTGAATTTTTATGAAAATATGCCATATCTTATTAGTCAATATCGCTACTTTTTACACTAAGTCTAAACAAGTAGCAAGTCTATGATAACAACAGTTGTTGCGCTTTCTCGGTTTTTATGGTATAATATAGTTATCAAAATCACAAAGAGGTGTTTTTTATGGTAAAAGCGAGTAAGGAACGTTGCGAAAACTTAGTTGCTCTGTTGGACGGTTACTCCAAAAAAGGCGGTCACCATCTTAACATCAACGTATTTGACCGGGATACTTTAATGGATGCTATGGAACATCCAGAAAACTACCCTCAATTGACTATTCGTGTGTCTGGTTATGCTGTTAACTTCAACAAATTGACCCGCGAACAACAATTGGACGTTATCAACCGTACAATGCACGAAGGCATGTAATCTTGCCTTTAGCCCTGGCGCTTGCTAGGGCTCTTTTATTGGCTCTATCAACCCAATATACAAAAAGAACCTTGAAGATTACTTCAAGGTTCTTTTTGACTCATGCTTTCCTATCATTTCTGATGGAAGAATACCGGCGGCCGGGGTCGAACCGGCACGCCCTCGCGGGCACTGGATTTTGAGTCCAGCGCGTCTGCCAATTCCGCCACGCCGGCATGATAATATATGAGGTTTAAGGCGGTAACCGGATTTGAACCGGTGAATGAGGGTTTTGCAGACCCTTGCCTTACCACTTGGCTATACCGCCATTTATGAATAAAAAAAACTGGGGTAGCTGGATTCGAACCAACGAATGACGGAGTCAAAGTCCGTTGCCTTACCGCTTGGCTATACCCCAATGATAATATAAAATAGGCGAACGAGGGGAATCGAACCCCCGAATGTCGGTGCCACAAACCGATGCGTTAACCACTTCGCCACGATCGCCATAATAGCACAACAGGGACAGTAGGAATCGAACCCACACTAACGGTTTTGGAGACCGTTGTTCTACCGTTAAACTATGTCCCTAAAAAGGAGGGCATGTTCTTCCCTACTATAATTAATGGAGGGAGGCAGATTCGAACTGCCGAACCCTAAGGAGCGGATTTACAGTCCGCCGCGTTTAGCCACTTCGCTATCCCTCCAATGGCTTGGGACGGAATCGAACCGCCGACACTTTGAGCTTCAATCAAATGCTCTACCAACTGAGCTACCAAGCCAATACGGTCCCGACGGGATTTGAACCCGCGATCTCCTGCGTGACAGGCAGGCATGTTAACCCCTACACCACGGAACCATTTTGGAAATGGAGGTTAACGGGATCGAACCGCTGACCCTCTGCTTGTAAGGCAGATGCTCTCCCAGCTGAGCTAAACCTCCAGGTTATTTAATTAATATTTAAATTAATTATGATCCGTACGGGATTCGAACCCGTGTTACCGCCGTGAAAGGGCGGTGTCTTAACCACTTGACCAACGGACCATATTAACGGAGAGTATGGGATTCGAACCCATGAGACAGTGTTACCCGCCTACACGATTTCCAATCGTGCTCCTTCGGCCAGCTCGGACAACTCTCCAGCTAACCAACTCCGCAAGTAGGGCTCGAACCTACGACATCATGATTAACAGTCATGCGCTCTGCCAGCTGAGCTATTGCGGAATCAAGACAACCTCACCCAGCATGGCAACGACCTACTCTCACAGGACCAAAGGTCCAACTACCATCGGCGCTAAGAAGCTTAACTGCTGTGTTCGGAATGGGAACAGGTGTGTCCTTCTTGCCATTATCACCACACTTGGGTGTTGTCTTATTTGAGTGCTTGCACACTCAAAACTGAATAACCTCAAACCTAACCTCAAATCTTGTGGTTAAGACCTCGACCGATTAGTACTAGTCCGCTCCATGGATCACTCCACTTCCACTTCTAGCCTATCTACCTGATCGTCTCTCAGGGGTCTTACTTCTTTCGAATGGGAAATCTCATCTTGAAGCTGGCTTCACGCTTAGATGCTTTCAGCGCTTATCCATCCCGCACATAGCTACCCAGCGATGCCCTTGGCAGAACAACTGGTACACCAGCGGTGCGTCCATCCCGGTCCTCTCGTACTAAGGATAGCTCTTCTCAAATTTCCTACGCCCGCGACGGATAGGGACCGAACTGTCTCACGACGTTCTGAACCCAGCTCGCGTACCGCTTTAATGGGCGAACAGCCCAACCCTTGGGACCGACTTCAGCCCCAGGATGCGATGAGCCGACATCGAGGTGCCAAACCTCCCCGTCGATGTGAACTCTTGGGGGAGATAAGCCTGTTATCCCCAGGGTAGCTTTTATCCGTTGAGCGATGGCCCTTCCATACGGTACCACCGGATCACTAAGCCCGACTTTCGTCCCTGCTCGACTTGTAGGTCTCGCAGTCAAGCTCCCTTCTGCCTTTACACTCTACGAATGATTTCCAACCATTCTGAGGGAACCTTTGGGCGCCTCCGTTACTCTTTAGGAGGCGACCGCCCCAGTCAAACTGCCCACCTGACACTGTCTCCCGTGCTGTTACACGTGGGTTAGAGGGTCCGCATCACAAGGGTAGTATCCCACCAGCGCCTCCGTGTAGACTGGCGTCCACACTTCTTCAGCTCCTACCTATCCTGTACATGCCATACAAACACTCAATATCAAGCTACAGTAAAGCTCCATGGGGTCTTTCCGTCCTGTCGCGGGTAACCTGCATCTTCACAGGTACTATAATTTCACCGAGTCTCTCGTTGAGACAGTGCCCAGATCGTTACGCCTTTCGTGCGGGTCGGAACTTACCCGACAAGGAATTTCGCTACCTTAGGACCGTTATAGTTACGGCCGCCGTTTACTGGGGCTTCAATTCGTACCTTCGGATTGCTCCTAAGCACTCCTCTTAACCTTCCAGCACCGGGCAGGCGTCAGCCCCTATACGTCATCTTTCGATTTTGCAGAGACCTGTGTTTTTGATAAACAGTCGCCTGGGCCTATTCACTGCGGCTGACATTTCTGTCAGCACCCCTTCTCCCGAAGTTACGGGGTCATTTTGCCGAGTTCCTTAACGAGAGTTCTCTCGCTCACCTTAGTGTTCTCCACTTGACTACCTGTGTCGGTTTGCGGTACGGGTTGTTAACAACTCACTAGAAGCTTTTCTCGGCAGTTTGATTAGCCACCTTCGCTACTTAAATTTCGCTCCAGGTCACACGTCACAGTTATAGGTATAAGCATTTGACTCATACCACCACTTCGTGCTTCTACAGACACTTCCATCCGTCTGCGTGGCGTCGCCTCCTGCGTCCCTCCATCGCTCAAACATTGTTAACAAGTACAGGAATCTCTACCTGTTGTCCATCGCCTACGCCTATCGGCCTCGGCTTAGGTCCCGACTAACCCTGGGCGGACGAGCCTTCCCCAGGAAACCTTAGTCTATCGGTGGACGGGATTCTCACCCGTCTTTCGCTACTCATACCGGCATTCTCACTTCTAAGCGCTCCAACACTCCTTTCGGTATGCCTTCACCGCCCTTAGAACGCTCTCCTACCACTCAATTTAAAATTGAATCCACAGCTTCGGTGTACTGTTTAGCCCCGGTACATTTTCGGCGCGGAGTCACTCGACTAGTGAGCTATTACGCACTCTTTGAATGGTGGCTGCTTCTAAGCCAACATCCTAGTTGTCTATGCAACTCCACATCCTTTTCCACTTAACAGTTACTTTGGGACCTTAGCTGGTGGTCTGGGCTGTTTCCCTTTCGACTACGGATCTTATCACTCGCAGTCTGACTCCCAGAGATGAGTCCTTGGCATTCGGAGTTTATCTGGATTCGGTAAAGCGTGAGCCCCCCTAGTCCAAACAGTGCTCTACCTCCATGACTCTTACTCTGAGGCTAGCCCTAAAGCTATTTCGGAGAGAACCAGCTATCTCCAAGTTCGATTGGAATTTCTCCGCTACCCACACGTCATCCAAACACTTTTCAACGTGTCCTGGTTCGGTCCTCCAGTGCGTCTTACCGCACCTTCAACCTGCACATGGGTAGGTCACTTGGTTTCGGGTCGACGACACCTGACTTTCGCCCTATTCAGACTCGCTTTCGCTACGGCTCCGTTTCTTCAACTTAACCTCGCCAACTATCGTCACTCGCCGGTCCATTCTACAAAAGGTACGCCATCACCCCTTAACGGGCTCTGACTACTTGTAAGCACACGGTTTCAGGTACTCTTTCACTCCCCTCCCGGGGTGCTTTTCACCTTTCCCTCACGGTACTGGTTCACTATCGGTCACTAGGGAGTATTTAGCCTTGCCAGATGGTCCTGGCGGATTCCGACGGAATTCCACGTGTTCCGCCGTACTCAGGATACTCTTAGGTACAAATCAGTTTTCGTATACGGGGCTCTCACCCTCTTTGGCGCTGTTTCCCACCAGCTTCTACTAACTCATTTGAGTCCACGTTAGAGTCCTACAACCCCAGTGTGCATGCACACTGGTTTGGGCTCTTCCCGTTTCGCTCGCCGCTACTCAGGGAATCGATTTTTCTTTCTCTTCCTGCAGGTACTTAGATGTTTCAGTTCTCTGCGTCTACCTCACCCGTAGGTGTGACTAGCCATTACGCTAGCCGGGTTCCCCCATTCGGATATCTCTGGATCTTAGCTCACTTACAGCTCCCCAAAGCATTTCGTCGTTCGTCACGTCCTTCTTCGGCTCCTAGTGCCAAGGCATTCACCGTGCGCCCTTTGTTTCTTAACCACGATCATACTTGATGCATGATACTTTCGCGCTATTTTTTCTTACTCTGTAATTTCTTACAGACTCGGTCAATTCTCGGTTCATTATTTTAGAAATAATGTGTTTTATCATCCATCCTGTCGGATGATAAAACGGTTTGTTTGGTTATTCAGTTTTCAATGTGCAAGTTCGCTTACCAAAAATGATAAGCTATGGAGAATAGCGGGATCGAACCGCTGACCTCCTGCGTGCAAAGCAGGCGCTCTCCCAGCTGAGCTAATCCCCCGTAGCTGGATATTTAATTGTATCCAATGGGCCTAAATGGACTCGAACCATCGACCTCACCCTTATCAGGGGTGCGCTCTAACCAGCTGAGCTATAGGCCCGGATTATTTAAACCCTTTTGAGTTTGCTATAATAGCACACTCAAAACTAAACAAAGACGCAAGCTCCGTGAGGTTCCGTTACTCCTTAGAAAGGAGGTGATCCAGCCGCACCTTCCGATACGGCTACCTTGTTACGACTTCACCCCAATCATCTATCCCACCTTCGACGGCTCCCTCCTAAAAGGTTAGGCCACCGGCTTCGGGTGTTACAAACTCTCGTGGTGTGACGGGCGGTGTGTACAAGACCCGGGAACGTATTCACCGCGGCGTGCTGATCCGCGATTACTAGCGATTCCGGCTTCATGTAGTCGAGTTGCAGACTACAATCCGAACTGAGAATGGCTTTTAGAGATTCGCTTACCCTCGCGAGTTCGCTGCTCGTTGTACCATCCATTGTAGCACGTGTGTAGCCCAGGTCATAAGGGGCATGATGATTTGACGTCATCCCCACCTTCCTCCGGTTTGTCACCGGCAGTCTAACTAGAGTCCCCATCTTAATGCTGGCAACTAGTTATAGGGGTTGCGCTCGTTGCGGGACTTAACCCAACATCTCACGACACGAGCTGACGACAACCATGCACCACCTGTCACCGACGTTCCGAAGAAAAACTCTATCTCTAGAGCGGTCGTCGGGATGTCAAGACCTGGTAAGGTTCTTCGCGTTGCTTCGAATTAAACCACATGCTCCACCGCTTGTGCGGGTCCCCGTCAATTCCTTTGAGTTTCAGCCTTGCGGCCGTACTCCCCAGGCGGAGTGCTTATTGCGTTAACTCCAGCACTGAAGGGTGGAACCCCTCCAACACTTAGCACTCATCGTTTACGGCGTGGACTACCAGGGTATCTAATCCTGTTTGCTCCCCACGCTTTCGAGCCTCAGCGTCAGTTACAGACCAGAGAGCCGCCTTCGCCACTGGTGTTCCTCCATATATCTACGCATTTCACCGCTACACATGGAATTCCGCTCTCCTCTTCTGCACTCAAGTCTCCCAGTTTCCAATGACCCTCCACGGTTGAGCCGTGGGCTTTCACATCAGACTTAAAAGACCGCCTACACTCCCTTTACGCCCAATAAATCCGGACAACGCTCGCCACCTACGTATTACCGCGGCTGCTGGCACGTAGTTAGCCGTGGCTTTCTGGTTAGATACCGTCACACGCATAACAGTTACTCTATGCGCTGTTCTTCTCTAACAACAGAGCTTTACGATCCGAAGACCTTCTTCACTCACGCGGCGTTGCTCCGTCAGACTTGCGTCCATTGCGGAAGATTCCCTACTGCTGCCTCCCGTAGGAGTTTGGGCCGTGTCTCAGTCCCAATGTGGCCGATCACCCTCTCAGGTCGGCTATGCATCATCGCCTTGGTAGGCCGTTACCCTACCAACTAGCTAATGCACCGCGGGTCCATCTCTTAGCGATAGCTTGCGCCACCTTTCCTCACTGGATCATGTGATCCTATGTCCTATGCGGTATTAGCAGTCGTTTCCGACTGTTATCCCCCACTATGAGGTAGGTTACCCACGTGTTACTCACCCGTTCGCCACTCACCTTGACTTAGTGCAAGCACCTAGTCGCGGTTCGTTCGACTTGCATGTATTAGGCACGCCGCCAGCGTTCGTCCTGAGCCAGGATCAAACTCTCATGAAAATAATTTCATAAGTCTACTTGACTCATTTCTTTACTAGCTTGTTTTTTACCCAGCTTGTCTGCTGCCGAATTGTTGGTTGTTCATCAAGTTTTCCTCGATGACCCTCACATTCTTGGTGTGTCTTTGTTTAGTTTTCAATGTGCTTGTCGTCACCACGTGACAACTTCTATATATTAGCACAAGCCTCACTTCCTGTCAACAACTTTTCAGAAGTTTTTTCGAAGTTTTTTTGCTTGGCCGTTGTCTCAGCGACAACTTCTATATATTAGCACCATCTTCTCCTCATGTCAAAGCTTTTTCGAATGCTTTTGACGATTTTTAGAAAATGGTTCGTGTGTTCCTAAGAACATAATGTAATATACCATGACTAAGCCCACTAAGTCAACACTTTCTAGCCACTTTTCAGTCCTTTTTTTGGCCAAAAGAAAAACACTATATATAGGTTGTATAGCCAAGTGGCCTCCCCTATATATAGTGCCAATTCTAGCCGAAGATTAAGCTCAGAATTTCTTCTGCTGTTACTCGTCCAAAATATTTATTGAAGTCTAAGTTCTCAAAGACTTGGTTGACAGCCTCGCGCTCGAAGCGAGCGCCTACTAGCGAGGCTTCTACATCGCTAATATCTCCTAGGCCAAAGAAGTCGCCATAGATTTTAACTTCCTTAATAAACCCTTGCTCCACATTGAAGCGGAAATCGACAAAGCCAAATGGGAACTTCTGACTCATTTGGATAGCGAAAGCTGGTGATTGTCCATAGTTCCATTCCCAATTACCAAAGCGTTCAGCTTGAATCTCTCGGACTTTGCCCCAATCCGCTTCAGTCAACTTAAATTCTTTGACTTGGTCGCGACTTTCCACGCCAAATATTTCAAGCAAGAGTAAATCACGGAACTCCTCGGTAGTGAGTTTTTGATATTCCGGTGACACATAAGGTTTAATATTAGTCACGCGGCTTCGCACCGATTTAATTCCCTTGGATTCGAATTTTTCCTTGCGAGGTTTAAGAGCTTTTGTGACCTCTTCTAGGTCTGCATCAAACAAGATGGTCCCATGGGCAGTCATACGGCCATTCTTTGCATACATGGCATTACCTGAAAACTTCTTATCCTCAATCAGCAGATCATTTCGCCCTTTGAGCTCCGCTCCTTTTGCTCCCATTTTATGCAAAGCTTCAATTACCGGTTGCGTGAAGCTAGCGAAATCTCGGAAGGAGCCGTCATCGTCTTTAATGAAGCAAAATGAAAAGTTCCCTCGATCGTGGTAGACAGCCCCACCGCCGGACATACGGCGAACCACTCGAATTCCTTTTTCTTCTACGTAGGCTTGGTTTACTTCTTCAATGGTGTTTTGGTTTCTTCCTACTATAATAGAAGGATCATTGATGTAGAAGAGCAAGATTGGCTCATCGACCAATCGGTTTTCCACCAAATAAGTTTCCAAGGCAATATTCAAACTTGCATCATAGTTGTTGCCATTATCAACAAAATACATTTTATAGTCTCCCTCTTAAAGTGATAAAGTCAGTCCCGGCTGACAATGAACTAAGTTAATGTCGGCACTCAGGTCCGTCGCTATTTGTTGGAGGATGAGTGTTTGATCCGCATGAGGCGCCATATGACTAGCGACCAGGGTTCGCACATGAGCCTGATTGGCCAATTGCGCGACTTCACTAGCCGTCATATGAATCTCGTTTCGCCCCCGTTCGTTAGTAAAGGCTGAATCAGCAATTAATGCATGGGCACCCTGACTGAAGTCGATTAGCTCTGGGCACCAGCCAGTATCAGCCGTAAAGACTAAGACTTGCCCTGTCTCCATCTCTTCCACACGCATAGCATAGCAAACAAGTGGATGAACCGTCTGGCAAAAACTTACGCGGAAAGGCCCACATTCTAAGACACTATCCGCCCCATAACTCATCAATTGGCTGGTCTTGTCCTCAATAGCCAATGGCGGAAATACCGATTGATCATGCAAATAAATAGGCACTGGCGCACGTTTAGCACCTGAAGGTTTCAACATTAATAAATGCTGGATAGTACCTAGATCCGCCACATGATCAGCATGGTCATGGGAAACAATGACAGCATTAAGCTCTAGTACATCTAGATAATTTTCTAAGGCACGTGCAGCACCACTCCCTGCATCAAGCAAAATATGATAGGACCGGTCCTGACTTGAAACCACAAAAGCAGTTGTGCCATTGTCTCCCATTGGGTAACCTCCGGCACATCCTAAACAATGAATATGCATATGTCCTGCCCCCCTAGGCATTAGCCACAATATCGGCAACCGTCTGACAGTTGAGGCGTTTGAGCAAGGCGGTCATCAGCGCCACTGTATGTTTGAAGTCATCTTCGTGAATAATCGAAGTATGGGAATGTAAATAGCGAACCGGAATGGTAATAGCAATGGATGGCACGCCATCAAGACTTTGGTGCTGTGCCCCAGCATCCGTTCCGCCACCCTTTATGCTGGTGAATTGGAATGGAATGCCTTCTTCTTCCGCCACATCAATCACAAAGTCACGCAGGCCTTTGTGAGGAATCATAGACGCATCATAAATTAAAACTTGAGGCCCTTTGCCTAATTCACTGTCTGCTTCTTTAGTCGTCATACCTGGTGTATCACCCGCAGTCCCTGTATCTAATGCAAAACTAATAGCAGGATTCAGTTTGTGGGTCGCGCCCTTAGCGCCACGCAAACCAACTTCTTCCTGAACATTCGCCCCGATAAAGAGCTGGCTAGCGTGACCTTGGCTGGCTGCATATTTTAATACTTCAATCGCAACTGCAACGCCGATGCGGTTATCCCAAGCTTTCCCTAAGAGGAAAGGGCCGCCATTGAGACGACGATATTCGATATACGGCGTAATCATGTCCCCCGGACGAATACCCCACTCTAGCACTTCTTCCTTAGAAGTCGCTCCTAAATCGACAAAGACATCCGCTATATCGACCGCCACCTTGCGTGCTTCCGCAGGTAGAACATGTGGAGGCTTAGAGCCCGTCACACCATGGTAGGTTTTGCCGTCTCGTGTCGTAACGGTCACTTGCTGGGCCAAAACTACCTGGCTCCACCAACCACCGATCGGCACAAACTTTAGGAAGCCCTTATCCGTAATCTGACTAACCATAAACCCCACTTCATCAAAGTGAGCAGCCATCATAATCCGCGGACCGCTGGCATCCCCAATATGCTCCGCAAATAAGCCACCAAGACCATCTTGAACGTAGCCTTGCGCATAAGGTGCCGTTTCTTCTTTGAAAAGTTGGCGAACCGCACCTTCATTACCCGCAATCCCATTGACTTCACTCAAGGCACGCAACAAAGTTTCATTGATTTCCATCCTATTCCTTCTTTCTACTATATAATATGTATCGCACTTCCTATTTTAGTACTCTGCCCTAGCGACTTCAAGCAGGATTGCTCGCCTAGCTAGAATCGAATAGTAAATTCTATTTCAGTCTCTGAACGCATGCCGACTTTTAAATGCCAACCATTGCGTTCTGCTACCGCTTGGGCTAAGGACAAGCCCATCCCACTTCCTCCTTGGTCACGTTGGCGCCCTTGGTCTGGCCGGTAGAAACGCTCGAATAAGCGTTCTGCCTGCTCTTGACTCATTTTATGACAATGATTGGTCACATACAAGCTCTTGTCAGCTTGTCGCCAACCAATCTCAATCTCTGTCCCTGCCAGATGATACTGAAGGGCATTTTCAAGTAGAACCTGGCTGACCTGTTGAAAAGAGGCCCTGTCGATAGTCAACAGAATGCTATCAGGCAAATTCAAGGAAACCTGCGCCTGGTTTGCTTCAAGCAAGCCCTCAAGATCATCCAACGCTTGTTTTAACAAGACGACTAAATCCAGAGACTCTGGATTTAGCGCGACTCGGCCTTCGTCATAGCGAGCTAATTTCAGCATCTGCTCCACTAAGGCATTTAAGCGTTGGATTTGCCTGCGATTACTTTGGGTCCATTCATTCTTGCATCCTGTCAATTCCAAGACATCGTTATTGGTAGCCAGAACCGCTAAAGGGGTCTTAATCTCGTGGCTAGCATTACTAATAAATTCCTGTTGGCGTTTAATATTGTTAATCAAAGGCCGAATGGCTTTATTAGAAAAGTATCGAAGTAGACCATAGACGATGAGTAAGGTCAAAACCAAAATAACCAGCGAAATCATGGCCAAGCGAGTCACCGCTTGAAGTTGGCGACCAGCATCTACAAAGAGCCATTCCTTTTCTCCTTGCGAATTCGTCCGCTGATAGTAGCGGAGGACGCCAATCCAGCCCCGGTTTTTAGAAGATTTCAATAGTGGGCTGAGCATATTCGCCAAAGTTCCCTGGTCATAATCATCCATGCGGTCTAATTGGCTAGTCACTAACTTACCATCGGCATCGGTTTTAGCGTAGATATAACGAGCCGTGTGATAATTCGGTTCCTGATAGCTCTGCCAGAGTCTAGCCCAATCAAAGCCTTGATTCTTCGGCAGAGGTGGTCTTTCCTGATTGTCCTGATGCTGATTCTGGCTCTGGTCTATTAGGTGACTTGCTTCGCCATCTAGCTCTTGAACCGTCTGCCAATAGTTGAGCCCATTCAAACCCAGGAGCAGGCACAAGAGCACAGCCGTAAAAGATAGCATGGCAATCTGAACAAAACGGCCTTGCATCTCTTTAATCATGCGCCACCTCCAGCTGGTAACCCAGGCCTCGCGAGGCCTTAATCGTCACTTTAGAACTCAGCTGTTGTAATTTTTTGCGTAAGGACGAAATATTGACCCAGACCACATTAATCTCCGCGTCGGAGTCTAAGCCCCAGATTCTTTCCATAATTAAATCGGAAGACAAAACCTGTTGTTGGTTCAACAAGAGCATCTCCATCAGTTGAAACTCTCGCTTATTTAAGGCGAGTTCAGTCGCCCCTACCGCTAGACAGGCCCGTTGCCGGTAGAGGGTTAAATCACCATAACGCAAATCATTCTCTACCAAGTTGGCCGGGCGTCGCAACATAGACCGAATACGGGCTAGAAGTTCCTGCATATCAAAGGGTTTAGTTAAATAATCATCCGCCCCTAAGTCAAGCCCTTGCACCTTGTCTTCAATTTGGTTTTTGGCCGTTAAAAGCAAGGTTGGCACTTGAGACCCCTCGCTCCGTAAAGCCGTTAGGACTTCGAAGCCCGATTTCTTAGGCATCATGACATCTAATATCAGGCCATCATACTCCATAGAGCGTGCGTACAAGAGGGCTTCTTCTCCATCCGCTACATGATCCACATCATAATGATGATGCTTGAGAATAGCCTGGATTCCCTTAGCTAAATCTAATTCATCTTCTGCTAGTAACAATCTCATCTTTCTTGCCCTCCTTATGCTAGTCTCATTGTATCACATTTGCCTCGTCAGTCGCTATTTGCAAGCGTTTAGCAAGGCGGCACACAGCAATCATGTTATAATAAGGAAGGAAATCAAGCATCCATCTATTTTACTAACTACTTTCCAAGGAGTGTCCGCTATGTTTTTATCTGATTCACTACTCGATTCTATCCATCAACGCGCAGACCATTACGACCGAAGCAACGAATTTCCTGAGCTAGACTATCAAGCTCTCAAAGAAGCTGGCTACTACAAGGCCTTTGTACCCAAAGAATTTGGCGGGCACGGTCTCACACTTCAAGAAATCGCTCAGGAACAAACCCGCCTAGCCAAGGCAGCACCTGGTACTGCCCTAGGCATTAATATGCACCAGATCATTGTAGGCTTGGGCCGTCATCTAGTAGCTCATGACCAAACTGCAGGTCAACAAATCCTAAAAGACGCGGCTGAAGGTCACCTCCTAGCCTTCGGCATCTCGGAACCTTCCAATGACCGCGTCCTCTTCGGCTCTATTTGCCAGGCTCAACCCCAATCAGATGGAGGCTATCTTTTCTACGGCGACAAGGTCTTCCTGTCGATGATTAAGGCCTGCAGCCGTTTCGTGACCTTTGCGACCGATTCCAGCCAAGAACAAGCCCTATCCGTCTTTGCCTATGCCCACAAACAAGATAATCAATTAGAGATTCACGAAAACTGGGATACGCTCGGTATGCGTGCCACTCAATCACACAGCGTGACGCTCAAGGGTCTGCAAGTAAGACCTGAACAAATCTTGGCCAAACTGGCTCCTGGTCCAAGTTTAGATCCCACCGTTTTCGGTATTTTCGCTTATTTCGAGATTCTACTCTCAGCTACCTATTTAGGTATTGGCCAACGAGCCCTCGAACTGGGACTAGAAACAGTCAAAAAGCGTTATTCCGTCAGCAACCAGACAACTTACGACCAGGACAAGAACATCCGTTGGCGCTTGGCTGAAGCCGCTATCCAACTGGATGCCATCCCACCTCAACTCAATCATTTCTGCCAGGCTTTAGATCAAGATCAACCTTATGACTTGAGCTGGTTACCTCGCCTGTCTGCCCTTAAAAACCGTTCCGTAGAAGCCTCTAAAATAGCAGTCGAAGAGGTGATTCGAGCTTGTGGCGGCCAAGCCTACTTCAGCCACAACGAATTATCCCGTCTCTATCGCGACGTCTTGGCTGGCCTCTTCCAACCTTCCGATCAAGAATCACTCCACGAAGCTTGGGCTAGCATGCTTTTGGGCCCTATCAAGTCATAGCACTAGACAACTTTGCATGCCTATCCATTCTGTATTATAATATGACTAGGATTTACTATTGGAGGTAATGAAATGAAAAAAACTTTACGCATTTTCCTATGCAGCTTATCGTTAACGGCCCTCTTAGCAGGACCTTCAATCGCTTTGGCAGAATCTTCAAGCAGCGAGTCAAGCGCTAGTAGCCAAGAAAGTACCGCTAGCTCAGAATCTAGCACAGACTTCAAGGCGGTAACGGAGGCTATCAAGACTGCAGCTTCTGCTAAAGAAGCCAGCGTAACTTACACAAACTCAACCCCTATTACCTTAGGCAAGGCTCCTGTTACGGAAACCATCCATGCCTACAGCTTAATCTCCCTCAAAGATTTTTCCAAGGACTTAGAGATTCCTTTTGGTGGCAATACCCAAACTGGCGCTGTTCTTGTACTTGATGTCTCCCTTAAGAATGACTCAGATAAAGATGCTTACATTACCGGCGGTTTCTCTGGCTCCATTGTAGGCTATAACAGAGCAGTGAGCCACAACAACAACCTAGTAGATGAGACAAAAGACCTAACCAAGGCTGTTGTAGACGCCAAGCAAGTACTTAAGGCTAAAACTGAGCTTCGCGGCTTCGTTGTCCTAACAATTGGTGGCGACGCCCTCAAACAATTAAACAAAAATGGCGCGTTATCATTCGATACCCTCGTTGTATTAGCTAATCAAGGGGACAAAATTACGGATGCTATTGTACCTACGGCATCTACTATTCTGCCAACGTCTAAAGAAGGGGAAGAAAAACGCTCAGCGGCTAGCAAATTCTACCCTGACAAACTGACTGCTGAAAACTGGGGAACTAAGACCCTCATTAGCTCAAGTACTGATAAGCAAAACGTTAACTTTGAAGGCTATGATGTGACTTTGAACGGCTACCAATTGGTTGACTTCAAGCCTAATGAGGATCAAGCTAGCCGTTTCGAAAAACTTAAAGGTGGTGTGGTAGTCTTAACTGCTGAAATTACCGTTAAGAACAACGGTAAAGTTGCCTTGAACGCACGTCAGACCGCTGGTAACTTAGTTTTCAATGACCAACTAAAATTAATGCACGAAGGCATGGTTGAAGTTGAGCCGGCCAAAGATAAGGAAGTAGTAGAACCTGGCCAAGAGTATACTTACCACTTAGCATTCGTCTACAGCAAGGATGACTATGATCTCTACAAAGATCGCTCACTTACTTTGAACGTCAACCTCTATGACAAAGACTTTAAGTCCTTAACTAAATCCGGCGATATTACCTTCCAACTTAAAAAATAAGCTTAAAACTAGAAAGCCACAGGTCTGATGACTTGTGGCTTTTTATATAGGGCCCTATGCTATCCCCAAAAATTGTGTTAAACTGATAGAAAGCGTTACCTATTTTATGTCCTCAGGAGGGACTTGCATGACCACCCGACGAAAACTTGTATTTGTAGATGACGAGACTTTTGTGCTCCAGTCCATTGTCAACCTAATGGATTGGACTTCTTTGGGCTATGAACTAGTAGGCACTGCCAGCAATGGCCAAGAAGCCCTAGCCATTATCGAAGAAACTTGTCCCGATGTTGTCATTACCGACATTTGCATGCCACTCATGGACGGCTTTGAATTGAGTCAAGCCATCTACGAATTTGATCCCACTATCAAGATTATCTTTATCAGTGGCCACGACAAATTCGACTATGCTCAGAATGCTATTCGTCTAAATATTCAAGAATATCTACTGAAACCTATCACTCCTACAGATATCCAAGCCGCTCTATCCCGTGTTAGCCAGAACCTAGACGCTCAGCGCCAGCGTGCTCTGGATATGCAGGAAATGACACGGGAGTATATGACAACCATTGAGGCCTCACGTCGGAGTTTGCTTATTAGCCTTGTAACCGAGCCTTTATCCCTGGAAGATACCTCTTACTGGCAAAACCGTATTAATCTCTATCAATTAGAAATTCCCGGCCCTCATTATACCGTCATTAGCCTCTGTCCACGCCAGTCTTCTAGCCCTATCCACGCCATCAGCCCGGATATGCGAGACATTCTCTTTGCCGAAGAGCTTAGTTGGGTCTCCTATCGCAAGACCGTCCTAGAGGTCTGTCATAAATATTTGCCGGCCGAAGCCTTCCCTTTTGCTGGTAAGTTAATCATCATCCTTAGCCATGATAAGCCCGATATCTCAGCTAGCCTCGACCTTTTGCTGCAAGATATCCAGCAAACCTTCCTGAAAAATTATCGGCGCACCCTCTACCTGGGTATTAGTCAAGCATCCTCACACTTGATGGACTTAAAGCGCCTCTACCATCAGGCGCTTCAGGCTTATGATTACTGCCAATCGGCGCCAAATACTGCCCTATGTTACTATGGTGACTTCAGCGTTGAGATGGAATCAAACCTAGACTACGATGCAACCCCTGATCAACGTCTCTTGTCTTTGATCAAGATTGCTTCCTACCCTGAATTTGAGGATTACATTGTGAGCTTAATTAACCAAAGTCATCTCCAATCCTCTACTCCTTCGGCCGACTATCTCTTTTTCCTAGAATTAACTTCACGGGTTATTCGCATCAGTCAAAACCTCACTGGCATCCAAAACTCACCGCTGATTGAGTCCTTTATGTCTCAAATGGTAGTAGCAAACCAAGCGTCAGTAGCGGATTTAATGCAAACCTTCCTGGCTCACAGCAAAAAGTTACTACTCTTAATCCAGAGCGAACGCCAAACTCTCAAAGAATCTTTAACCCAGCAAGGCTTGCGTTTAATGCAACAACATTATCAAGATCCACTTTTTACAGGCAAACGTTTGGCTCAGTTAATGCATGTCAGCCCTAACTATCTCAGCTCTCTATTCACTCGCGAGACAGGACAATCCTTCAAGGAACACTTGATTCAAATTCGTATGAATAAGGCTAAAGAGCTCTTACTAACTAGCTCAGCCAAGGTCCAAGAAGTAGCCTTAGCCGTCGGCTATACCGACACTCACTACTTCTCCTATAGTACTAAGCGCTACTTTGGCCTATCGCCGCGCCAAATTCGTGAGGCCGCCCAAGAAGGGAGCCCCTCACTATGACCCCTACCAAGCGACAACCCTTGCACCGAGTGATTTATTTAACTTGTTTCCTCTTGTCGACTTCTATTCTAGGCATTAGTCTCTGGGGCCATTATCAAATTGCGCGCGATCTCCTGATTAAGCAGACCATGACCCTAACTGAGCAGCATGTAGCTCGCTCGACAGAAGCCTTAGAAACTATGATCGCGACAATGGATGTTGCCAACGAGGCAATCATCCGCCGCATCACACTCGAAAGTCTTACACCTCAAGCTTTGCATGATTTGCTTGATTCTAGCGTCACCCTTAACCGAGATATCCAATCTATCGCAGTGCTAGATGAACAGGGCCAAGTACTAGATTTTGCACCTAGCCGTTTTCAACTTAAAACCAATAGCCAACATCCGGTTTTATCTCCCGATTGGTATCAAAAAGAAGCACAGCACGATCAGACGCTCTATTCTAAACCTCATATTCAACACCTTTTCCAGGGAGAGTTTCCTTGGGTTATCTCTAATACTATCCCCTTCAACCATCAAGGCAAGCGATGCCTTCTACTTATTGATTATAAAATCAAAACCTTCCAGCGTTTCTTTGAGACTGGAGGGATTGGCAAGCAAGGCTACACTTACTTGATAGATGACCAACAAGAACTCATCTACCATCCCCACCAAGCCCTGATGACCGCTGAACTCAAGCGGGAAACTATTCCAGATTTAGGAACTGAGCCCACAAAGGTCCAATTAGATAAGGATAACCATGTCGTATTAGCCAGTCAGGTTATGGCCGGTACCCATTGGCGCGTTGTCGGAAAGACCTACCTACAAGAAGTGTTGGCTAGTGGTCTGTCACGAATTCTACAGACCTCGCTTATTCTCTTCTTAGCCTTGACCTTCTTAATTAACGTTCTGGCCTACTTACTAGCTCGTTTTATTGCCCGTCCTATTCGTCGCCTTGCGCTCCATATGCAAGACTTTCAGGATCTTCCGACTGGTCACTATGAGACGTCTGGTTACGATGAGGCCAATGAGCTCTATCAGGCCTACCACCAACTGCTAAACCAAGTGGACCAACTCATGGAGCAAATTAAACTTGAAGAAGCCGCTTTACGCAAAAGTGAGCGAAATGTCTTAGAAGCCCAAATCCAACCTCATTTTCTCTATAATACTTTAGAGTCCATCCTGTGGATGATAGAAAGTCAAAATACTAGAGATGCTTCGCATATGGTGACCGCTTTAGGTCGTCTGCTTCGCATTACCTTAAGTAAGGGTAAGGAGTACATCCCCTTGGAACGTGAATTTGAGCATGTCACGAACTATCTAGAAATTCAGCAAATTCGCTATAATCAGCAATTCACTTATCAGCTCAAGCTGCCAGAGCAAGTTCGCTCATACCCTACTATCAAACTAATCCTACAACCTATTGTAGAGAATGCCATTATACATGGCTTGGCCAACCTCTATGAACCCGGCTTGCTAACAATTGAAGCTAAGCAGACAGAAAAAGGTATTCTAATCCAAATTAAAGACAACGGCCAAGGCATGAGTGTGGAGCGTTTGGAAGAACTACGCCGAGAGATAAAACAGCCATCTGATGTAGCGGGCATTGGCTTGCGCAATGTCCATGAGCGCTTGCAGATTTATTTTGGGCCAGAATACGGGCTAACAATTGATAGCCAAGAAGACCAAGGAACCTGCGTCAGCCTCTCGATTCCTTGCTTAGATTGGGAGGACTTGCCATCATGAGAAAACTTTCTACTATATTATTAGGACTTATCCTAGTCAGTTTAGCTAGCCTTTTAGCATTGAGCCTTTGGCTTGGTCAACCTACTCAGACCATTACACATCGCATCTTGTTTGCTAGCAGTAAAGCCTTGAGCCAGCCCTACAACCAACAACTTTTGGCAGGGCTCAAAGCCTCAATCAATCCATCTGACGACATAGAGATTCAGACCCTAGCTTTACCAGAAAATGTTGATGAACAAGTGGCCCTCTTAAGCCAGCAAAAACTCCTAACAGGCGATCAGGTGATACTTCACTCTACCTATAGCCTTGAGTTAACATCTCAATTGGAAAACTGGCTTAAGCAAGGGGTTAAAGTGGCCTTAATCGATAGCCCAAAAGTCCAACTATCCCAAGCAAGCCAACTTGGTTGGGCGCCTCTGGAGCAAGGCCAGGCCTTAGCACAAGCATTGAAAGCCAATAGTGGGACAGAGACCCCTCTCATTTTAGCCTATCAGGCACACAACCAAGAAAGCATCGAGCGCCTAAAAGGAGCTCAGGACGTCCTAGATCAGTCTGGCCAAGCCTACCAGTCACTTGCTTTAGAAGGCGACAAACTCGAAAATCAACAGGCTATGCTTCGTGCCGTTGAAGCCTTAGCTTCCAAACCGGCTGTCGTCTTACTCGATCAAGTCTCTATACAAGAGCTGGCCCATTACTTGCATCAAAGTTTAGCTATTCCTGACATCTACAGCATCGGCTATCAACCTCAGGTATTTAGCGCTATCGAAGCAGGGGACATCCGCCGTAATCTCACACCCAACCCCTATGCTTTAGGCTATGCAGCAGGGCAAACTGGTCAAAATCAGCCTGATAAGGCTAGTGATGTAACCGCTAAGCTTACCTATCAATGGATTGAGGCGCAAGACCTCTTCAATCCCCAATTTGCCAGTTGGCTCTTCCCTTTGGAATAAAATACTGCTTGCAGTAAGCAACATATACAAAAGAGAGTTGGTCCTTGCCAACTCTCTTCTATTATATATAGTAAGAAAAAAGCTGGGATACAAATCCCAGCTTTTAATATACTTCTTATTAACGTACACGCACTGCAAATTGTGGTGTGAAGTTTTGGATGTTGTTGTAGCCTAATGGAGTACCTGGTTGAGAAGCATGAATGAAGTTCCCGCCACCAGTTGCAATCGCTACGTGGTAAGTTGAACCTGCGTCACCCCAGAAGTAGAGGTCACCCGCTTGTGCTTCTGATACAGAGATACGAGTCCCTGCAGATTCTTGTGGTACTGTCCAGCTACCTACATCGATACCATATGCTTCTTTGAAGACATATTGTACGAAACCTGAGCAGTCAAAACCACTTGGGCTCTTACCGCCCCATACATAAGGAGTCCCTACGTATTTAGCAGCTGTTGATAAAACATCGCCGTAAGTTGAAGCTGCTGGAGCTGCTGCTGCTGGTTCTTCTTCAGTAGTAGCTGCTGGAGCTTCTGGTTCTTCCTCAGCTGCTGGTGCTTCTTGAGCAGGTTGTGGAACTGGTGTTGTTGACTCTTCTTGAGTTGAAGGAGTTTCTGCAACAGTTGACTCTTCAGCTGCTGGAGTTTCAGATGCAGGAGCTTCAGGCGCTTGACTTTCAGTTGCTTCTGCTTGGCTAGTTGCTTCAACTTCTGTAGTTGGTGCAGCTGGTTTTGCTTCTTCAGCTGCTGGTGCTGGTTGCTCAGCTAATTGAGATTCACGAGTTGCTTGCTCTTGAGCCGCTTGTTCTTGGGCAGCTGCTTCTGCTTGTGCTTGTTGTTGTGCTAAAGCTTGTGCTTGAGCTTCTGCGGCAGCTTGTTCAGCCGCTGCTTGTTGTGCTGCTGCAATCTCTGCTTGACGCTGTTGGTAAGCAGCCTTTTCAGCAATTAAAGCTTCACGAGCATTTTGTGCTAATGATAAGTCAGAAGTCAATTGGTTGTATACTGCTTCGTTGTTAGCTTGCTCTTCAGTCAAAGCACCTTTAAGTGCTTCTAATTGTACATGCTTAGCAACGTTGTCTGCTTTAGTCGTTTCTACTGCAGATTTCTTAGTTTCAACAGCTTCTTTATCAGCCTTTTGTTGGCCTAAAAGTGTTTTGTTAGCTGAAACCATCTTCTTCACAACGTCTACACGACCAACAAAGTCGCTAACAGATTTAGAAGAAGCTACAACGTTAACGTAGTTTTCTGCCCCACCTGTTGCTTGAACAGCACGAGCTTGATCTGCCAAGAGGCTTTCGCGTTTGCCAATTGCTACTTCTAAGTCTTTGATTTCTGCTTGTAAGCTTGCAATTGCTGCGTCATTTTCTTGGATATTCCCTTGAAGAGTAGTTGCTTGCGTTTGAACTTCTTGCAACTTAGCATAAGAACTTGCTAATTGTGCGTAAAGTTGTGCTTGAGCAGCCGATAAGTTTTCGATTTGGCTTTCACTTTGCCCGATTAATGAATCGTAGTCTTGTGCGAAAGCAGCCACAGGTGCAGCTACGCTCCCTAATACGACGGCTGAAGTTAATAACGTTTTGAATAATCTCTTGTTCATAAGCGATTTGACTCCTTTTAGTCTCGTAATTTGTATATCACGCTTGTGTTGGACACAGGTTTTGGTTTATCTTTTTATGACATGCTTACATGATACCACAAGTTTTGGCTAAGGTGCGGTTTTTCGACGATTCGTATAGCATCTGTAACATAGCTGTAATTTTACATGAGTTTTCACTGTTTTTTGACTCTTTTTTGCCACAATAGACTGACGAATAGGCCAAGTCTTCTGAATTCTACAGGTGACGAAAATGGCTTGCCAGGCCGATTTCCGCTTTTGTCTAGACCTTTGAAGCGGATTAACTATCCCAAAAGATAGTCTTGCAGATGGTGCCATAAAGATTATTCCCATATAAGTTACTATGTTGATTCAATATTTATACTATACCTTGAGGCTCCCAGCGTCGTTTTCGACCTCTAAAAAATCATGAGGAGAACCCAACTACATAGCCCACAAACCACACTCACTCACACAAAAAAAGCAGGCCAAAGTCCTGCTTCTCACATCTTAATCTTGATAGGTAACGAGTGTGTAATTTTTCTTACCCCGGCGTACGACTACGTACTTACCACCAATGGCATCTTGAGGCGTAATCACAGCTTCCACATCGGTTACCTTGGTGCCATTCAAGGTAATCGCGCCATTAGAAATAAATTCTCTGGCTTCACGACGAGATTTAACAATACCAGTATCTACTAACCAAACAGCTAGGTTAGCTTCCTCTCTTGAGGCGCTAGCTTGCGGCATATTTCTAAAACCTTGCTCGATTTCATGAACCGTGAGCGAACCCACCTCGCCTGTAAATAAAGCTTCTGTAATCCGAATGGCTTCATCTAGAGCCTCTTGCCCGTGAACAAAGCGCGTCACTTCTTCAGCCAAACGCTTGTGGGCAACCCGCAAGTGAGGCTGAGTCTCAATTTCGACAGCCAAGGCATCAATCTCTTTATGAGATAAGAAGGTAAAGTACTTAAGGAATTTAACCACATCACCATCTTGTTGATTGAGCCAGAATTGGTAGAACTCAAATGGCGTTGTTTTTTCTGGATCCAACCAAACTGCCCCACCTGCTGTTTTACCAAACTTAGTGCCATCAGATTTGAGCATAAGCGGAATGGTCAGCCCATAGACTTCAGTCTCATGGCCTTCAGTCCGACGAATAAAATCCAATCCGGCCGTAATGTTGCCCCATTGATCGGCGCCGCCAATTTGTAATTGAACATCGTATTCTTTATACAGATGGGCAAAGTCAATGGATTGAAGAATCTGGTAGCTAAACTCAGTAAAGGAAATCCCTACCTCTAGTCGAGACGCGACAACATCCTTAGCCAACATATTATTAATGTTGAAATGTTTACCATAGTCACGCAAGAAATCTAAGAGCGAGATCTGGCTAAGCCAGTCGTAGTTATTTACAATCCGAAAACCACTCGCTTGAACATCCCCTTTTAGGAAGAGGCGGTTCATCTGGTCTGCTAATTTACGCGCGTTTTCCTTTACCACATCCATGGTTTGCAAGGTGCGCTCGCTATTACGCCCACTTGGGTCGCCAATTGAGCCCGTTCCGCCCCCAATTAGCACTACTGGTTTATGGCCAGCCAACTGGAATCGTTTAAGAATCATAAAGGGAATTAAATGTCCAATGTGCATGGAATCCCCTGTTGGGTCGACGCCACAATATAAGCCAATCGCCTTCTTATTTACTAGTTCTTCTAAGCCTTGAGCGTTAGTCTGCTGATTGATGGCACCACGCCATGTTAAATCATCTAAAATTGACATCTTCTTTCCTCCTTATGTATTTTCTATCTTCCTATTATAACGCGATTATAAGTCTGAATCAATCTAGCAATAGCGTAAATTTTCGAACCTTATGCGTAAATTATTCTATGTAAGCGTTTCGCCATTGGAGGTAGAATAGATTCAAATCCTATAAGGTGGTGACATTATGACACAAATCGCAGAGTACCTATTGGATATTGAAGATATCGTCAAGGAGTTTCCAGGGGTCAAAGCCTTGGACGGTGCACGACTTAAAGTTCGCCCTGGTACCATTCACGCCCTCATGGGGGAAAACGGTGCTGGTAAATCAACTATGATGAAATGTCTCTTCGGTATCTATATCGAGGACTCCGGTAGTATCAAACTCAATGGCCAACCCGTACGCTTTAACAACCCAAAACAAGCGTTGGAACAAGGCGTCTCCATGGTCCATCAGGAACTGAATCAGGTTCTTAAACGTAGCGTCATGGAAAATATCTGGTTGGGCCGCTTCCCAAAAACCAAACTTGGCCTGATTGACGAGCATAAGATGTACCAAGATACCAAGGCCATCTTCCAGCAACTCAACTTGGATATTGATCCACGGACTATCATTGGTAAACTCTCCGTCTCCCAACGTCAGATGATTGAGATTGCCAAGGCAGTCAGCTACGATGCCAAGGTAATTATCCTAGACGAGCCAACTTCCTCTCTAACGGAGCAAGAAGTTCAGCACCTCTTCCGCATTATGAACCAACTCAAGGATCAAGGTTGTGGCTTGGTTTATATCTCCCATAAGATGGAAGAAATTTTAGCCATTTCTGATGAAGTGACCATTATGCGAGACGGCCAATGGATTGCGACAGAAGCAGCTAAAGACTTAACCATGGAACGTATCATTCAACTCATGGTAGGGCGGGATATCGGCCATCGCTTCCCACCTCGCAACAATCATCCTGGCCAGGTAACCTTAGAGGTGCGCAATTTGACCGCTAAATATCAACCAAGCATTCAAGACGTATCCTTAACTGTTCACGAAGGCGAAGTTTTGGGGATTGCTGGTTTAGTGGGTTCTCGTCGGACTGAACTAATTGAATGTATCTTCGGGATTGCAACCCTAGCCAGTGGCGAGATTTACAAGAATGGTAAGTTAATTCATAATAACAACTCCCGCGACGCTATCAAAAATGGCTTTGCCTTAGTGACAGAAGAACGCCGGGCAACTGGGATTTTCCCAATCGCGGACATTCGTTTTAACACGGTTATCTCTAACATGCGCCACTATCGCGGTAAGTTAGGTCTGATTCGCAATGCTTCCATGGGTAGCGATACCCAACGCATGATTGATGCCATGGCCATCAAGACCCCAAGTCAACGAACACAAATCCGCTCCTTATCAGGTGGTAACCAGCAGAAGGTGATTATTGGCCGTTGGCTACTAACCGATGCGGATATCTATCTCTTCGACGAACCAACACGAGGGATTGACGTCGGAGCCAAGTACGAAATCTACCAAATAATTTTAGACTTGGCTAAGAAGGGCAAGACCGTTATCGTTGTCTCCAGTGAAATGACCGAGTTGCTCGGTATCACTGACCGCATTGCAGTCATGTCTAATGGTCGCTTGGCTGGCGTCGAAAAGACCGAATCACTCACCCAAGAAGAAATTCTTCGCTTGAGTGCACTCTATCTCTAAGGAGGATGTCTCTATGGAACTAAGTAAAAAACTACGCTTCACCAATAAAACACCGCGCGAGCTATTATTAGACTTTTCTCTTTATATTGTGCTTGCTGCTTTAATCGCCATCATTATTTCGATGGATACTTCTTTCGTTTCACCAAAAAACTTCATTAACATCTTGGCTCAAGCCTCCACTCGGATCATTATGGCCTGCGGGGCTGCCGGGCTTATCATCTTAGGCGGGACAGACTTGTCTGCCGGCCGCGTCTTGGGTTTAACTTCCCTGATTGCTGCCTCCCTCCTTCAATCAACTACCTACGCTTCGCGTATGTATCCCGATTTACCTCAATTACCACTCTGGTTGCCACTCATTATCGTTATTGTAGTCGGCGGGATCTTCGGTTTGATTAACGGTTTTGGGGTAGCTGTTCTTAAAGTCCACGCCTTCATTATTACCTTAGGGACTCAATTAGTAGCTTACGGGATTGCCTTGATTTATCAACAACAACAAGCAGGAGGCGCACAACCGATTGCTAACTTTGACGACCGCTACCGTAATTTAGTTAACGGCACCGTCAACTTTACCAAAGATATTCAAATCCCTTATGTAGTCTTCTACGCCATTGTCGTCTGCGTGATTATGTGGATTATCTGGAATAAAACCCAACTTGGTAAGAACATGTATGCTATCGGGGGCAACATCGAAGCAGCTGAAGTTTCCGGGGTTAATATCGTTAAGAATATCCTCATCATTTTCCTGATTTCAGGGATTCTCTACGGCTTAGCTGGCTATCTGGAAGCTGCTCGGGTAGGGTCTACTACCTCTAACACCGGTCTTAACTACGACCTCGATGCCATCTCTGCTTCCGTTATCGGGGGTGTCTCCTTCTCCGGTGGGATTGGGACCATTCCTGGGGTTATTATCGGGGCTATCATTCTCCAATTCATCAACTACGGTTTGGCTTATGTAGGTGTTAACCCTAACTACCAATACATCATCAAGGGCTTGATCATTATCTTGGCGGTAGCAATCGACGTACGTAAATACATCAAGCGCAAATAAGACCGTAAATTTTCTAACCTGGAGTGTAAAAAAATCAATGTAATCGTTTTACACGCCGTGTTATACTCAATTCAACAAAATAAAATCCTTAAAGGAGTCGATCTTTATGAAAAAAGTCATTACATGGTGCGCCATCTTCTGCCTATTCTGCTTAGCGCTAGTTCCTAGCCTCAGCCCTAAAGTTCAAGCCGAAGATAAGAACATCAAAATTGGGGTAGCTTTCTACAAATACGATGACGCTTATATGTCTTCTGTACGTGTAGCGCTTGAAAAAATCGCCAAAGAGCATTCCAACGTTGAACTCATCGTCAATGACTCTCAAAACGACCAAGCTAAACAAAACGACCAAATCGATGTCATGATTCAAAAGGGCGTGGATGTCCTCTTGATTAACGTGGTGGACACTGGGGCAGCAGAAGCAGTCGTTCAAAAAGCTAAAGACGCGAATATTCCGCTCGTGCTCTTCAACCGTGAACCAGCGACTGACGTTGTTAAAGCATACGACAAAGCTCGTTTCGTTGGGACAACCGCTAAAGAAGCTGGGATTATCCAAGGTAAGATGATTGCGGAACTATGGAAATCTGACAAGAAATATGACCGCAATGGTAACGGCAAATTAGATTACGTTATGTTAATCGGTGACCCAGAAAACCCAGAAGCAATCGCTCGTACAAAATATGCTGTTGATACTTTAACCGAAGCTAAGATTGAAGTGAACAAATTAGGCGACCAAGTTGCTAACTGGGATCCAGACAAAGCAAAAACTGCAACTGACGCTTGGTTAGCTAAAGACGCCGACAACATCGACGTCATTATCTCTAATAACGACTCAATGGCTTCTGGTGCTATTGCTGCTCTCCAAGGCGCCGGCTTCAACACTGATGCTAAAGCTGACAAGAAGATTCCTGTATTTGGGGTAGATGCGACTGAAGAAGCAGTAGACCTCATTGCTCGCGGCATTATGACTGGTACTGTAAAACAAGATGCTGAAGGGATGGCTAAAGCTGTCTTCGCACTCTCTTACAATGCAGGTCAAGGCAAAGACTTCTTAGACGGCACTGACTACAAGTACGACGACACTCAAGTCGCTGTACGTATTCCTTACCAAGCCTTCAACGGCCAATAGGCTATTATCGAAGGGTATCTCCTTTAGGCAAGTTCCTCTGGGGCTTGCCTTGCTTTATCAAAACTAGGAGGCACGCAATGACCACCCAAGAGTCCACCGAAAACAAGCCTGAGGTAGGCAAAACTTCACCCAGACGCACCAATCTATATGAGGGCATTCATCTATCCGAGCGCACCCTCAATATCATCATCGGCATGATTATCGGGTTGTTGGCTCTAACCCTCTACTTCGCCTTACCTCGTTAAGGCAGACAAAAAATAGGCTGAGACAAAAGTCTCAGCCTATTTTTTTATCTACATACAAGGACTAAGCTTCGACTACCGTCTCTTGGCTAGCCTTGCGCGCTAATTCTTTAGCTTCACGTTCTTCCACCTGATCTACAAAATCACGTAGAAGTTGCTTCACAACAGTTGGATCTTCAGTCTCATTGACTGCCACCTTAACCTTAGAAGAACGCGGAATACCTTTAAGATAGTAATGGGCTTGGGTCCGAAATTCTCGCGTTGCAGTTCGATCACCCTTGAGGTCTACCAAGCGTTCTAGATGGTCGATGGCCGTATCAATTTTCTGTCTCGCCGTCATAGCCGGCAAGAGTTCACCGGTCTCAACATAGTGGACCATCTGCTGGACAACCCATGGATTGCCCAGTGCTGCACGCCCCACCATGACACCATCTACACCCGTCGTATCAAGCAAGTATTTGAGTTCTTCAGGCGTTCTAACATCCCCATTCCCAACAAAAGGAATGGTTTTGAGTTCTTTCTTAACTTGCGCCAAAATATCCCAGTTGGCCTTGCCTTCATACATCTGTACCCGGGTTCGGCCGTGCATGGCCACCATGGAAGCACCTGCGCGTTCAGCTGCTAAGGCATTTTCAATGGCGTAAAGATGTTCATCATCCCAACCAGTCCGCATTTTTACTGTGACTGGCTTCTGAACAGCATCCACTACTGCTGCCACCATTTCATAAACCTTGTTCGGGTCTAAGAGCCAACGCGCCCCTGCTTCTGCCTTAATGACCTTGTTGACAGGACAACCCATATTAATATCAATAATGGCACACTCAGTATTTTCAGCAACATATTTAGCTGCCTCTACCAAAGTTTCTTTATTACCTCCCATTATTTGAATGCTGAGAGGATACTCATTTGGCTCAATGTGTAGCATGCTCAAGGTCTTGTCATTACGGAACTGAATCCCCTTGTCACTAATCATCTCGCAAACAACTAGGCCCGCACCAAATTGTTTTACAATGGTCCGAAAGGCTGCATTTGATACTCCCGCCATGGGTGCTACCACTACCGGGTTTGGAATCTCAATTTCTCTAATTTTGAACAAGCTATACCTCCTCTGCGTCTGCTTCTTGCCCTGCAGCTTCACCTGCTGCGATGATGGCCTCTAATTCTTGAACACTATAGTCATAGTGGTTCTCACAATAATGGCAGACTACTTCAGCGCCCCCATCTTCATCAATCATAGCTTGGATTTCCTTACGACCTAAGGACTGAATACCGTGTCCATAGGCTTCCTTAGAGCAACCGCAATAGAAAGAGACATCTTTCTTAGAAAGGACTTCAGAATTACCATGCCCAACTAAGAGATCCAATAGAGCCTCTAAGCTTGGTTGTGACTCCAAGAGATCGGAGAAACGGCCTAAATCCGCAATGCGTTTTTCAATGAAGTCAATGGTTTCATCAGTGGCCCCAGGCATCACTTGAATCATAAAACCACCCGATTTAGCCACTGACTCATCCGGATTAACCAAGACAGAGAGTCCAATACAAGAAGCCGTTTGTTCAGACACAGCCATATAATAGGTGAAATCTTCTGCCAATTCCCCGCTCACCAGTGGCACTTGCCCTGCGAAAAGCTCCTTATTACCTAAGAGTTTGCGTACAGCCATATTGCCCGGCATACCCACTGCACCAGCAACGTCTAACTTGCCAATGGCATTGAGTTCTAAGGCCACCTGCGGATTAGATACAAAGCCACGTACATGACCGTAGGCATCTCCTTCCGCAATAATCCGGCCTACTGGTCCCGTTCCGAGAATTTCTACTCGCAAACGTTCGTCTCCCTTAGAATTAGCTGCTAGTAAAAGGGTCCCCACCAGGGTCCGACCTAAGACAGCTGTTGCAGTATGCCAAGTTTTGTGCCGATTGACTGCTTCTTGGACAACCCCAGTAGCATCCAAAACCAAAACCCGCAATTGGCCATCGAATGCCAAGGCTGTTAATAATTGATCTGACATGTTTGCTTCCTCCATCTCCCAATGGGAGTCATTATATTCCGTTTCTAAGTATATCAGACCCCACCAGTTTAGCAAGTCTTTGGCCTAGTGCTAATAGGCAAAAAAATCAGACCTCATGGGTCTGATTTTCCTTATTAGGCTTGATGATGTTCAGACGGCACTTGGTCATCTGCAATGATACGGTCGCCAGCTTCTAGCGCTTCTTCTACACGTGAAGGAGTCGCTTTTTGATCTTGACTCTCGGCCGAAGTAGGAGTGTCTGTTTCTTCAGACTTTGCTACTTGCTCAGGCATCTTCCCAGTCTTGAAGAGAGACTCGATTTGCGCCGCTTCTAAGGTCTCAACTTCAAGCAGTTTCTCTGCAATCAAGTTGAGTTGCTCGCGGTGCTCGTTGATAATGCGGTGTGCCTCTTCGTGAGCTTGGTTCAATAATTGACGCACTTCGTTGTCAATCTCATAGGCTACCTGATCAGAATAAGCAGGTTTCTGGCCATAGTCACGACCAACGAAGACGGTATGGTTGCCTTCGTATTGAACAGGTCCTAAGCGGTCTGACATCCCATATTCAGTGACCATACTACGCGCAATCTTAGTCGCTTGTTGGAAGTCATTGCTAGCCCCAGTAGATTGAGTGTTGAAGACAATCTCTTCAGCAGCACGACCACCCAGGAGCCCTACCATTTGATCGTAGAGTTCCTTACGGGTCACAATATAAGCATCTTCACGAGGTAACATGACCGCATAACCACCTGCACGTCCGCGTGGCACGATGGTCACCTTATGAACGACACGTGCGTCACTTAAGACCATGCCAATGATGGTATGGCCCGCCTCGTGGTAAGCCACGGTACGGCGTTGTTGTTCAGAAATCACACGATCCTTCTTAGCTGGCCCCGCAATCACCCGGTCATGGGCTTCTGCGATGTCCGCTTGGGTAATCGCCTTATGGTCAAAACGTGCTGCTACTAAAGCTGCTTCGTTCAGTAAGTTTTCCAACTCAGCACCTGAGAAGCCAGGCGTTTGTTGTGCCACAACCTTAAGGTCAACTTCTGTTTCTAATTTCTTGTTACGGGCATGGACTTGAAGAATCTGTTCCCGCCCCTTAACATCCGGATTACCCACTAGAATCTGACGGTCAAAACGACCTGGACGCAAGAGGGCTGGGTCTAGGACATCCGAACGGTTAGTCGCCGCAATGACGATGACCCCTTCATTCCCTTCGAAACCATCCATCTCAACCAGTAATTGGTTAAGGGTTTGTTCTCGTTCATCGTGTCCGCCCCCAAGACCTGCGCCCCGTTGACGACCTACGGCATCAATTTCATCAATGAAGATAATAGCTGGGGCATTCTTCTTAGCGTTCTCGAAGAGATCCCGTACCCGGCTGGCCCCGACCCCGACGAACATCTCGACGAATTCAGAACCTGACATGGTGAAGAAGGGAACCCCCGCTTCACCGGCTACTGCCTTGGCTAAGAGAGTTTTACCCGTCCCTGGAGGGCCCTCCAGTAAGACACCTGCTGGGATACGCGCCCCTAACTTGGTGAAACGTTTAGGATCCTTAAGGAATTCTACTACTTCTACCAGTTCTTGCTTTTCTTCTTCAGCACCCGCTACATCACTGAAGCGGACTTTGACTTTCTGCTTGGAAATATCCTTGGAGCGTGACTTACCAAAGTTCATGGCCCCCCGCATACCGCCACCGCCAGCGCCACTCTGGAACATGTTGTAGAGGAAGAAGCCCATCATACCCATTAAGAGTAGCATTGGCAGGATATTGGCCCACAGTACCATATTGGATTCGGCCAAGGTCTTCATCTTGACCCCTTGTTGGGTCGCTGTTTCCGTCAATAACTTAAGCGTGCTATCGTTGCCTAGCACTCGGCTGGTGAATTGAGTGGCAGTCTCACTTCCGCCTTGGAAGAGGGCCACAAAGTTGGTTTGTTCTGAGCGTGTTGTCCCGGTCTTGTATTTACCTTTGACATTATAAACACCGGAACCAATCTGGACATCCATCTCGGCAATCTTGCCGTCCGCAATCTCTGTCATTAACTCACTCTGAGTGAGTTCTTTGACTTGGCCGCCCCCTAGAGCCCCTGACAGGGCATGGAAGAGCATAAAGAGCATGGCTAATGCCATCATAGATGTCAGAATGTTCCGCGTCGAATTACGATTTGGGTTTTGCATAGATGCTGTTCGACTCCTTTGTCTTGATCATTCTGTTCATTCTTGTATTTTATCATATTTTGCCATAGGGTCCTAATGGAAGGTCCCTGTAAGGCTGGGCTTTACCAATATTTAAGGTTTGTTTTCGCCAAAAGACCCTAGATCACAGTCTAGGGTCTGGCACATGGCCTATTTGCTTTCGTAGACGGCAGGTGATAAGACACCGATATAAGGAAGGTTACGGTACTCTTGTTTATAGTCCAAGCCATATCCCACTACGAATTCATTGGGAATATCTAAGCCCACATAATCTGCTTCCATATTGTTGACACGTCGCTCTTTCTTATCCAAGAGGGTACATACCTTAACAGAATTAGCCTTACGATAGTGGAGCAGGTCCACAATGTACTTAAGGGTTTGCCCGGTATCGATGATATCTTCCACAATCAGAATATCCTTACCTTCGACACGAGTATCTAAGTCTTTGACAATCTTGACTTCACCCGATGACTGTAAGGCTTCACCATAACTCGATACGTCCATGAAATCAATGGTCAAGTAGCAATCCATAGCACGAATAATGTCAGCCATAAAAATTGCTGCCCCTCGTAAAATCCCAACGACCACTACTTCTTTATCTTTGTAGTCTTCCGTTAAGGTTTTGCCTAGACGGGCCACTGCTTCTGCAATTTCTTCTTGGGTTACTAGTACTTTTAAAATGTCTTTCTCTAACATTGAGCTTTCTCTCCTTTTGTCTAGTGTCTTACTGCCGTGTCTTCCGATAAAGGAATATATGAGTTATTTTATCAGTTTGTGGCCCGCGAGACAATGGGGAATTGCTAACTGGCCCCAACCATACGATTTCATCTTTTTCATCTACAAGAACTTTGATTTGATTTCGCTCATCGCTAGGCAACTTAAGGTCCATGAGGATTCTGCCAACTTTCTTATGATAGACTTGACCTAATTCGTCGCTTATTGCAACTTGGTCACCGTCTTGTCTCTGTCTTAGCTGGAAATTGAGTGGCGCCGTCTCCTGGGCCTGACTTAAATGTAGGCCTGCCCAACCTTCAGCCGCTTCACGCATTTCCGGTGATACCTGATGAGCTGCAAAAATCCCCGCTTCTGCACCACCATCTAGGGCATACCAGTGGTTGAGTCGACTTAAGATTAAACGTTGACCAAAATAAGCTTTTGGCCCCGCCTCTTCTGGTAGGATTTGGACGTAATCATAGCGTTTGACTGCTACCCAACCATGTCCTAACTGCAAACGTTGATTGGGGTCACGACGGTTACGCATCATCTGTTGCAATTGACCTACTAAATCGCGATTATAAGCGGGCACATCTTCGATTAGGCGTTCTTCAAAGAAAATCCGCAGGTACATATTGAATTTTGCCTCTGGCAAAGCCAGAAAGGCTGGAATATAAAGCAACCAATAATGATTAGTCGAATACATGAGTAGCTGAGGCTCAAGATTCAGATAATCCGCATACTGGACGGTGTAGGAATCTTGAATCTGTTGCTGAATGGTCAAAAGATTTTGTAGTAACTGAGGATTCTCCTGCATCAGTTGTGGAATATAGGTATGACGGAATCGATTGCGTACAAAGTGATCCATGTAGTTAGAAGCATCTTCAAAATAAGTCACATTAAACTTCTCGGCATAGGCCTCTAGTTCCGCCTTGGTCACCCCAATAAAGGGCCTCATTATGGTTGGCATGACAGTATGACCACTTGGGTCACTCATCAGGCGCTGATAACAGCCCCGAATACCTTGCAAGCCACGAATGGAGGTGCCACGTGTCATCCGCATTAAGAAGGTCTCAGCCACATCATTAAGATGATGGGCGGTCATCAAAACATCTGCTTCAGTTGTCCGAATCACTTCTGCGAAAAATTGATAACGGGCGTCACGCGCCTGAGCTTCCACATTAGTGGCAGCCGGTTCGCCCCACTCCGTCGCAAAATAAATACAGCCATACTCTGCCACAATTTCCTTAATAGCAACGGCCTCGTTGTCTGATTCTGGCCGCAACTTGTGATTGAAATGGGCGACGACCAACTGCAGGTGATTATATTGACGTAACTGATTCAATTCATTCATCAATCTGAGCATGACCATAGAATCAACCCCGCCGGATACGGCCAGCACCACTGTCTTGGCCTCTAGCCAGGCTGGCCATGACTCCAACTGAGCCTTAACTTCCCGCATTAATTTTTCCATCTAGATTCTCCTTTAGATACAAAAAGCAGCCTAAAAGGCTGCTCTTATATCCTGTATTAGCGCACGACAAGAAAACTATCGCGCGTTAGCAAGACATCCCTAGCTACGTCGGCCACCACGGCCGCCGCGTTTGCCTTCGGTGTTACGTCTTAATGAGGACAGACGATCTTCACTGTCCTTTAGGAAGTTACTCATTAATTGATCAAAATCATCCAACTTACGGCTGTTATTATTTCCCGCATTGTTGAAGTTAGGGCGATTCCCGCCCTCTTCTTGACGACTCTTGAAGCGTGGGGCACGTTGGCTATGTGGTGCAGCACCTTCTTGGCGTTCACGTTTAGGCCGAGCGGGTGCCTCTGCAGGTCGATCACTGGCTTTACGAATTGACAGGCTAATTTTACCGTCGTCAGCGATAGACAGAACCTTCACTGCGACTTCTTGGCCGACTGTTAAGACGGAACTAATCTCCTTAACATAGCCGTCTGAAACCTCACTAATGTGAACTAAACCTGTTTTATTATCTGGCAAGCTAATAAAAGCCCCAAAGTGTGTGATCCCTGTGACTTTCCCTGTGATTTTTTGCCCTACTTCGATTGACATACGATGTCTTATCCTCCCTTAAGTTCTTTCATCCTTATATTCTATTCAGTAACTCTCATCCCTTAAGGATGCTTGGTGTCTTCCTGATGCGAAGATCCTAACTCGAAAATAATCTCACCTGGCTTGGTGTAGTAATAATCACGTCGCGCCACATCCTCTAGATAGGCTGGATCCTTCATTTGCTGAGTTGCTTGGAAAACTTCACGGTTCTCTTTAACGGCTTGCTCCTGGTCCGCCTTGGCCTCTTGATGGGCTTGCTCGGCAGTCACTTGATCCTGATAAGCCCGCCATAATGGAATCCCTGCGAAGGCAAGAGCTCCAATCAGAATGACATGAAAGATCAGGCGTCGTCCGTGAGAGTGCGGATGTTTTGTCTGACGGGGTGAGGAAGTCTGAACAGATTCCTGTGGATCTAATTTATAATTCATTCTTTTCACCTCCATGATAAACCTAGTTTGAGTATATCAATATTCGCGCCTAATTTCCATTCAAACTTGTCGTTTTTCCAAGTTTTTTTGCGAGCTTGGCTCGAGGTAGCATAGCTGAGCCCCTAGCCAAGCCCTATTTTAAGCTAGAAACTCGTCTACTTGACGAACTTCATTATTAAGGCGCTCTTCACCCAAAATTTCGTAGAGATTACTTGCTTCTTCTTTCTTGGTGTTTTCTTTGAGGTCGGTCACTCGTACAGTTAATAGTCGGTTACCAAAGCGAATCACCAACTCATCGCCTACCTTCACAGCAGAGCTAGATTTAGCTACTTGGCCATTCAAGGTAATACGACCTTGGTCCGCCACTTCTTTGGCAATGGTCCGACGCTTAATCAAACGGGAAACCTTTAAATACTTATCTAATCTCATCTTACTTCTCCTTATTCTTACTAGTGTCGTCTAACAAAAGACTGGCTACCTGACGAGCTAATTGCTTAAGGGCTCCTAGCCAAACATAGGATGGCTGTTCTAGGATATCCAAGCTAATCACCTGGCGCGAGCCCTCTTGAGACACGGTGGATTTCTGGGAAATGCCAGCCAAGGCTTCAAAAAGTTTGGCGCCTCGTAATTGTTCTGAGGCCACCTGGTTGAAGCTGACCTTGACATGACGTGGAGTCTGCTGAATTTTAACAATGCCAGCTTCGAGCCCATAATGTTTAATCAAGGCAATCTCCAATAAATCCGCCACTTCATCCGGAAATTCACCATAGCGGTCAATCAACTGATCTTGCAGATTACGATAGGCCTCTTCTGAATCGATTTGTTGAATTTGCTTATAGACCGAAATCTTTTGCCGTTCATCGGCAATATAGCTGGCTGGAATATAGGCGTCGATTAAGAGATGCCATTCAATCTGGTTGCTAGCTTGACTTGCTATCTGTCCAACCTTCTTGCCCCGCTTAATGTCAACAGCTTCTTTGAGCATTTGGGAATAGAGGTCAAAACCGACTGAATCAATAAAGCCAGATTGTTGCTTCCCCAGCAGATTACCTGCTCCTCGAATAGATAGGTCGCGCATGGCAATCTTAAAGCCTGATCCCAACTCTGTAAATTCGCGGACGGCCTGCAATCTTTTCTCACTGACCTCACTGAGTGACTTAAATGGCTCATACATCAAATAAGCATAGGCCACGCGATTGGTTCGCCCTACCCGACCACGTAATTGGTAGAGCGTGGATAAACCCATATGGTCCGCATCTTCTACAAAAAGGGTATTAACATTAGGAATATCAACCCCTGTTTCAATAATGGTGGTAGTCACCAGGACATCGTAAGCCCCTTGGATAAAGTCCACTAGCACCGTCTCTAGTTCCACCTCCGACATCTGACCGTGGGCATAAGCTACCCTAGCCTCTGGTACCAAGGCCTGGATTTCCATGGCTCGACGCTCAATAGTCGCCACCCGATTATAGAGATAGAAGACCTGACCTTCTCGAGCTAATTCGCGCTCAATACCTGACTTAATCGCTCCATCATTGCGCTCCATGACATAGGTCTGAACAGGGAAACGGTTATTGGGTGGCGTCTCAATCAAGGACAAGTCCCGAACACCTATCATCGACATATGCAAGGTACGGGGAATTGGCGTCGCCGTCAAAGTCAAGACATCAACCTGTGACTTGAGTTGCTTAAGCCGCTCCTTGTGCTTGACCCCAAAACGTTGCTCCTCATCGACAATCAATAGGCCTAGGTCTTGAAACTGGACATCTTTTGAGACTAAGCGATGAGTCCCGACCACAATATTCACTGCCCCCGTTAGCAAGTCATCAATGGTCTGGTCTTGTTGCTTTTTAGATACAAAGCGACTCATCAGCCGAATTTCAAAAGGATAATCAGCAAAACGCTGAACCAAAGAATTATAGTGTTGCTGAGCTAAAATCGTAGTAGGAACTAGGAAGGCCACTTGCTTGCCGTCCATGACCGCCTTGAAAATGGCCCGCATGGCTACTTCGGTCTTGCCGTAACCTACGTCACCGACTAGCAGACGGTCCATTGGCTTGCTTTTTTCCATATCTGCCTTGATTTCCATTGCGGACCGGAGTTGGTCCTCTGTTTCTACATAAGCAAAAGCCGACTCGAACTCACTCTGCTCTGGTGTATCAGGCCCAAAAGCATACCCAACTTCTCGTTCTCGCTTAGCGTAGAGGGCGATTAATTCATCCGCAATGTCTTCTATTTTAGCCGCTACCTTGCGCTTAGTCTTAGCCCACTCAGTGCCCCCTAGCTTGTTAAGCTTAGGTGTCTTGGCTTCTGAGGCGACGTACTTTTGTAACAGATGAATTTGGTCGACCGGAATCAGAATGCGTGAGTCATCTTGATACACAACCGACAATAGATCCTTATGAATACCATTCATTTCGATGGTGTCCATACCACGGAATTGCCCAATCCCATGGTGAACGTGAACTACATAGTCACCGACTTCTAATTCTGAGTAACTCTTAATCCGTTCAGCATTTGTTTGCTTAGTACGAGATTGACGAGCCTGACGTTTTTTCAATTTATTGAAGAGTTCTTTTTCAGTTACCACTACCCACTTCAAGACCGGCAGTTCAAAACCATTTGACAGGGCGCCCACTCCGATATTAACAACTTTATCTTGGGCTCGGTCTTCTGTCACTACGCTAGGACCGATTTGAAATTCCTCGAAAAACGCTTCAACCTTCCGCGCTTGTTCCAAACTCCCTACAGCCACTTGAATGGTATAGCCTTGTTTCAACCAGTGATCCATCTCCGTTTTGACGAGAGGCATTTGGTTAAAGAAAGGGTTGAGGGTGCGATACTGGAAGGAATGCACTGCTCCTAAAGACTGATGTCCCAACCCTCGATGCATGACCGACAGATAGAGCAAGGCACCTGAGTAAGCTCGCACACAAGACTGAAAATCTGCTTTAACAGCCAATCCAGGTATCAGCAGACCTTTCTGAGTTTCCTGCTCAATCCAAAACTGATCTTCCTCAACCAGATGAAGGGCCTGTTGCTGTAGCTTATCAAATTCTGATAGAACTAAAAGTCCTTGCTCTCCTAAATAATCAAGGATCGTCACCACTTGGTCATCCTGAGCCAAGCTCAGATAGGCATGCGGATACTTAAGAGGCTCGCCATGGCGCAACTGATCCAACTGATTGCTGAGACCCGCTTCCATGACCTCTCTTAATTCTTGATCCTTCACTTTCTTCAGGGCGCGCGCCTTCATATCCTCTAAACGTGGCAAGAGGGCTTGTTGTGCTTCTAGGCCAAATAAGACATCTTGAGCTGGCAGGATTTGGACAGAGTCTAGATTTTCAATCGAGGACTGGGTCTCAGCATTAAAGGCCCGAATAGAATCCAGCTCGGTATCAAAGAAATCCAAACGAATCGGATATTCGGCGGATACTGGGAAGAAGTCAATGATACTCCCGCGTACGCTAAACTCACCCGGTTGTTCTACCAAGCTAGCCCGATGATAACCCCAAGCGGTCAAGACACTTTCTAGCTGGCGTCGTTCCCAGTTATCTCCAAGTTCAAGAGTATGTTGAGCTTGACGCCATTGATTAGGGTGAGTCAATTGTTTTCGTAAACCGGCTACATTAGTAACTACAATACAGGGCTCGCCGTGAGTTAGTTGGTTAAGGATCTGAATCCGGTCCCGCATCTGATCCTCCGAAGCAAAGGCAAATTCAATGGCCAGAGCCTCCTCCACTACAAAAGCCTGTACGGACACCTGGGGCAGAAGCTGTGTTAAATCATCTACTAACTGTCCCAACTTGCTAGCAATGGGCTCTACAATCAAGAGTGGCCGAGGGCGAGCTTGGAAAAGCTGAGCCAGCATGACGGCACGGGCACTATCATCAATTCCAGTCACTAACTGGGGTAAGCTGCCCGCCCCTATTTGATTAATGGCCTTTATTGCCGACTGAAAAGCATCTTGCGCAAATTCCATGTTTTTCCTACTTTCTCTCTAGTAAAACTGGCTCAGAGATTTGAGTCAGCTAACGCCACAAGAGGCTGCAACGTCTACCCACCCCTGGGAGAGTCGCAACCTATCTTAAGGCTTATGGTATCTTTTAGTTATATTGGTTCATTAATTGGACGAAAGTCTCGCCCTTAGCCCAGGCCCTCAACAAGTCGGTTGTCTGGTCAATTTTCTGTTCTATTAAAGCGCGGTCATCTGTATCGAAACGTTGTAGAACATGGTCCACAACCTTGCGTCCATATTGAGGTCGGCCAATGCCAATCTTGACCCGCTTGAAATCTTGGGTCCCTAGCATTTCGATAATGCTCTTCACCCCATTGTGGCCACCCGCACTACCTGACTGGCGTAGACGCAACTTACCAGGCTCCAAATCCAAGTCATCATAAACCACCACAAGCTCGTCAGGGCTAATATTATAATAGGACATAAGAGGCAAGACAGCTTCACCCGATAGGTTCATAAAGGTATAGGGTTTGACCAAGAGCACCTTTTCGTCTCCCACTCGCCAAATAGTATAATCGGCACGAAATTTTTGGTCGGTCAATTTCAAACCTTCTTGACGCGCCAAAGCATCAATGACATCAAAACCCACATTATGGCGCGTCCCCTGATACTTATCACCAGGGTTCCCTAATCCAACGATTAACTTCATCCTGCTCCCTCCTCTGCATTTTCTATTATAACACATGTTTGGAGCATGTCACTAACAGAAAGATTCACGAGGCGAACTGTATTATTCGCCACAATAAACTGTACTACTCAAAAAATTTCCTCTTCACATTTTTGAAAAGAGTGGTATAATATAGCCAAGTGATAGAAAGGAGATATTCACTATGAAACAACCAAAGAACAAGATTATTTTAGTCGGTGATGGCGCAGTCGGATCTAGCTTTGCTTTCTCTCTCGTTAACCAAAACATCGGCCGTGAACTCGGCATCATTGATATCAACAAGGACAAGACAGTCGGGGATGCTTTAGACCTCTCTCACGCCTTAGCCTTCACTTCACCTAAGGAAATTTACTCTGCTGAATACAGCGACTGCGGTGACGCAGATATCGTCGTATTAACAGCTGGCGCAGCACAAAAACCAGGTGAAACTCGCTTGGATCTCGTTCATAAAAACTTAAGCATCTACAAATCAGTTATTAAACAAATCGTAGACTCTGGTTTTAACGGCATTTTCTTGGTTGCTGCCAACCCAGTGGATATCTTAACTTATGCAACCTGGAAGTTCTCCGGTTTCCCTAAAGAGCGCGTTATCGGTTCTGGGACTACCTTAGACACCGCTCGTTTCCGTCAAGAAATCGCACAACTTATCGGTGTTGATGCGCGTAACGTCCACGGTTACATCTTAGGTGAACACGGGGATACTGAATTCCCTGTTTGGTCTCACGCTAACGTGGGTGGCTTGACTATCTATGAATGGGTCAAAAACCACCCAGACACTGACGAGCAAGCCTTAGTTGAAATGTTCTTCAAGGTTCGTGACGCAGCTTACGAAATCATCTCTAAAAAAGGCGCAACCTACTACGGGATTGCTGTTACCTTGGCTCGTATCTGCCGTGCTATCTTAGACGATGAAAAGGCAATCTTCCCTCTCTCTGTCTACTTAGACGGTGAGTATGGTCAATCAGACCTCTACATCGGGGCGCCAGCTATCTTGGGTCGCGAAGGGGTTGTTTCTGTCATTGAAATCCCACTTAACGACTCTGAGTTGGACAAGATGAATGCTTCTGCAAGCACCCTCAAAGCAGTGACTGCCGATGGTTTTGCTCGCTTAGAAGAAAACTAATCTCCCTATCAAATCGATTATCTGCACCTGGCTCTTCGCCAGGTGCTTTTTTAGGCTTAATGAAGCCATAAAAAAAGAAGCCAAGACCGCAGTCTTGGCTGTTTGAGCTTATTTTTTGTTTTGGTTACGTAAGGTCAAGCTCAAGAGGAAGGCCCCTAAGAAGCTGGCACCAACCCAAATCGCTAAATAGAGCAATGGATTCGTTACACCACCCGCTAACATAGCGAAGACCCCGCCGTGTGGCACCTTGCTGACGATACCAAAGAGCATGCTTAAGGCACCCGCTACACCGGCAGAAACTGCCAATGGAGGAATAACCTTCAATGGGTTGGCTGCAGCAAATGGAATAGCCCCTTCCGTGATGAAGGCTGCACCCATGACATAGTTAACTAGAGCTGAGTTACGTTCTTCTTCTGGCCAGAGGTTTTTGTTGAGGGTTGCTGCCAAGGCAATCGCCAACGGTGGCACCATCCCACCAACCATAACGGCTGCCATAACGTTTGAACCTGCGCCTGCTGATTGTGTCACTAAGGCAGTCCCTGTAACGTAAGCGGCCTTGTTAATTGGACCACCCATATCAATTGACATCATGGCACCGACTAAGAAACCTAAGACTAAGGCTGAACCTGTGCTCATACCGTTGAGGAAGTCTTGCAATCCTTGCATAACAGCCCCCATTGGGCCGTTCACAACGAAGAGCATGAGGAAGGACATAATCAGGACCCCAAAAACTGGGAAGAGGAAGATTGGTTTCAAACCTTCAAGTGATTTTGGTAGCCAAGCAAAGGCTAGACGGAGGACATAGATAATCCCACCAGCCAAGAAGCCGGCTACTAAGGCGCCTAAGAAACCTGACGGAATGCTTTTCTCAAAGAGACCTACCGCTCCAAAGTCAGACAAGACAGATGGATTAGCTAAAATCCCACCCATAAAACCAACAACCAAACCAGGACGGTCAGCAATTGAATGACCGATAAAACCAGCTAACATTGGCAACATCATAGCAAAAGCTAGTTTACCTGTTACAAAGAGGAATTGCGCTATTTGATTATAGCTAGCATCTTCAGGGTTAAAGGAATTAATCCCCCAGAAGAAGGACAAGGCAATTAAAATCCCACCAGATACCACAAACGGCAACATATGAGAAACCCCGTTCATTAAGTGCTTGTAGAATTGACGACCAATGGATTCTTTACCGACTTCAAGATCTGCGGCGCCAGCACCTTCTGCTGCGTGGTAGATTGGCGCCTCTGCTTTTGCCGCTTTAGCTACTAATTCATCAGCTTTGTGGATACCATCTGCTACTTTAGTGACAATGACTGGTTTGCCATCAAAGCGCGCCATTTCAACTTGCTTATCCGCTGCTACGATAATGGCTGTCGCCTTTTTGATGTCGTCAGCAGTCAAACGGTTGCCGACACCGGCCTGCCCGTTGGTTTCAACTTTAATCTTGATACCTGCGGCTTTCCCGGCTTGTTTGAGCTTTTCTTCTGCCATAAAAGTATGGGCAATCCCAGTTGGGCAAGCTGTTACGGCCAAGACATAGACATCTTCTTGCACAGGACTTACTGGCTCAGCCGCAGGAGCTTGGGCTGTTTCTTCTGCTTCAGCTGCGGTAAAAACTGCCACTACTTCTTCAGGGGTTTTTGCGGCTGCTAAAGCTGCTTTAGTTGCTGGTTGCATGAGGACAGAAGATAATTTAGCTAAGGCTTGCAAGTGCTCGCCACCACCACCTGCAGGTGCTGCAATCATGAAGACAAATTTGGCAGCTTGGCCATCAAAGCTCTCCCAGTCAATCCCTGCGTCACTACGCCCAAAGACGATAGCTGCTGATTTGATTGATTCATGTTGGGCATGAGGAATGGCAATCTCGTCACCAACACCCGTTGTTGATTGGGCTTCGCGGGCTTCTAAAGCAGCTACGTAAGCGTCAACGTCGGAGACGCCACCTGCTTGGTGGAAGCGCTCTGCCAAATACTTAAGCGTTGATGGCTTATCTGTTGTACTCAATTGGAGGTCCATAGCCTCTTTAACAAATAATTCTGATAATTTCACTTTCTATTTCTCCTTTGAATTTCCTAGGCTAATGCGCGACAACATGAATTTGATTTACTAGGTCATCAATCAATTGACGTTCAGCTATCCAAACCGAATAGGCTGTCGCACTCCCGGTAGCAGCACCACGTTTTAGAGATTGAGCAAAATCGCCTGTCTCCAAGTAGGTGGCCACAAAACCTGCCAACATAGAATCGCCTGCCCCGACTGAGTTAACCACTCTTCCCTTAGGGATATCTGAGCTAAAGACTTGGCCATCCTCAGTTAGAAGTAAGGCGCCCTCACCACCGCGAGATACAATAATGTGACGTGCTCCTAATTCCTGAAGTTTCTTGGCATAATGGATTATTTCTGCCTCATCCTTCAAGCTAACCCCAAAAATCTCACCTAATTCATGATGATTAGGCTTGATGACAAAAGGTCGATAAGGCAAGCATTCGGTTAAGAGTTGCTTGTTGGTATCCAGCACAAATTTTGCGCCCCGCTCTTGGCAGAGTTTGGCGATAGCAATATAGGCCTTGACGTCAAGTCCAGGAGCCGCATTCCCTGCTAAGAAGACCACATCATCTGAGCTTAAGTCTCGCTCAAAAATTGCCAATAATTCCGCAAACTTTTCCGGACTCACTTGGGGGCCTGCAGCATTGATTTCTGTCTCTTCTTGAGACTTGACTTTGACATTAACCCGCGTAATGCCATCCACTTCAACAAAAAGTGGTTTGACACCTTCTTGAATGAGGGTGTCTTTGATATATTGACCGGTAAATCCACCTACGAATCCAGTCGCGTAGTTGACATGCCCTAAGCGCTGTAAGACAAGGGATGCGTTGATTCCCTTACCTCCGGCAACATAGGCCTCTCCCTTGGATCGATTCAACTCTCCTAGCTGACATTGGTCAACCTGGATGACGAGATCGACGGCAGGGTTAAAGGTAATCGTATAAATCACGAAATTTAACACTCCTTCACTGTCGTGACTTGCACAAGAGGTGCCCGTTGCCCCTCTGTTAAGGCATGAGTGATAAGAATCGCCTCTTCCAAATTGGCGACATGACAGAAACTGACCCGTCCCATCTTGGAAGCATCCGCCAAAACATAGACTTGGTTGGCCTGCTGCATGGCTTGTTGCTTAAGGGCTGCCTCCTCCTGGTCTGGCGTCGTATAGCCCCATTCCGCATCCACCCCGTTCATGCCCATAAAAACATGGTCAAAACGATAGCGTGCTAATTGAGCCTGAGCTTGCGCTCCAATTATGGCCCGCGTCTTGGGCTTAACTTGGCCACCTAACAAGATGACGGACTCGCCATAGTCACACAGCAAGTCAGCTTGACTGAGTCCATTGGTAACCACCGTCACACCCTGCCCAACCAAATGCGGTATCATAGCCAAGGTCGTGGTACCTGCGTCTAGGTAGATGACCTGGCCTGCTGTCACCTGTGCGGCTGCTGTCTCAGCAATAAGGGCCTTGTCACTACTGTTCCGCCCTAGCTTTTCCTTATAGCTAGATTCGCGATCCAAATGATAGACGCGTTTGGCACCGCCACGAACTCGCACCAGGCGTCCTGCTTCTTCCAACTGAGATAAATCCCGCCGTATAGTGGACTCTGATACTGATAGCTTGGCCATCAAATCTTGTAGGCTGACAACATGCGCTTGCTCTAGTTCTGATAGAATTAGTTGATGTCGCATTTGAGTTAACACTCTTATCACCTCACACCCAGATTATACACCGCTTTCGGTCACCTTTCAAGCGTTTTCTGTCATTTTCAATCATAAACCGGTCATTTTCATTCAAATGCAAATTTGCCGGCACCTCAATTTGGTATAATTTTTTGCTTTCAGAAAACACTCTTGCTCTCTCCCAAAACTTTAGAAAGATTTGAGATTTGCTTGAGAGATATTTGAAATTCACTTGATAAGCTATAGATAAGAAATAAGCAAAGGAGTAAGATCATGGAAGATATCTTAGTCATTCAAAATCTTAGTAAGCATTACGGCGACCAAGTGGCTTTGGACTCGCTCAGCCTCAAGCTAAAGAAAGGAGAAATCTATGGCCTAATCGGTCAAAACGGAGCGGGTAAAAGCACCTTAATCAAATTAATTACCCAAATAATCGCACCAAGTCAAGGCACCGTCTCCATTTTGGGCTCACGCACCCCTAAAGAGTGGACTAGTTCCCTCCACCATGTAGGTTCTGTCATTGAAACACCTGTGGCACACCAGCATCTATCTGCCTACGACAATCTCCGTTTTTACTGCCTGGATCGTGGCATCAAAAAACCGGACAATCTGATTAAGGAGACCTTGGACTATGTCGGCTTAAGTCAAACTGGTGCCAAAAAATTTCGGGATTTCTCTCTGGGAATGAAACAACGTCTGGGTATCGCCATCGCTATCCTGTCTCGACCTGATTTGCTAATCTTAGATGAACCAATCAATGGTCTCGATCCTGTCGGCATTCAAGAATTTCGTGAGATGGTCCTCCGCCTTAACCGTGAATTAGGCATGACCCTGATTATTTCAAGCCATATCTTGTCAGAATTATATTTGGTGGCTAGTCGCTTTGGCTTCATTCATCAAGGACGGCTCATCCAAGAGCTTTCCAAGGATGACTTCGACCGCGAAAGTGGCGACTATATTATCCTCCAGTCCCAAAAGACTCAAATGGCTAAGGACTTCGTTCAAAAACAGCTAGGCTTTAGACTTAAACCGAGCCATCAGACCGACCAATTGCAGTTAATCGGCAAAGCAGAGGATATACCAGAACTGGCTAAGGCCTTGGTTTTAGCTGACATTCCAATCAGTGCGCTCTACTACGCTCATAAAGATTTAGAGCGATACTTTACCGATTTAATTCAAGTTCAAGGAGGAAAACAGTTTGCTTAATAGTATCAAAGCCGATTATTATCGTCTAGTCCGCTCCGTCGGATTTTGGGGCATCCAAGTCTTCTGTGTCCTGGGTATTCTGCTAGCCATTTTTACTTCGCGAGTTACTACTTCTAGTTCTGGCTTCTTCTTCGCCATGGATGCCGTGTCTTATAACATAGGCCTACTTTTTATCGCCTGCAATGTGGTGACCACCCTACTCTTAGGAGTCGACCTTAACAACAAACTCTACCATAATAATCTGACTACCGGTAAAACCCGTGGCCAGTATTACCTAGCTAAGTCTCTGACCATTGCTAGTCTTATTCTCTTACAATTTTTCCTTCTCTACGCAGCAGGTTACGTCATCGAATTCTTACGGTCAGGGGGCCAGATGGGGAGTCTACCAGCAGATTTTTGGCCTAAGTTTCTGATTACCTTCCTGATTCAGTGTCTTTGTACCTATGCTTGGTTCTGCGTTACCAGCTTCGTCCTCTTCCTGACCCGCAACTACAGTATGGTCTTTATTGTCTACTTTACCGTTTTTATTTTCTTGAAAATCCCTGGCGAATTGATTGACCCAAATAATGATTGGTTTAAGGCCATTGTCATGGAATTTGTCTATGAGAGTACAGCTAGCTTTAGTATGACTAGCAAAACCGCTATATTCGCCTTTGCCTTAAGTCTCATCTTCACTCTCGCCGGCATCTATACCTTCAAGCGCCGCGACCTCTAAATCTTATCTTCATAAAAAAGTCCCCCTATGTCATCAGACACAGGGGGACTTTTTTGGACTACAGAAAAAGGGCCTCCGGAGAGACCCTTTTGGAAAGGCATATTAAGCTTAGAATTAAGCTAAGACTTTAGATACCACACCGGCACCTACAGTACGGCCACCTTCACGAATAGAGAACTTAGTCCCTTCTTCGATCGCGATTGGGTGGATCAATTCAACAACCATTTGTACGTTGTCGCCTGGCATAACCATTTCAGTACCTTCTGGTAAAGTAACAACACCAGTTACGTCAGTTGTACGGAAGTAGAATTGTGGACGGTAGTTAGAGAAGAATGGAGTGTGACGACCACCTTCTTCTTTAGACAATACGTACACTTCAGCTTCGAACTTAGTGTGTGGAGTGATTGAACCTGGTTTAGATAATACTTGACCACGTTGGATTTGGTCACGAGTTACACCACGTAACAAGGTACCAACGTTGTCCCCAGCTTCAGCGTAATCCAATAACTTACGGAACATTTCAACACCGGTAACGGTAGTCTTAGAAGTTTCTTCTTCGATACCAACGATTTCAACTTCGTCACCAACGCGAACTTGACCACGTTCAACACGACCAGTTGCAACAGTACCACGACCAGTGATAGAGAATACGTCTTCGACTGGCATCATGAATGGCTTGTCAGTGTCACGTTCTGGTTCTGGAATGTAAGCATCAACTTGTTCCATCAATTCTAAAACTTTAGCTTCGTAGTTAGCGTCGCCTTCTAAAGCTTTCAAAGCTGAACCAGCGATAACTGGAGTGTCGTCGCCTGGGAAGTCGTATTCAGACAAGAGGTCACGAACTTCCATTTCAACTAATTCGAGCAATTCTTCGTCGTCAACCATGTCAACTTTGTTCAAGAATACTACGATGTAAGGAACACCAACTTGACGAGACAAGAGGATGTGTTCACGAGTTTGTGGCATTGGGCCGTCAGCAGCAGATACAACGAGGATCGCGCCGTCCATTTGAGCAGCACCAGTGATCATGTTTTTAACGTAGTCCGCGTGACCTGGGCAGTCAACGTGAGCGTAGTGACGGTTAGCTGTTTCGTACTCGATGTGAGAAGTGTTGATTGTGATCCCACGTTCTTTTTCTTCTGGAGCGTTATCGATTTGGTCGTATGAACGAGCTTCACCGAAACCTTGTTTAGCTAATACAGTTGCGATTGCAGCTGATAAGGTAGTTTTACCATGGTCAACGTGACCAATTGTACCAATGTTTACGTGTGGTTTAGAACGGTCAAATTTTTGTTTTGCCATTTTAATTTCTGCCTCCTAAAAATAGTTGAGTTTGTTTTATAGATTTCAATTAAATCTATCAGTAGTATTATACCTAGAAATGGGGCAAAATTCAAGATTTTGCACCATTTTCTAGGCTTTGAGAATAACGCTTATTCGTTATTCCAAGCAAGTCCTATCAGATTAGTCTTCTGACTTGCCGCCGTATTTCTTGATGATTTCTTCTGCGATTGACTTCGGCACATCTTCATAGTGGTCGAAGGTCATAGAGAAGGTACCACGCCCTTGAGTTGCAGAACGCAAGGTAGTTGCGTAACCGAACATTTCAGACAATGGAATCATACCTTTAACGATTTGAGCGTTACCGCGCACTTCAGAACCTTCAACGCGACCGCGACGAGAGTTCACGTGACCCATAACGTCCCCGAAGTATTCTTCAGGTACAGTGATTTCAACTGCCATCATAGGTTCCAAGATGCTTGGGTTAGCTTTCTTAGCAGCTGCACGGAGTGCTAAGGACGCCGCTACCTTAAAGGCAGTTTCAGAAGAGTCGACATCGTGGTAAGAACCATCGTAAAGCTTAGCTTTGATGTCTACCATTGGGAAGCCTGCGAGGACACCATTTTCCATAGCGTCTTTCAAACCAGCTTCAACCGCTGGGATGTATTCACGAGGAACCACACCACCGACGATTGCGTTTTCGAATTCGAAACCAGCACCTTCTTCGTTTGGTGTAAATTCGATCCATACGTGACCGTATTGACCTTTACCACCAGACTGGCGAACGAACTTACCTTCTGCTTGAGTTGCAGCACGGAAGGTTTCACGGTAAGAAACTTGTGGTGCACCCACGTTAGCTTCTACCTTGAATTCACGACGCATACGGTCAACGATGATATCCAAGTGTAACTCACCCATACCTGCGATAACTGTTTCGCCAGTTTCTTGGTTAGTGTAAGCACGGAAGGTTGGGTCTTCTTCAGCCAATTTTTGTAAGGCTACACCCATCTTATCTTGGTCAGCTTTTGATTTAGGCTCAATCGCTACTTCGATAACTGGTTCTGGGAATTCCATAGACTCGAGGATTACTTCATTCTTCTCGTCACAGAGAGTGTCCCCAGTAGTAGTGTCTTTCAAACCAACAGCTGCTGCGATATCCCCAGAGAATACTTCAGGAATTTCTTGACGGTGGTTGGCGTGCATTTGTAAGATACGGCCGACACGTTCACGTTTGCCTTTAGTAGCGTTTTGAACGTAAGAACCGGATTGTAAAGTACCAGAGTAAACACGGAAGAAGGTTAAACGACCTACGAATGGGTCAGTCATAACTTTGAAGGCCAAAGCAGAGAATGGCTCTTCATCGCTTGCATGACGTTCTACTTCAGCGTCAGTATCAGGGTCAATCCCTTTGATAGCTGGAACGTCTAATGGAGATGGAAGGTAGTCGATAACCCCATCCAACATTAATTGAACCCCTTTGTTCTTGAAGGCAGAACCACAGAATACTGGGTAGAAGTCCGCTGCAACAGTTGCTTTACGGATTGCTGCTTTCAAGGTAGGTACGTCGATTTCTTCGCCTTCCAAGTAAGCCATCATGAGTTCTTCGTCAGTTTCAGCAACTGCTTCAACTAACTTAGTACGCCATTCTTCAGCTAAATCTTGTAAGTCACCTGGGATTTCGATTTCTTCAATGTCAGTCCCTAAGTCGTTAGTGTAGTTGTAGGCTTTCATTTCCACTAAGTCAATGATACCTGAGAACTCATCTTCAGCACCAATTGGTAATTGAACTGGATGAGCGTTTGCTTGTAAGCGTTCGTGCAAGGTTCTTACAGAGTATAAGAAGTCCGCACCAATCTTGTCCATCTTGTTGATGAAGACCAAGCGAGGAACACCGTAAGTGGTAGCTTGACGCCATACGGTTTCAGTTTGAGGTTCTACCCCAGACTGAGCATCCAATAAGGCAACGGCACCATCAAGAACCCGGAGAGAACGTTCTACTTCGACAGTGAAGTCCACGTGCCCTGGTGTGTCGATGATGTTAATCCGGTGGTTAGCCCATTGCGCAGTAGTTGCGGCAGAGGTGATGGTAATCCCACGTTCTTGTTCTTGCTCCATCCAGTCCATTTGGGAAGCCCCTTCGTGGGTTTCACCAATTTTGTGGATACGGCCGGTATAGTACAAGACACGTTCAGTCGTGGTGGTTTTACCAGCATCGATGTGGGCCATGATACCAATATTACGAGTTTTCTCTAGCGAAAATTCTCTTTTTGCCATCTTTTTGTTTTACCCCTTTTCAGTTGTTTTGAGAGTGTGCATAGTAGTCAAAAACCACTAGCTTATAACAGCTAGTGATATGACTGAAAATCTTACCAACGGTAATGAGCGAATGCTTTGTTGGCTTCTGCCATTTTATGCATGTCTTCGCGTTTCTTAACTGATGCACCAGTGTTGTTAGCTGCATCCATGATTTCACGCGCTAAACGTAATTCCATGGTCTTTTCACCACGTAAGCGAGAGTAGCTTACCAACCAACGGATGGCTAAGGTGTAACGACGTTCTGGACGTACTTCAACTGGTACTTGGTAGTTAGAACCCCCTACACGGCGAGCTTTAACTTCTAATAATGGCATGATGTTTTCGATTGCTTGTTCGAAAACTTCCATTGGGTCTTGACCGGTTTGTTCGCGCACGATATCGAAAGCAGCATATAAGATAGTAGCAGCTTTACCGCGTTTACCATCGAGCATTAAACGGTTAATTGTGCGAGTAACTAATTTTGAATTGTAGAGTGGATCTGGCAAAACTTCGCGTTTTGCGATTGCACCTTTACGAGGCATTCAAAATCCTCCTTTCTGAATGTTTAATGATGAGGCTCTTAGCCTTTAGGACGTTTGGTACCGTATTTAGAACGGCCTTGTTTACGATCGTTAACACCAGCAGTGTCAAGCGCACCACGAACGATGTGGTAACGTACCCCTGGTAAGTCTTTTACACGACCACCGCGGATTAAAACAACGCTGTGTTCTTGTAAGTTGTGACCGATCCCTGGGATGTAAGCTGTCACTTCCATCAAGTTAGACAAACGTACACGGGCATATTTACGTAAAGCTGAGTTAGGTTTCTTCGGTGTCATGGTACCCACACGAGTACATACCCCACGTTTTTGTGGAGAGTTGTTGTCCGTTTGGGTCTTCTTGAAACTGTTGTACCCTTTGTTTAATGCAGGTGAGTTTGACTTAACGACTTTGGTTTTACGAGGTTTATTAACTAATTGGTTAATAGTTGGCATCCAAGCTCCTCCTCCCTTTGCTTTAATCTAGTCCACACATCCAAGTGTGCCATTTTTATGGAAAAATAATAATGTTGCTTCTATACCAGTCAGCACGACTGAATTTCAGGAATCTCGTATAAAAACACCTCTACTAATGTACCAATAAAATTCTCTTTCGTCAAGGGGGTATGGAGACTTTTTTGCGATTGGCTCGAATTTTTGAGCAGTTCTGTTAGCAGTTCTGTTAAAAGTAAAAGGCCCTACTAGAGAGCAGGGCTTCTTATGTCCTTATTTCTTAACTAAGCGATAGCTTTCCGCTAACAAACTGGTCAGCTGATTCCAATCCGTCTGTGCATCTAGCAGAACACTAAACCAATGTTTCTTGTTCATATGATAGGCAGGGAAATAGCGGCAATTATCGATGCGCTCAAGAATTTGGTCGGGCTGGCCCTTAAGATTAAGCACCAGCACCTGGTCAGACCGCGAACTCGTTTTATCTAGCCGACAATAGTCGACCGGCAAAAAGATACCAAATAGCTTATCGACCGTCGGCAGCTTGAAGCCTATTATTTCCGGATGGCGCTTAAAGGGATGGGCTGGTGCCAGCCCGTAAGTCGCCTTCACATGCTCCACCAATCGCTCTACTAGCGGATTGTCTTGAATCTGCTGGCCTAAAATCCGATTGAGAATATCATCCACTTGCTGGCGTAGGGCTGTTACCAGCGCCCCACTGGCACTGGCTACCTCAAACAAGGTGTAGGGTTCCTCCATGGCCAAATCATAGACCACCAGTTCTAGCTCCTGGTCTGACATAGTCATTCGAAGCTCAAATTCCCCTTCGGCCAAGACATGGCGCGCCTGGCCATTTTCAAAACCCCATTCTGCTAGTGTGGCCTGGCTCAAAGGCTGACCTAGTTTTATCTTCATTTGTCAACCTCCTCTCTCAATGCTAACAACTTGCTGGCAACTGCCTGCCAACGTTCCCAGTCGCCCGGCACAAGTTTGGCCTGCCATTGCTCCAACTGGTCTGGCGCAAGCCAAACCCAGGCCTGATTTTCCTCTGGGTCCAAAACAAGGGCGGGCGCCAGATCCGCTAAAACAACTCCGTAAATATCTAGCCACCAATTATCATAGCGATAGTCTTCCAACCAGACCAAGTCATGGGGCGACACCTTAATCCCTGTCTCCTCCCACAACTCGCGACAAGCAGCAAGTTCCGAGCTTTCGCCTGCCAAAACTGAGCCATTGGCGCCAAATTCCCAATAATCAGGATAATGGGCCTTACCATGACTACGCTGGGTCAGTAGAATCTGACCCTTTGCATCCATTACCAAAACGCGCGCCACCAGATGATAATGACCTGGTGGGATGAGGGCTTCTTGCCCCCTCAAATGTCTGATGCCAGTCAATTGCTTATTGACATCGACTAGTTCCCATACTTCTGGCATCCGACTAGTCCTTATCGGCATTGACCGCATCATACTGCGAGTCACGTTGGAACTTAGCTACTACATAAGAGCATTCTGCCTTAATCTTTTTGCCTTCAGCCTTCATAGCCGCTACTAAGGTGTCCAAGAGTTCTTGGGCGACACCCTGGCCACGCAAACTATCGTCCACAAAAGTATGGTCGGCAATGACTACCTTGGGATCTTCTGTCGGCCGATAAGTAATCTCAGCCACGACCTCTCCTGCTGCATTATAGCCTTCAAATCCTCTTTCTGTTCTTACAAATTCCATTCTTTCTCCTCCTTATTTTTCCCAATATATCATATATGATATATTGGTCTTTTTCTGTCTGGATTTTTCGAGCCAGTAAATCAGCCTAAGCTCGCCTCTGGCAAGCGATAAACTACCTGGAACTCTTCGAAAACCAGTTCCTGTTCAGGGGTAAAAACCTGATTGACTAAGCGAAATTCTGCTTCAAAGAAAGACCAATGGGCCTGGCGCCAATATTCTAGGCTAAGGTCGCCCTCTCCTTCTTTTCTAGCCCAAGCTTCGGTCACTTCTTCATAGGGCATGGTGACCACCCCCGTGGTCTGAATGACACATTGAGCCTGGTTACGGCTATTCAGAATCACGCTATAGCTTCCAACTTCCGGCAGGGGCTCATCCTCTACCTCATAGAGCAATTTGGCTGAGCAGGTGGCCGTCTTCTTGCCCGCCATGACCAGCTGAGCCAAGGGGTCCGCAATGACACTGCCCGGTCCACCGAAACTAAAAGCCTCATAGGGCGTATCCTTTGCCAGCCCCTGACGCCTACAAAAATCCTGCCACATGACTTCACTGCGCATCTCGCTCGCCTCCCGACCTTTTTCTTTTATTATAGCATCTTTTGCCAAATTCGCCTCTCACAAAAACTGAAGACTCTTTAATTAGTGCTGATTTCTTCACTTTTGGCCCCTACATAAAAAAGACTGGAAAATCAATTCCAGTCTCCTCAAATCTTATGAATGGTGGCGCATAGTTGGGAAGAGGAGGACGTCGCGGATAGCAGTAGCGCCCGTGAAGAGCATTACCAGACGGTCAATCCCTAAGCCCCAACCACCAGTTGGAGGCATCCCATATTCCAGCGCTTCAATGAACTCATCATCCATTGGTTGAGCTTCATCGTTCCCTTTGTTCTTTTCTTCCATTTGCGCTTCAAAACGCTGACGTTGATCAATTGGATCGCTCAACTCTGTGAAGGCGTTGGCGTATTCCTTACCTACAATGAAGAGCTCGAAACGGTCAGTGAAGCGTGGGTCTTCTTCGTTCTTACGTGCCAATGGTGATACTTCCACTGGGTGGCCGTAAACGAAGGTTGGTTGGATACACTTATCTTCACAGTGCTCTTCGAAGAAGGCATTGATGACATGCCCCACAGTAGTATCGTGGTCGTTGAGTTCTACACCATGCTCCTTAGCCAAAGCTTTGGCTTGGTCGAAGTCCATGGCTTGCCAGAAGTCCACACCTGTAACTTCTTTAATCAAGTCTACCATATGGCGACGAGCCCAAGGTTGACCTAACTCAATAGTGTGACCGTGATACTCCAAGCTAGTCTTGTTGAGGACACGCTCAGCTACCTTCTTCAGCATGCCTTCAATCAAGTCCATGACATCTGTATAAACTTGGTAAGCCGTATAACATTCGATAGTGGTAAATTCTGGGTTGTGGGTGGTATCAATCCCTTCATTACGGAAGATCCGCCCTAACTCATAAACCTTCTCAATCCCACCAACTACCAAGCGTTTGAGGTGCAACTCAGTCGCGATGCGGAGATAGAGCTCCATATCCAAGGCATTGTGGTGGGTTACGAATGGACGAGCGGTTGCCCCACCCGCGATGGTATGCAGAACTGGTGTTTCAACTTCCAAGTAACCTTGGTCGTCTAAGAAACGGCGGATTTCGCGCACAATCTTAGAACGCAAGATAAAGCGTTCGCGGCTTTCTTCGTTACTAATAAGGTCCAAGTAACGTTGGCGGTAACGTTGCTCTACATTGGTTAAGCCATGGTATTTATCTGGCAGAGGACGTAAGGCCTTGGTTAGGGGATGGAATTCTTGGGCGAAGACCGAAAGCTCACCTGTATTGGTCTTGAAGACATAGCCGACAACGCCGACAATGTCGCCCAAGTCTGCGGCCTTAAACCATTGGTAACTATCTTCACCTACTGAATCTTGGCGGACGTAAATTTGAATCTTGCCATCCATGTCTAAGAGATGGGCAAAACCAGCCTTACCCTTACCACGTTTGGAGACCATACGGCCTGCCACACGAACAGGGATTTTCTTTTCTTCTAAAGCTTCTTTGTCAACCTCACTGTATTCGTGCAAGATTTGGGCAGATAAATGGTCCCGGCTAAAGCCCGCCGCAAAAGGGTTTACGCCCGCTTCTGCCATTTGGGCCATTTTCTCACGACGAACCAAAAGCTGGTCGTTAAGTTCAGCCTGGACATCTTGATGTTGTTCAGTCATTTAATTTCCTCCTAATGCTGTCTTGACGGCTCTTATCAAAAAAGCCCATACGTCTTTATTGTACCTGAAAAAAGCCTAAATGTCATGACTTTTTCACCTAAGCAGACAAAAATAGCAGTAGACAAGCAAACCACCTAGCTTGCGGACCAATACGGGGGCATCCGATTGGCCTAGCAAGCTAGGTGGGCGTAAGAGAATAAGCCAATTAGTGAGTCTCTTCCAAGACATGGAGGGTCAGCCGGTCAAACTGGTGGGTATCATAACCAAATCGTACTAAGACCTGTTTGATTTGTTGATTAGCATCCAGGCAGAAATGACGGACTGACTGCTTGTCCAGCGAAATCACCTTCTGCATCCATTGCTGTTGGGATTGGCTGAGAACTGAGCGGGCGCCTTCATAGCGAGACCAGTCGCCAATATCGTTGGGCAAGTGGCCTTTTTCTAGGCACCAGAGGGCCGACAAAATATTGCGCATCATCAAGATGCATTGCATGCAGTAGTTAATCTCGCCTCGCATCATACCTCTGCATAAGGTATTGAGGTGGGCGTAGTACTTGGTCAAATAGTGGTCAATCATGGCCTGATTGACTGACAATTCCAAGGCCAAGGAAGATTGTCGCATCGGTTCAATCATGCCTTCCGGGTCCCAAATGACTTGAATTTGTTTGAACCAGATGCTTGGCTCAAGTTCTGAAGCATAATAGGCCAGCACTTTCAACTTGATAAAATGCTCAAAGTAAAAGGAGGCATTGACGTCATTTAGCTCTTCAATAAAGAGTAAATCAGGTGACCATGTCGCCAACCATTCATAGACCTGGCGCTTGGCTTTTTTGTCGATGACAATAAGACGGAGATCGATATCTGAGTAGGGATCGTCCTGACCTTGAAGCGTGTGGCCAGCTAGAAAAAAACCTCTTACCCAGGACTCCTGCTCCAAATCTCGACAAAGGGTACTTAGGAAAACAGCGCGTTGTTGAATCAGCTCTTTTGTTACCATGTGAGCACCTCCCTTTGCCTCTATTATAGCATATCACTAGCAAAATAACACTGACATAATCGAAAATTAGGCCATTTTTCTGTCTGATCGTCCGTATAATATCGGGTATTTTTGGAACTTTTAGAGAATCGGTTCCACTATCTTTCGGACAATATCCTATCTCTAAAACTCGATTTCCTAGGGAAAATTCAGGCCCTTTCCAATACAAAAATAGGCTGGGAATCTTCCCAGCCTATTGGCTTAGCACTTGAAGGTCTAGGCCTTAGCAGGTGCTTGATTTTCTAATTCAATGTCTTCGTCTTCCGCCTCGACAACAGGTGGTTGAATGTTGGTTTCCAACTTACGGTAACGGGTCATCCCGGTCCCGGCTGGAATCAACTTACCAATTGTAACGTTCTCCTTAAGACCAAGGAGAGCGTCTTTCTTACCGCGGATAGCAGCATCAGTCAAGACACGAGTTGTCTCTTGGAAGGATGCAGCAGAGATGAAGGACTTAGTTTCCAAGGCAGCCTTGGTAATCCCCATGAGGACTGGACGAGCTGTCGCTGGCACTTCACCGGCTTGAATAGCGTTAGTGTTAGCCTTGGCGAAGTCTGAGATATCCAGTAAGGCACCTGGCAAGATGTCAGTTGAAGCAGGGTCCATAACGCGAACCTTACGCAACATTTGACGAACCATTACTTCGACGTGTTTGTCGCCGATTTCTACCCCTTGACCACGGTATACTGCTTGAACCTCGCGGAGCAAGTAGTTTTCTACGGTCAAGACATCGGTTACGCGGAGTAATTCCTTAGGATCGATTGAACCTTCAGTTAAGGCTTGACCACGTTCTACGCTGTCGCCTTCCGCAACCTTGAGACGGGAAGTGTAAGGCACATTGTAAGTACGGGTATCCGTCACGCCCTTAACTGTGATGTCACGGCTACGGTCGGATTCTTTCTCAACAATTGATTCAATAATCCCGGCCACTTCAGTAATCGTTGCTTGCCCTTTTGGATGACGAGCTTCGAAGATTTCTTGAATACGTGGCAAACCTTGGGTGATATCGCCACCACCCGCAACCCCACCGGTGTGGAAGGTACGCATGGTCAGCTGGGTACCAGGTTCCCCGATGGATTGAGCGGCAATGGTACCCACTGCTTCGCCGACTTCCACTTCAGAACCAGTCGCTAAGTTGCGACCATAACACTTCTTACATACCCCGTGGTTGGTATCACAGGTGAAGACTGAACGAATGGTTACTTCTTCAATCCCTGCTGCCACGATGGCATCTGCCATGTCTTCCGTAATAATGTGGTTAGCTTCTACTAATACTTGGCCTGTTTCTGGGTGACGAACCGTTTTACGTGCGTAACGCCCAATCAAACGTTCTTCCAGAGATTCAATGACGGAATTACCATCCATAATGGCACGAACCGTCATACCACGGTCGGTACCACAGTCGTCTTCACGGATGATGACATCTTGCGCCACGTCAACCAAACGACGAGTTAAGTAACCAGAGTCGGCGGTCTTCAAGGCCGTATCGGTCATCCCTTTACGCGCCCCGTGGGTCGAGATAAACATTTCCAAGACAGACAAACCTTCACGGAAGTTAGAGGTGATAGGCAATTCAATGATTCGACCAGATGGCGCCGCCATGTTCCCCCGCATCCCAGCTAACTGGGTAAAGTTAGAGATGTTACCACGGGCCCCGGAGTCAGACATCATCGCGATCGGGTTCAAGCGTGGCAAGGACTTACGCAATTCTTCTTGAATTTGATCCTTAGCTTGTTCCCATGTCCGAATAACGGATTCGTAACGCTCGTCGTCTGTAATCAAACCACGACGGTATTGCTTGGTAATGTTGTCAACACGGCTGTGGGCTTTCTCTAAGATTTCACCCTTAGATTCCAGACGTAATACGTCGGCCGCCCCTACAGTAATCCCGGCACGAGTTGAGAACTTGTAACCCAAGTTCTTCATGCGGTCCAACATAACAGAAGTTTCGGTAATCTTGAAACGTTTGAAGACTTGCGCGATAATGCGCCCTAAGTCTTTCTTCTTAAATGGTGGGACTAAGTCCATCGCCGCAATCGCTTCTGGTACATTTACCCCAGCTTCTAAGAAGTACTTATCTGGTGTCTTCTCAGTTAAGTTCTCGTGTGAAGGCTCATTGAGGTAAGGGAACTCTGGTGGCATGATTTCGTTGAAGAGCAATTTCCCAACGGTCGTTACCATGAGACGTTCCTTTTGCCAATCAGTGAATGGCTTACCAACTAAAGCCTTAGCAGGAATCGCAATCCGAGTGTGGAGGTGAACGTAGCCGTTTTGGTAAGCAATCTCTGCCTCAGAGACGTCACTTACAACCAAACCTTCACCAATACGCCCTGCCTCTTCCAAGGTCAGGTAGTAGTTCCCCAAGACCATGTCCTGAGATGGCGTAACAACAGGCTTACCATCTTTAGGGTTCAAGATGTTTTGTGCCGCTAACATGAGCAAGCGCGCTTCAGCTTGAGCTTCTTCAGACAATGGGACGTGAACGGCCATTTGGTCACCGTCAAAGTCGGCGTTGTAGGCTTCACAGACCAGTGGGTGCAAGCGAATTGCCCGACCTTCAACCAAGGTTGGTTCGAAGGCTTGGATCCCCAAACGGTGGAGCGTAGGTGCCCGGTTGAGAAGAACTGGGTGTTCCTTGATAACTTCTTCAATTACTGGCCAGATGGCAGTATCTTGTGTTTCGATCATGCGCTTAGCATTCTTAATGTTGCCAGCAATACCACGTTCCACCAATTCTTTCATAACGAAAGGCTTGAAGAGTTCGATGGCCATTTCTTTTGGCAACCCACATTGGTACATCTTAAGGTTTGGCCCCACGACAATTACCGAACGACCAGAGTAGTCGACCCGTTTCCCTAAAAGGTTTTGACGGAAACGACCTTGTTTCCCTTTCAACATGTGAGAGAGGGACTTGAGCGCGCGGTTACCTGGACCTGTTACGGCACGGCCACGACGACCGTTATCGATTAAGGCATCGACCGCTTCTTGTAACATACGTTTTTCGTTTTGAACGATAATGTTTGGTGCGCCCAAGTCCAAGAGACGTTTGAGACGGTTGTTACGGTTGATTACTCGACGATAGAGATCGTTCAAGTCACTTGTTGCAAACCGGCCACCTTCTAATTGGACCATAGGACGAATATCTGGTGGAATAACCGGCAGCACATCCAAGACCATCCATGATGGCTTGTTGCCTGATAAACGGAAGGCATCTAAGATGTCCAAGCGACGAATCGCTCGCATCCGTTTTTGACCTGTAGCGGTCTTGAGCACTTCCTTTAATTCCGCACATTCTGCTTCTAAATCAACAGCATCCAACAATTCCTTGATGGCTTCTGCCCCCATTTTGGCATAGAAACGGTCACCGTATTCGCGTTTTTTCTCACGGTATTCCATCTCAGTCAAGAGAGACTTGCGTTCTAATGGGGTGTCACCGCTGTCGATTACAACATATGAAGCGAAGTAGATAACTTCTTCCAAGAGTCGTGGGCTCATGTCCAAGACCAAGCCCATCCGGCTTGGGATTCCTTTGAAGTACCATACGTGAGTGACAGGCGCTGCCAACTCAATATGCCCCATCCGTTCGCGACGGACTTTGGCACGCGTTACTTCGACGCCACAACGGTCGCAGACCCGACCCTTATAGCGAATTCGTTTGAGCTTTCCACAGCTACATTCCCAGTCCTTAGTTGGACCAAAGATGCGCTCGCAGAATAAGCCGTCTTTTTCTGGTTTTAGCGTCCGGTAGTTGATAGTTTCAGGTTTTTTGACCTCACCATAGGACCAACTCCGAATTTTTTCTGGAGACGCTAGGCCAATTTGCATCGCTTCAAAATTATTTACATCGATCAAAGGGCTGACCTCCTCTTTCTTTTGTATTGTTCTGTTAGGATTGCCAGCCTAGCCTAGACTTGCTAGGCTAGGGGCTCCTAAAACTTAGTCTAATGAATCGAGTTCGTCTTCAACCGCTGAATCGATCAAGTCTTCCGCGATTGCCTGTTCGTCAAGGTTAATCTCAGTCTTTGGTTCTTCACCTTCATCTTCGGCTTCTGCTGCATGATGGTGGGCCATTTGATCAGCCTTATAGCGGTCGAGGGCATTGAAGTTGATTACTTCATCCTCATCGTCGTCATCGCGTAATTCGATTTCTTGATCATGTTCATCTAAAACTTTGAGATCTAAACCTAAGGCTTGCAATTCCTTAACAAGGACGCGGAAGGATTCCGGCACACCAGGACGTGGAATTGGTTGACCTTTGACGATGGCTTCGTAGGTTTTCACCCGGCCGACTACGTCGTCAGACTTGTAGGTTAAGATTTCTTGCAGGGTATAAGCGGCACCATAAGCTTCCAAGGCCCAAACTTCCATCTCCCCGAAACGTTGCCCACCAAATTGAGCTTTACCACCCAATGGTTGTTGGGTAACCAGAGAGTATGGACCTGTTGAACGAGCATGCAACTTGTCGTCGACCATGTGGGCCAACTTAATCATGTACATAACCCCAACAGAGACTTTACGGTCAAATGGTTCACCGGTTCGACCATCATATAAGATAGTCTTAGCGTCAGCCTCTAAGCCAGCTTCCTTAACTGTTTCCCAGACATCTTCTTCGCTAGCACCGTCAAAGACAGGTGTTGCAATCTTGATGCCCATTTCGCGAGCAGCCATCCCCAAGTGTAACTCTAGGACTTGCCCGATGTTCATACGGGATGGAACCCCTAACGGGTTCAACATGATATCAACTGGGGTACCATCTGGTAAGAATGGCATATCTTCTTCCGGCATGATAAGGGAGACAACCCCTTTGTTACCGTGACGACCGGCCATCTTATCCCCTTCGTTAATTTTACGTTTTTGTACGATGTAGACGCGGACCAGCTTGTTGACACCTGGTGCCAATTCGTCGCCAGCTTCGCGGGTAAAGATTTTAACGTCGTGGACAATCCCGCCCCCGCCGTGTGGCACACGCAAGGAAGTATCACGTACTTCACGCGCCTTCTCACCGAAGATAGCGTGGAGCAAGCGTTCTTCCGCGGACAACTCAGTTACACCTTTTGGCGTTACCTTACCAACCAGGATATCGCCGTCTTTTACTTCCGCCCCGATACAGATAATCCCGTCTTTGTCCAAGTACTTGAGGGCATCTTCGGAAACGTTTGGAATTTCGCGAGTAATTTCTTCAGGCCCTAACTTGGTGTCACGGGACTCTGATTCGTATTCTTCAATGTGGATAGAGGTATATACATCGTCTTTGACTAGACGCTCAGACATGATAACCGCGTCCTCATAGTTATACCCTTCCCAAGTCATGAAGGCTACCAATGGGTTCTGACCGAGGGCCATTTCCCCATTTTGCATAGATGGACCATCTGCTAAGATTTCCAAAGCATCAACTTGGTCGCCTAATTCTACGATTGGGCGTTGGTTGTAGCAGGTCCCTGCGTTAGAACGCGCAAACTTAGTTAGACGGTATTCGTCAACTTCACCTTCTGGTGTACGTACGCGAACCTTGTTAGCATCGACATAAACCACTTCACCGGCGCGTTTACATAGGAGCGCAGCCCCTGAGTCGTGCGCTGCCTTATATTCCATCCCAGTCCCAATCAGTGGGGATTGCGGATTAATAAGTGGCACAGCTTGACGTTGCATGTTGGCACCCATCAAGGCCCGGTTGGAGTCGTCGTTTTCCAAGAACGGAATGCTAGCAGTCGCGACAGCGACAACTTGTTTTGGTGACACGTCCATGTAGTCTACTTGGTCAACGTTAACCTCAATGTTTTGTGAACGGAAACGCGCCATAACTAGGTCTTTCGCGAAGGTTCCGTCCTCATTGAGTTTAGAGTTGGCTTGGGCTACTACATACAAGTCTTCCTCGTCCGCTGCTAGGTAGTCAATTTCGGTCGTGACACGGTGTGGCGTAACCGATTTGTCCACTTTACGGTAAGGCGTCTCAATAAAACCATACTTGTTAATCTTCGCATAAGAAGACAAGCTGTTAATCAACCCGATGTTAGGACCTTCTGGCGTCTCGATTGGACACATACGACCGTAGTGAGAGTAGTGAACGTCCCGCACTTCATAGCCGGCACGGTCCCGCGTCAAACCACCAGGCCCTAAGGCTGATAGACGACGTTTGTGGGTCAATTCCCCGAGTGGGTTAACTTGGTCCATGAATTGTGACAACTGGGAGGAACCGAAGAATTCCTTAATAGCCGCTACCACTGGACGAATGTTAATTAATTGTTGTGGCGTGATGGTCGCAACGTCTTGGAGCGACATACGCTCACGCACTACCCGTTCCATCCGGGATAGCCCGATACGGAATTGGTTTTGCAATAATTCACCGACTGAACGAATACGGCGGTTAGCCAAGTGGTCGATATCGTCTGTAACACCAATTCCTTGGTCTAAGTAGAGATAGTAGTTCATTGACGCAATAATGTCAGCTGGCGTCAAGCACTTAATCTTCTCAATATTCCCGTTGCCGATTAAGTTAATCACTTGCTCTGGGTTCTTAGGTGAGTAAACCTTAACAATTTGTAAATCGATTGGTTGAGCTACCACACTATCTTCAGAAGGATAGAGGGTCACCTTATTCAAGCCAGACTCTAAATGAGGGATCAAAGCTTGAACGCGTTCTTGATCCAAGACCGTTCCTTCTTCAAAGAGCACTTCGCCTGTTTCTGGGTTAACCAAGGTTTCTGCCAAGGTCAAGCCAATCAAACGGTTCTTGAGGTGGAGTTTCTTGTTAATCTTGTATCGACCTACAGGTGCTAAGTCATAGCGACGTGGGTCGAAGAAACGTGCAACCAAGAGGTTACGTGAGCTTTCTGCGGTCTTAGGTTCACCTGGACGGAGACGCTCGTAAATGTCCTTCAAGGCTTCTTCCGTACGAGAATCTTGAATATTTTTGTGAACATCCTTCTCGATAGTTAAGTCTAAGAGCTCAGATTGGCCGAAGATATCATAAATCTCGTCATCTGAACCAAAACCTAAGGCACGCATCAAGACAGTCAATGGAATCTTCCGGGTCCGGTCAATGCGGACATAGGCAATCCCTTTAGCATCTGATTCAAATTCCAACCAAGCCCCACGGTTAGGAATAACCGTAGAAGTATAGCTGTGGCGGCCTTTCTTGTCCATACGGTCGTGGAAATAGACACCTGGAGAACGTACCAACTGAGAAACGATAACCCGTTCCGCCCCGTTGATAATGAAGGTCCCCATTTCGGTCATGATTGGGAAGTCCCCGAAGAAGACTTCTTGTTCTTTGACTTCACCTGTCTCTTTGTTGAACAGGCGCAAGGTTACATAGATTGGTTTTGAGTAGTTAGCGTCATGGCTACGAGCTTCTTCTAAGCTATACTTAGCTTCCTTGAACTCATAGTCTACAAAATGAAGTTCCAAGTTCTCCGAATGATCGACAATCGGCGAAATGTCCTCGAACATCACTTTTAGCCCTTCATCCAAGAACCATTTGTAGGAATCCGTTTGGATTTCAATCAAGTTCGGCAACTCTAAGACTTCGTCGATACGCGCATAGCTTCGACGCTCAGCTTTTTTACCGTATTTCACGATATGACTCAAGCGATTCACCCCTATAATATAATCTAAGAACACCACTTTACATTAAGGTTACAATTATTAATAATTGTTAACAAATGACATTTTTCGGTCTTTGAAGCGCAAAAAAAAGACAACAGAACAACTCTTTGGAGTGACGTTACATGTTGTTTAGGCCTCAAATACCGGCTTGGACAAGATTTCAAGCCGCATTTACTTTCTAAAGTGCATACTCTTGCATCTGAATATTATACGGATTTCAAGTCCTTTTGTCAAGGGGGACTAGCCTCTTAAACCCAAGCATCGAGCCCTCTGCAGAGCAAAGGGCTCGGTGATTGTTTATCTACTAAACTTAGTCAATCTCACGTAATTTACCCCTGAAATCATCTAAGCTCTTATAGCCCTTTGCTTCCATAATAGCCTCCAGCTCAGCGAGCAGACGCTCAAAGATGCCTACGCCTTCTTGGTGAAGGGCCGTCCCTACCTGAACTAAACTAGCCCCACAAAGAATATGTTCAAAAACATCCAGACCGGTTCTGACACCCCCGGTGCCAATAATCTTAATAGTTGGATTGAGACGTTGATGGAAGGCCCGTACGTTAGCCAAAGCGGTTGGTTTGATATAATCTCCGCCTAGACCCCCGAAACCTCCCTTGGGTTTTATCACTACTTGCTCCTTGTCGACATCAATATAGAGACCATTCCCAATTGAGTTGACGCAGTTAACATAGGTCAGCGGGAAACGATTAAGGATAGCTGCCATCTGGTCAAAATGGGCAATATCGAAGTAAGGCGGCAACTTAAGCCCTAGCGGTTTAGTGAAGAAAGAAAAGACTTCTGTTAAGAGTCGCTCTGTCAATTCAAAGTCATAGGCGATTTGAGGCTTGCCTGGGACATTAGGACATGACAAGTTGAATTCTGTCACCCCTTGATAGGCGCTAGCCTCTATAGTACGCAGGTTCTCAACAATCTCATCGTAGCTTAGACCTACTACCGACAAGAATTGTAGGGGTTGTTGATCCTGGCGCGCTAAGCAATAGTCTAGGTAATAAGCTAATCCTTCATTGGGTAAACCCATAGAGTTAATGCTGCCCAGAGGCACATCCACATAACGAGGTTGGGGATTGCCTGCACGATAATCTCGTGTTGCTGTTTTGGTTACGAAGGCTCCAGCCGCACTTTGCGCTAACTCATCCATCTCGGCCACCGTCATACAGTGAACCCCCGATGCATTCATGAGGGGATTAGCTAAGTTTTTCCCTAAGAAGCTTGTCTCGACAGTCATTTGGCCACCATCTCTTTCTAAAATTTTACCTATTATAGCATAAGTCCAAGACTAACAGAATGCCTAAGGCGAAAATTGTTAACTTTTCTCAACAGAACGTTCGCATCTCTGGTTGCCACGAAAAAACAGGCAGCCAAAGCCGCCTGTCCGCTATTCAGGGCGTTCCTCAGACAAATGCGTCAGAGAGTCTGTGATGATGTGTTTAACGTGGTCGTCGTCCAAACTATAATAGACATACTTACCTTGTTTACTAGCCTTAACCAACTTCATTAACTTCAAAAGTTTAAGTTGGTGGGAGACCCCCGAAAGAGTTAAGCCAGTCGCCTCAGCTAATTCATTCACATTGGCTTCTTGCTTCATTAAATGTAGCAAGAGTTTGAGTCTGGAAGGGTCCGCTACTGCTTTAAAAAATTGTGCTAGTTCTTCAATTACTTGCTCGTCATACATTTATTCATTCACCTCGTGAGGATAAGGGTACTAGGAGTCGTAGCCCATTCAATATAACCAGCAGTGTGGAACCTTCATGTCCCACTACACTGAGGGCGATATTGGAAATTTGGCTGACATTCATTAGTACTAAGGCTAACACAACTAACATGGAAAAGCCAATATTCTGCCAGATAATCCGGTCATGCTTCTTGGCAAGGCGATGCAGATAAGACAGAGACTGAAGTTGATCTCGAACGAGAATCACATCCGCCGTTTCCATGGCTACATCCGTCCCTTGCCCCATCGCAATCCCTAAACTAGCACTAGCTAAGGCAGGTGCATCATTGACGCCATCTCCCACCATAGCAACAATCCCATGTTCATTCATTAAGCTTCGGATTTCGACGGCCTTTTGGTCAGGCATGACTTGGGCTTGAACAGATTGGATTCCTAGTTGCTGGCCAATAGCCTGCCCCGTTAACTCGGAATCCCCTGTTAACATGACGGTTTTAACACCGACTTGCTTAAAGTAGTCCAAGGTTTGGCGGGCGTCATCTTTGGCAATATCCATTAGGGCCATCGCCCCTATGACTTCTTGGTTTTGAGCCAAATAGACTACCGTCTTGCCCTGTCCTTCCCATTCTCGACATTGCCGATCGTAGTCTGGCTCCACCGCTTCAAAGGCAGTCGGCTTAGCCACCTGATAGCTGTGACCTTGATAATCAGCATAGAGACCCTGCCCCATTTTATTGCTTACCTCTATATCTAGAACAGGCAAACTAGCATAATGAGACACAATGGCCTGCGCTAGAGGATGATTAGCTTGACGCTCCATGGACACCCAGACAGCCAATAGTTTCTCAGCTTCAGCCGATAAGATGGTGTCCGTCACCTGAGGTCTACCCTGGGTTAGAGTCCCCGTCTTGTCAAAAGCGATGGCTCCAAGTCCCGAGACTTGATTGAGGTAGCTTCCACCCTTGACCAGCACCCCTTGTTTAGCCAGATTCGATAAAGCTGATAAGGTAGCCGGAATGGCACTGGCTGCTAAAGCACAAGGCGAAAGGGCAATGAGCATAATCAATGTTCGATAGGCTACTTCATGTAATGAAAGCGAAGTCCCTAACGCCATCACAAGCGCATATAAAGCCGTGAAGAGGAGTGCCCCCTTAACATAGAGCGGCTCCAAACGCTGAATTCGGGTCGCAACCGGACTTTGTTTAGCCTGCGCCTCCCTGACTAAACCAAGGATTTTGGCAAAAGTAGTTTGATCTGCCAACCTTGTTACTTGCATGACAAAGCTGCTATTACCATTGAGGGTAGCGGCATAGACTGAATCCCCTACGCTTTTTTCTTGCGGCATACTCTCACCATTAATCATGGCTTCATTAACGACCGCCTGACCACTCACAATTTTGCCATCAATGGGGATTTGGTCGCCATTCAATACTTGCACTCGGTTACCAACCATTAAGTCTTGCACTGCCACAATCGTCACGCTTCCATCTTCCGCCAAAAGGCGCGCTTCTTGCGGCTGCATACCCAAGAGACTGGTCATTTCCTTCTTAGATTTAGCTTCTGCATAGTCCTCCAGAAAATGAGCACCAGCAAATATCAAAATTAGCAAGGCTGCTTCTTGGAATTGCCCAATAAGCATAGCACCCATAGCCGCCAGCCCCATTAGCAAGTGAGTATTCGGACAAAAACGGCGCGCTTTGTAACTAGCCTGCCAAGTCTCTAACAAACCTTCACTTAGGACATGATAGCCAGACAGGATTACCGTCAAGCTATAGAGCACATTAGCCAGTAGGGAACCTTGCCCTAGAAGAAGCCCTGTGATGAAAGCAAGGAGACCAAGCATATAGGCAAAAACGGTCCAACTAAATGCATGAACACGGTCATGAGCATGGTCATGGTGCTGATGCTGATGCGAATGTGCATGAGAATTGTGATGATGAGAGCACATTTCAACCCCTCCTCCATATCGTTTGAACAATTATTCAACTGCTTGTGATTTTATTATACGATATCTAGTAGAAAAGTCAAGCCCTTCTAGTTAACCATCGACCAATCAACATAAAATCATGCCCAGCATCACTCTATTCCCACTAACATCATATACAAAAAGCCGGGACTAGATGTCCCGGCTGCCATAAATAAGCTTAACGTTCTTGATAGGCTTTAGCAATCTGTGCCCCTAATTTGGCGTTATTATAAACCAATTGAATATTGGTATTTAAGCTAGCTCCTTCTGTTAACTCTACAATCTTAGCTAATAGGAATGGCGTGCTATCTTTGCCTCGAATCCCCTTTTCATCTGCTTCTTTAACCGCCGCATCGATAATGGCATCAATTTTTTCATGTGGAATTTCGTGCTCAGCAGGAATTGGATTCGTCACCAAAATCCCACCCTTAAGGCCAAGCGCTTCAGAGTAGTCCATCATGGCCGCAATTTCTTCTGGCTTGTCTGCGCGACTGTTGAGCTTGTATTCTGAAGTCCGTGTGTAGAAGGCAGGTAGGTAATCCGTTTGGTAGCCCACTACAGGCACCCCTTTGGTTTCCAAATATTCCAAAGTTCTTGGCAAATCCAAGATAGCTTTGGCGCCCGCGCAAACAACCGTCACTGGTGTTTGACCTAATTCGTCTAAGTCAGCAGAAATATCCATGGTTTCTTCTACGCCACGGTGCACACCGCCAATTCCGCCGGTTACAAAGACCTTGATGCCCGCTAAATGCGCTCCAATCATGGTCGTTGCGACTGTCGTAGCCCCTAAGATGCCCTTTGCGAAGACTTCTGCCAAGTCACGGCGAGATACCTTAGCAACCGGCTTCTCGCTAGCCAAACGTTCTAAATCAGCTTCTTCTAAACCAATCTTAAACTGACCATCCATGATGGCGATTGTTGCTGGCACGGCGCCATTATCGCGAATAATTTGTTCTACTGTTTTAGCCATTTGAACGTTTTGTGGATATGGCATCCCGTGAGAAATGATAGTAGATTCTAAAGCGACAACAGGTAAGTTGTGATCTAAAGCGTGTTGTACTTCTTTACTAATAGATAATAAGTTTTTCATCTTAGGCTAAACCTCTTTCTTTTAATGTCTGATAGTCACTCTCCAACTGGCTAGCAGAGAGATTGAGTCGAACGGTTTGCTTGACTTGAACCGTATGATAGGAATTGGCCATCCCATAATAAATAGATGTCTTAGCATCATGCCCTGTCAACTGGCCATAGAGAAGGCCAGCAGAGAAGGCATCACCTGCCCCCGTTACATCTACTACATTTTGCGCTAGGAGAGGCTGGACTTCCTGGCGGATGCCATCCTGATGTCCATAGAAACTACTACGTGTCCCTCTGGTCATGACCACTTGCAAGACACCAGTTGCCAACCAGGCATCCACTAAGTCTGAAGCAGGCAAATTGCCAAAGCGACTGATGGATTCATCCTCATTGACAACGAGCCAACTAACGCCACTCAAATCTTCTGGCAAATGGCTCATCTTGGGCCCACTGACCGGGATAATGGCAAGCGGAATTGATTCAGCTTTTGCAAGTTGAATCAAATAAGTCACGGTTGCTAAAGGCAAGTTCAAATCCAGAATCAGGTAATCTGCTAGTTTAAGCCTTGGAGCAAATTGACTAATCCAATCTAAATCCATCTGGTCGGCAATCGCCATATCGGCTAGCGCCAATTGCATATCCCCGGACTCATCCAAGATAGCACTGTAGGTTGACGTTGCCACCTCTGGGATTTGCGTTACTTGGCTCATATCCACATAGGCCTGAGTCTGTTGCTTAATCCAGTCGTAATCCTGATCAAGTCCCGCTACGGATAGCAATTGAACCGATTGACCGAGTCGCCCTAAATTCTCAGCTACATTGCGGACTACGCCTCCCACACTGAGAGTTGAGGTGACAGGGTTACTAGTACCGAACTGGATTGCGCCGGTTAGACGAAATTTACGGTCGATATTCATCCCACCGATGCAATAAATTCGCCGCGCCTCATTCAAAATATAAGCTCGTCCGCGAAGCTGATGTTTCTGGGTCAAGGCCGAGATTAAACTGGCTACCGTTGACCGACTAATTCCCATCAATGTCGCCAATTCTTGCTGGGTGCGGAAAGGGTCTTCCTCAATCAAGGCAAGCACCTTGGCTTCATTAGGCGTTAACATAGGCACCGCCCTTCTAGACTGTTGTCTCTAAAATAACTTTTGTCTATATGGTACTCTTTTTGCCCTTAAAAAGCAAGGGAGACTATTATATTTCATCCAAACTACAAAAAACAGCAGCCTTAGCTGCCGTTTTCTGCTTTCTATTCGTTGGCAAAAATAGATTGACGGAAGTCATTCGAAGCCTTGAATAGTTCAAGATAGATTTCCTTCTTCAAGTTATAGACATCATTCCGTATATTACCCGTCTGACGAGCTGATAGCACTCTGTCAACAGCTTCCTTCATCAGCGCTTCAATATCCGCCAAGCTAGTCACTTGACGATTGCGTACTGTAACAGGACGAAGCGTTGCCCCATTAGCTACCTTATCCAGACGCTCCTTGAACATAGCCTTCTTAAAGGCATTAAGATCTTGGAAGTCGCCGTTAGAAATCTTCTGGATAATATAGTTATCATTTAGGGTCTGGCCATCCGTTCTAGCTTGGCGTTCTAATTGGTTGGAAGCATAAGGGATAAAACCATCTTTATAACCCTTATAACCCATCAGTTCCCAAGCCATTCGTTTGAACCACCAACCGCCTGGTGAGCCTTTATCATTTTGGCCTGTCCCGTACATTGGATGGAACATATTAACTCGTTCATAAGAGTTGCGATCCGTCTCAAAACCATTACGGAAGTAGCGTTTTGGCGCTAAGCTACGATCAATGAAGTCATCAATCGACTGGATATTAAAGTTTGTCCACTCTTCATCACTAATCTCTACTACCTTATTATTGACATGGTTAGGCCCATTCGGCACATTAATGAAGCGGTTGAACCATTGTTTCATGGCATCTGGACCCTTTTCTAAGACTGCTTTGGCTTCAGCATAGTCTAGCAAGTAGAGGATATCGAAGAGTCGGTGGACATATTGACCCCAGTCATCTGCAGACTGGAAGCGTGATGGTGTCGCGTTATAGAGACGGTTCGTCTTATCGCTCCAGTCAAAGGAGGTATTAAGCCCAATATGATCATACTCTGGTCCCTCAGGTGACTGCAAGAGCCCTTGAGCATATTCTTCCCAGACTTCCTCCGGACGCCAGCTGTTTCCACCAAGATAGACTGATTTTTCCATATTATGGACTAGCTCATGGGTATAGTGGGACGTTCCAACGTAGTCGGATAAAATATCTGTGAAGACAAAATACACACCATTGCTAGTGTCAGCATATGCTCCAGCTCCATTGTTTTCATAGAAACGATCGATTCGACCAAAGAATTCCTTAATACCCATAGATGGATATTTAACTGGCCGATTGGAGGTGTCATTGCCTAACCTATCATACCAACCACCGTTCTTGCCATTAGCATAACCATCCCAGATTAGCATAGCATTTTTACGAGCCATGCGCTCTTTGACAGTTGGTAAGGCTACACGATACCAGGTATCAACGTGCATTTGCTGACGATCAGCTAAAGTCTTAACGCGTTTGTCAAACTCTTCTGGCGCTAGGTAAGGACGACGATCTGTCGACCCCAGGGTTAGCGATAAAACATTGGATACTAAGAAAATTCGACTCTTCTTAAGGTTGAGTAAAGGCAAGATGTAATCACGATAATCCGGCACAGATAGACGATCGTAGACCTTATAAGGAGATTTATTTAGCCCTTCTTCAAGAGACGGACGTTCCTCCATGGTAACATTAGCCTTAGTTGCATCTCGGAACCATTCGTATTGATCAAACTTGGTCCATAACTCGCGGAAATAAGTTAGATAATCAAGAACCGTTGGTAATTTGCTGTCAGCACTTAAGATTCTGCTGTATGTCTTGGCGCTATTCTTAGAACGCAAGGTTTGAACACCCTGACTTCCAATACTAATCAGCTTATCAATAATGCTCTTTTGATTACCGAAGAAGTCTGACTGATAGGTGGCAATCTCCCCTAGGTTATGTTCTCCAAAATTAATACGGTAGTGGTCTTGGAGATAAGCCAAACCCAAGAGCAGGGCCCCTCGATTATCCTTGAGTTTCTGGATCAAAGCAGCACGCGCCTGCTCATTATCTCCTAGGTAGTTGGCCTCCTGACGAATAATCTTCACCAAGTCATTGGCTAACGTATCTTGGAAGGCACCAAAGGTCGCATTGAAGAAGAGTGTCTCAATCTGATAGGCACGTTGTTCACGACGATAGACTTCTAAATCTTCTACAATTTCATCCTCAGTCGCTGGTCGGCCAAGTTTGTTCTCTAAGACGGTGCGACGGTCATTTTTGACTCTGGCACTTACATCTGTGTAGAGACTATTGACACCTGCGGCTTGCCAAACAGCGTCAGATGATAAACCTGTCTCTTTCATGATATCTAGGACTGCATTCATAATATCATCTACTGATTTCAACACTTGGTTAGGTGTATAGATGAGACCTGAATCCTCTAGTTGATACTCAACTACGCCTGTTTGTTTGAACTCAGATTTCGCACCTAAGGCCAAGTATTGCACTGATTTATCAGCAAAGTGCAACATAATCCGGTCCATTGCTTGGTTGTAGTCCGTCACAAAAGCATTACCTTGCATTGGCGTAACCGCCAAGAGCACCTGAGTCGCCAACTTGCTGTCTGGCGCCACTAAGTTCCCATACTTAACAATTTGCTCCTTATTATAAAATGGCAGGAGTTTCTCCATGTTGGCATAGGCCTGAGCACGATCAGCTTGATAATTAGCCAAACGACTATAATCGGTTGCTTGTTGGTTGATTTGATCGACATAAGAGCTCGCAGGAGTATCCGTCAGGACCCCACCGGCCGCCTCTAGTTGACTAGCTAATTTGTCCACATCAGCCTGACTAGCCTTAACAGGGTTAAAGCCTGGTTCTTCCACACCGGTTACACGTTCGGTCATCTTCCAAGCCACTTGATCATTACGGATATAGCCTTCTGAAATAGCCCCATTATCCCCGTAGACACGGTAGCCGTTAGTGACTGCCACGTCTGAAATAATGTTTTCTAAACGCCCATTCATCCAGGTAGAGCCAACAACCCCACCTACTTGTCCCCCGCTTCGACCCTGAACGGTAGAGCCTGTATTAGTAAGGCTTCCTTTAACAAGGACATTCTTGACTATTGCCTTACCTTGGCTGGACACAACCCGACCAAAGGCGACACCCGCACGAGCACTTTGCGCGTTTAGATTTACGTTCAGCTTGGCATCGACATATGCGTTAGTAACACTGGATTGTTCAAGTAGGCCGACTAAACCACCCACTTCTTGGGCCTGGTTAGGCTGGCCACTCTGGCTAATCTCACCTTGGAATCGAACATTCTCAAGCCTGCTACCACCTACAACCGTATGAACAATACCTGCTACATTGGTCGTCCCTGACACGCGCCCAGAAACTGCCACATCACTGATTATCGAATTAGTCGCCCGCTTGGCTAGCGCAGCCATAGAATTACCTGATTCAATGGCCACTTGTTTAAGGTCTAAATGCTTGATAGTCGCTTGGTTTAACTGATCAAAGAGTGGTGCAACCAAATTATAGATAGCATGTTGCGCGCCGTCTGCAGTCTGGCCGGATAGAGTCCCAGTGAAGGTTCCCACAAAGTAGGCGGTCGCGTCGGCTGCTAAGCTGACCTCGGACGCTGATAGGTTGGCACCCAGTATGTAGTCTCCAGCTGGGTTTTGGCGTATAGCTTCAAGCAAGCTCTTAAAGCTATAATGCACATTCCCATCCGCTGGACGTTCTTGACCAACTAGGAATTGATAGCCTTGGTGATAGTCACTTGAGCCGCCTTGATTTTGTACTAGCTCAGGAGCCTGGGTAGTCACTTGATAATAAGACTGACCCTCATGACTAACTGTCTCAATAGAAGCAACTGGCAAATAGACATCCTTGAAGCGGTCAGACTGTACTTTAACATAATAATTATTTAAATCAGATGGAACCTGACTCAAACTAGCCACCAACTGATGACTACCGTCAGCTTGTCGATGGAAGAGCTGCACACCCTTGATTTGTTTGAGCTCAATCTTCTTCAAATCTAACTCTATTGCTTGATCCTCTAACTGATCTTTCGACTGAGCACCTTGCTGGTTCTCATAATCCATCACAGTATGGAGACGATAAGACACATGATAATCCAACCCATCAATATTTGCGGTCAAATTTTGGATTGGGACTGTCTTAACTAGACGATCCCCCTGGAAGACTTGTACCTTGCCTCCCCGGTAAAGTTGGTTAGGGTCTTCTAGCTGATAACGCACGGTGACGACCCGAAATAAATCAGATGCAGGTGCTTCAACGTTAACAGCTGTATATTTAGGTTCTACCTGCTCCAATTGCGCTAAGGCCTCTCGAAGGGCTTGAGTCGCTTGGTCAACCGCTTCTTGGCTGCTATCGTCATCTTCTAAAACGGACTGAGTAGCTTTGAGCTGGTCAGCAACTTTCTGGAAGCTAGCTGGCGTATAACGATTGGCGACAACTTCTTGTGCTGCCTCAACCTGTTGGCCAAGTGTCTCTTTATTCGCGCGGTCCATTAAGAGAGCTTGCGCTTGGTCTTTCAGCGCTTGAGCGGCTTCCACAGCCTCGATTGCGGAGGCTACTTCTTCTGGTGTGGCATCTTGATTAGCTATCAAAGCTTGAGCATTAGCTTTTGCTTCATCAATAGTAGCTTGATGCCCAGCAAGTGCCTGGCTGAAATTATTCACACTGCGTGTTGTTTTACCTGTCGTGTCAACTGGTAGATTCAACTGTGCCAGAGCTCGTTGTAAATCCGCTTTGTCCACAAGATCCAAAATGCCCGCTTCTGCTAATTCTAGCTGTTGGAAAGACTTGTTGACTTTTTCCGTACTTGCCAAAACCTCTTCTGGAGTAGCGTTAAGATCTTTTAATAGTTGAGCGGCTTCTTGGCTCAATTGCAAGGCAAGGTCTTTTGTTGCTTGGTAAGTTTGAACGGTCTTTGGTCGTTTCTGATCTGTCACAACTGGTTTTTGAATCGCTTGTTCCAGATTATTTTTTGCTTTCTCTAAGGCGGACTTATCTGCTTGTTGCCGTAGCAAAGCTTTAGCTTGATCAAGTTTAGCCTGCACTTCATTTACTGCTACCAAGGCCTTATCCACTTGTTCCTGCTTAACATCTGGGTCCGCTAAGATAGCTTGCGCTTGAGCACGAGCAGCTTCTAGACTGTCTCTCAATAAATCTAGCGCATGTTGGTAATCCGCAATACTTTTCGGTGTCTTCTGGTCTGTATCAACAGGCGCATCTAGTAAAGTCACAGCTGCTGCTAGCGCCTGTGTATCTGCCTTAGATTGGAGAGCCTTGACGGCAGCTTCCAAGGATTTGGCTTGGTTCTCTACTGACCGAGTCATCGCGTCTACATCAACATCTGTTGCTTCAGAATCCTTCACTACTGACTGAGCATTCTGGAGTGTTGCTTGTATTTTGCGAATTTCATCAGCCAAGGCCTGTTGGCTACTTGGCGTCTTATCGCTTAAGTCAAGAGCTTTGGCTGTTTTTACTTGCTCTGCCAATGCTGCCATAGCAGTTTTTAATGGCGATTTGTCTGCCTGACTTACTAAAACGTCAGACAAGTTCTTAGTACGATTAACTAACTCTTGCGCTTCTTGAGCCAAGCTATCAATTGTTGACTGATCTGCAGCTTCAGGTGCAGCCTTTATTTCTTTTACCTTATTGACAAGCGTTGTAAGACGGGATTTCAGTTTATAGAATTCCTCCTTGAAAGAGGCAATTGAACTAGGGGTTTTTCCTTCCGTGACAGCCACTTCTAGGTCATCCACTTGAGCTTCTGCCAACTCCAAAGTCAAATTTAAGACTCTATACTCAAAAGGCTTCGGAGGATTAGATGTTGGAGCCGGGTTGACACTAGGTTCCTCTGCTGGTGGCGTTGGTACTGGTGTCACACTGGTGCTCGGTTCCAACGCTGGTGGCGTTGGCACTGGTGTCACACTGGTGCTCGGTTCCAACGCTGGTGGCGTTGGTACTGGTGTCACACTGGTGCTCGGTTCCAACGCTGGTGGCGTTGGCGCTGGTGTCACGCTAGTGCTCGGTTCCAACGCTGGTGGCGTTGGTACTGGTGTCACATTGGCGCTCGGTTCCTCTGCTGGTGGCGTCGGCGCTAGTGTCGCGTTGGTGCTCGGTTTCTCTGCTGGTGGCGTTGGCGCTGGTGTCGCGTTGGTGCTCGGTTTCTCCGCTGGAACCGTGCTAGTGTTTTGCTTTTCAGGTTTGGTCGCTGACACCGGTGTCACGTTGGCGCTCGATTCCTCTGGTTGCAGTGTCGGCGTACTATCGGCACTTGGTGTCTCAAATTGCACTGACACCAGAGGACTTTCACTACTTACTCGCGTGGATGTTCCACTGGAGGATTCTGAAGAAGCTACTGACTCGAGGTTGCTCGTTGCACTAATTGCACTATTACTAGAAACATTAGGTCCCACTTGCTCTAGCTCACTGGCAGGAAAATACCCTACATAGTCATAACCTTCAATACTTAACTTTGGATCAGGTAATGCTTGCCCCACAGGTGTTTGAAAGCTTTGATTAAACTGTTCTAGTAGACGCGTCTCAACCGCCTGTAAACTTGGGGCCAGCAAAACCTGTCCCGTCATGGTTATAACCATCAGACTAGTCAAAGCCTTCTTCTTATCACGAACTAAGCCAACGGCAAACACAAGCAGCGCCGCACCTGCTGCTAGACCTAATAGGGTTGATGATTCGCCTGTGACTGGCAAATGATTTTTCCCTGTATTTGCCTGATAAACAAAATAGTAGACTTGATCTGCCTCAGCAATTTGGCTAGGGGTTCCTGCTTTAATGGCTTGGCGTTGTTCCAAAGATAATTCTTCAATGGATACATACCGATACTGAGTGGACACTTGTTTGGTTACCTGTTGAGAACTTGTAACTGTCGTGGCAGTCTGTGCCTGAACGACAGGTGCCGCTACCGCTGACACAAAAAAACTTCCTATTACAACGGAAGCAATCCCAACAGAAAATTTCCGGACGGAAAAACGTTGGACTGTATTAAGGCTACTAGAGCTCTTAGATTTCTTCATTGAGCTTTTCCCTTTCTTAGTAAATTATTATTCGCTAGTGTATTTTACCACAAAAAAATTAATAAATATATGGTTAAACTAGATTTTCTCATATTTTATTGATAAATCAATTTATTCCATCGTTTCCAAGAATAACTGAACAGTCTAATTAAAGCCCCACATGGCATAACCAACTAATAACATCGAGGTTTCATCATTTTATAATTCCTTAATATCTCGATTCATACTTTCATCAAACAACCTGCTTACGCAAAAAGAGTGTTGATAGCCAGAACTATCAACACTCTTTTTTATGCTACTATCTCAAACAATTAGCTTATCTATCGAGATTACGGTTGCGCTTCTTTAGACTCTAAGTTATCCAAAATATACTGTAAGCCTTGAGATCGAGTTTCAACTGCCTGAGTCATTGCTTCAACATCTTTCTCGGTTGCTTCTGAGTCCTGCATCACTGATCGTGCATTCTGTAAAGTTGCTTGAGTCTTAATCACTTCATCCATTAAGCCCAAATTTCTCGCTTTATTAAGTTTTGCGATTAAGGACGACATCGCTGCTTGCAAAGCCGATTTATCCACTTGAGCTACTAAAAGACTGGCTAGATTCTCAGAATTGTTGACTAATTCCTGAACTTGTTGGGTGAGCGCATCAATATCTGCTTGCTCTGCCGCACCAGCTTTCCCCTTGAGGACTTGAGCTTGATTAGTGAGTGCTGTCAAACTTTCCTTAGCTTTAGCAAGTTCACTCTCAAAAGTTGCAACAGAGCTAGGGGTCTTATCATTCTTAGGTGTTGCTTCTATGTTAGCAAGCTGAGCCTGAGCAGCCTGCAATGAGGCATCTAAAGCTTTATAATCTAGCGTTTTTGATGGAGTTGGGGCTGGTTGCTGAGCCTTTAGCTTATACGTTAAATCTTCTATTAGGGCTTCAACTGCTTTCACCATTGCCGCTACATCTTTCTCAGTAGCATCTTGATCTTTAACCACTGAACGCGCATTTTGCAAAGTCGCTTGGGACTTAATCACTTCATCAATTAACCCTACGTTTTTAGCTTCTTTAACCAATTCTGCTAAAGCCGTCATCACCGTTTGTAATGGCGTCTTGTCTGCTTGAGCAATTAGGTTATCGGATAATTTAGATGTCTTATCAGCTAAGTTCTGAACTTGCTTAGTTAAATCGTTAATCGCTACTTGCTCAGTATTTTTAGGATTATCTTTGAGCTCTTGCGCTCTGCTAATCAGTGTGTCTAAATCCTTCTTAGCATTTGCTAATTCTTCCTCAAAAGCTTTCACTGACTTTGGAGTCTTATCGCTAAGTTTAACAGCCTCTAGATTAGCCACTTGCTTATTCGCTGCCTGTAAAGCAGCGTCTAAGTCTTTGAAATCTAGCGTTTTAGGTGGCTCTGGTGCTGGTGTTACACTTGAATTGGATTCTTCAGCAGATGCCTTTGATTCAGAAGTTTCACTTGCACTTGATTCCGCTGAAGACACTTTTGATTCAGATGTTTCACTTGCGCTTGATTCCGCTGAAGAAGCTTTTGATTCAGATGTTTCGCTTGCGCTTGATTCCGCTGAAGAAGCTTTTGATTCAGATGATTGACTTGCGCTTGATTCCTCTGAAGAGGCTTTCGATTCAGAGGATTGACTTGCGCTTGATTCCGCTGAAGAAGCCTTAGATTCAGTTGATTCACTAATCGCACCATCTACAGAAGCATTAGGTGCTACTTGCGCCAGCTCCTGAGCGGCAAAATACCCTACATATTCATATCCTTCTATCTGAACTTGAGGATTTGGCAAGGCTTGTCCCACTGGCGTTTGGAAACTTTGATTGAATTGTTCTAGCAATCGCGCTTGAGCTGCTTGTGAATCCGGCACCAATGCTACCTGTCCTGCTAAGGTCACAAGCATTAAGCTGGTCAGTGCTTTCTTCTTATCACGAACCAAGCCAACTGCAAATACAATCAAGGTCGCGCCTGCTGCAAGCCCCAACAAGGTGGATCCTTCACCAGTAACTGGTAATTGACGAGCACCTTGTTTTGCTTGATAGACAAAATAATAAACTTGATCCGCTTGGGCAATTTGACTAGGAGTGCCTGATTTGATTGCTTGACGTTGCGCCCAAGTTAACTCTTCAATCGCAAGGTATTGATATTGTGTCGTGACTTGTTTTGCCACTGAATGAGTGTTAGATGCTGGTGTAGTGGCCTGTGCATTCACAGCGGGACTAATCAATGCTGATGCAAAGAAACTCCCCACTACAACAGATGCAATACCAGCCGAAAATTTCCGGATGGAAAAGCGTTGAATTTGTTTAAGGCTGCTGGAATCCTTAAGTTTTTTCATTGTGTATTCCCTCTCTTTGATTATAATTTGTCGGTCATTTGTGTATTTTACCACACTATTTAGCAGAAAGATATACTAAAATTTGTTTTTCCCTATTATTCTCAAATCAGAAAGTAAAAGACTAGTTATAAAGAGCGTTCGACTAATCTTTAAGGCTCTAACTATAGTGTCATGCTCCATTAAGAATTAACACTATACCTATGTCATCATCTTGTAATAATAGTGGTTTTGATGCTCGATTTTTATTCATATATACAAATCACAAAAAAGCCATTTTGATGAATCAATCAAAATGGCTTCTGTAAAATTTACTATTTTGTCTTTTGGCTTTTCAAAATCCAATAACCCTTATCTCGGGTCACTAACTCAACATTCCCAAAGACTTCTTCCATAAAAGTTTCCATAGAAGGAGCGCCTTGTTTTTTCTGAATTACGAGCCATAATTCACCGCCAGGTCTTAAATTAGCCTGAGCTGAGCGTACGAATTGTTGGATGACCTGCTTACCGGCCCGAATAGGTGGGTTGGTCACCACAAAATCCGGTGCTTGACTAGCTTGCCATTGGCCTGCGTCAGCCAGTTGGTAGGCTGTATTCTCTACTCGATTGAGCTGGCTATTGGCCTGCGCCAACTGGTAGGCACGTTCATTAATCTCGACACCTGTCACTTGAGCTTGAGGATATAATTTCGCTAAAGCAATTGTGACCGGACCGTAGCCACTCCCCAGTTCTACTATTTGATAAGTTCCTGCAGGAACTGAATCTGCGAAAGCTTCCACTAACACCTTGGAACCATAGTCCATGCGCTGTTTAGAAAAGACGCCATTATCGGTCTGAAAGCTCAAAGTTAGGCCTGCCACACCATCTTGAATCTGGTATAAAGAATGCTGACTGGTGGGACTAGATTTAAAGTATTGTTCACTCATTATCTGCTGACACACTCCTCTATTTAAGCTGGATGGGAACTAATTAAGGTCAGCTTCCCTTCCAAACAAATTTCTGTAACACCGTGCGGCAAAATAAAGGAACTTGCCAAATCTAAGTCATAAGCGACACCGTCCAACCATAGTCGGCCTTGCCCTGCAATGACGGTTGCCAAGGTATAGGCATTATCCAGGCTTAAAGTAAGGCTATCCACGACTTCCCACTTGCTCACAGTGAAAAATTCATTTTCTAGGTACTGGATAACTTGGCTGTCACCAACTTGCTGAGTCTTGACTTGCAAGTGACGCTCTGGATCTGGATAGAAAGTGACATCCGCCGCCTGCTTAAGATGCAAATCACGGGGATTGCCTTGGGTATCACGACGATCATAGTCGTAGACACGATAAGTGGTATCAGAGCTCTGTTGTGTTTCCAGAATGACCACCCCTGCACCAATCGCATGAATGGTCCCTGCCGGCACATCAAAGAAGTCGCCCGCCTTAACTGGCACCTCCACTAAGAGGTCTGACCAACGCCCTGCCGCTACTAATTCTTCGAATTCTTGTCGCGATTGAGCCTTATGCCCATAAACAATCTTAGCTCCTGGCTCCGCAGAAATGACATACCAACATTCCGTCTTCCCAAGCTCCCCTTCATGTTCAAGTCCATAGGCATCATCAGGATGGACCTGCACAGAAAGCTCGGCTGCTGCATCTAGGATTTTAATTAAGAGAGGAAAGACAGTTTGACTAGGATTCCCAAATAATTCTGGATGCTCTCGATAGAGCTGATCTAGGCCCAGTCCTGCATATTCGGCAGGACTAATGACGGTCGACACCCCATTAGGGTGGGCACTAATACACCAAGCTTCCCCTACCGTGTCGCTAGGACCTTTGAGGCCAAATTCTAGTTCAAGTTTACGGCCACCCCATATCTTATCTTGTAACACAGGCTTTAAGAAAATCGGTTGTGTCATCTCGATCATCCTTTCTAAGCTAAATTTTCTCGCTTCTATCATACCATTTTTTGACGATTTCGTGGTACACTATTTATACGAGAATTATGACGAATTATGGAGGTTGCCGATGATTAAACTCTTTGCATCCGATATGGATGGGACCTTACTGAACCCAAACCATGTCATTAGCGACACTACCGCCCAAGCCATTCGAGACCTTCAAGCTCAATCGGATATTGAGTTTCTGATTGCTACCGGACGAGATTATCGGTCTGCTAAGTGGCTCCTAGATCAGCATCAACTGACCGCTCGCATCATTGCCGTCAATGGCGCTGCAACTTATGACGTTAAAGGAAATTTGGAGGATGTCTTCGCCCTTGATTTGGCCGATACCCAGACCCTTATCGAACGATTTGCTGTGCCTGAAACTCAGACTTTGGTGTCGCTCAAGTCTCTGAACGGTTATTATGTCAATGACCTGTCCCTCTATCGGCGACGCATGGAAGCTTTCCTAAATCGCGCCAAGGAAGCTGCTAGCGATGATAGTCTGGCCCAGATTGAACTCCACTTCAAGGAGCTTCAACCCCTTGAGGATTATCGCCCTGACTTGGATCCACCACTTAAGCTTATGCTGATTGACCGGCGCCCTGAAGTCTTAGAGTCTGCCCACCATTTCCTCAAGGACTTTGCCATTGACCTGACTTCTTCTGGCCCAGATAATTTAGAAATTACCAGTCTCAAGGCCCAAAAGGGCTTAGCAATTGAAGCCTACTGCCAGCACCATGGGTTCACTAAGCATCAAGTCCTAACCATTGGCGATTCGGCCAACGACCGCTCTATGCTAGCCATGTTCCCTAATAGTTATGCCATGGCTAACGCTAGTCAAGCCATTAAAGACTTAGCAAGCTATGAGGCCCCTAGCAATGCAGAAGACGGGGTAGCCCATACTATTTATCAACTTTTATCTAAGTTAGGATAACTTATAACTAAGTGTCCTAAAAATTTAGCTAGCTAAGATGGACTAGCAAGTGAAGCCTATATTTTCATATTATCCTACTATAATAAATAAAGCGAAAGGACTAAGGCGCTGCTTAAGCGGCACTCAGTTCTTTCGCTTTTGTCTATTTTCGAGGCAAATTCTTTATTTACCTAGAAATCATTGCTGCATTCTCCTGTTTCCAGATAGTCCTTGAGGTTATTAAAGCTGGTTTCCACCATGTTCTCTACTGCCTCATCGGTGTAGCTCCCCATGTGAGGGGTTAATAAGACCTTAGGATAGAGGTCAACCAATTTCTTAACCGCAGAATCGCTAATGTCTTGACCACGCAGGTCCTTGAAGAAGAATTGGCTCTCGTTCTCTAAGACATCTAAGCCTGCCCCAGCCAAATGGCCAGATTCGATGGCTTCAATGATGGCATCCACATCCTGCAACTCACCGCGCGCAGTGTTGACCAGAATGGCCCCTGGCTTCATCTTGCTGATGAATTCCTTGGTGATGACCTTGCCATTAGCTGGAATGTAAGGTGCGTGAATGGAAATCACGTCTGACTTAGCTAAGAGCTCATCCAGCTCTACTTGGGTGCAGATATGATCTACTCCTTCTTTTGGAAAGGCGTCGTAAGCTAAGACATTCGCGCCCAAGCCCTTGAAGAGCGTTGCGGTCGTCAAGCCAATCCGGCCAATCCCAACCACACCAACAGTACAGTTACGGATTTCCTTAGAAAACATTTGCTCGTGGACACGAAAATCTTGCTGACTAGTTAAGTGAGTTGTATAGGCGACATTCCGCAAGAGGGTCATGGCCAAGGTCAAAGCTAATTCGGCAATCGCATTAGGTGAGTAAAAAGGGACGTGTGCTAACTTGAAGCCCAATTGCCTAGCATAGGCAAGATCGATATGGTCGACACCTACTGTCCGCGTCAGGACATATTCTACTCCTAATTTTTTGTAGATATCTAAGACCTCCTTTGTAGCCCAGCAGTTACCACGCAAAATAACGGCCTGACAACCTTGAGCTAACCAAGCCTCTTCCGGACCCTTTAGGTAGTTGGGCACACAAACTAATTCATAACCAAACTTTTGATTGGCTAGGTCAAACACGGGTCTCTCGACATCACGAACACCATATGCTAGTACTTTCATTATTACTTTTGCTCCTTGCGCTTACTTCTTGAACGAAGTGGGGGATTTAATATTCCTATTTTAGCACAATGGAAAGCCGATGTTGATTAATTTTCATGAAAATGGATAATTTTGTTTCGTAAATGTTCGTAATCTCCTTGCCAAGACAAAAAACGCTCAAGGCCGGCCCTTTAGAAGGCTGGCTTGAGCGTTCATTTTTTATTAATTAGTCAGCTTGTTCATCCGCTTGCTTGGCTTGCTCTTTGCGCAACTTATTGCGCTTGCGGAGGCCTTGGAAGAAGGTCTTGAGCTTGTCGCTACACTGGGCTTCCAAAACTCCTCTAATCACTTGCGGTTGATGGTTGAAGCGGCTGTCTTCCAAGAGATTCATGAGGCTGCCGGCGCAGCCACCCTTGGGGTCACTAGCCCCGTAGACCACCTGATCCACCCGTGATAAGACTAGGGCGCCCGCACACATAGGGCAAGGTTCCAAGGTCACATAGAGGGTACAGCCCTCTAAGCGCCAGGCGCCTAGGGCTTGGTTGGCGGCTTCAATGGCCAGGAGTTCGGCGTGGGCCGTAGCCTGGTGGTTGACCTCCCGCAGATTGTAGGCTGAAGCCAGGAGGACGCCATCCTTAACTAAGAGGGCGCCAATGGGCACTTCGCCTAGGGCTTGGGCCTGGTCGGCCAGTTCTAGGGCCTGCTGCATCCAATATTCGTGCTGGGCCAAGTCGGTGGGCGCCAGTTGGCTTGCATCCATCATGGCCTCACCCCTTATGTTCCAGAGCCAGGTAGCTGACAATCAGATCCGTCAGATGTTGCAGGTTAAGCCCTGTCTCCTTGGTGTATTTGCTGAGGCGATAGGTCAAGGTATTACGATGAATATAGAGTTCATCGGCTGCCTGACTCAGGTTGCCCTGATGTTCAAAGAGGGCTCGCACCGTCGCCGCATAGTCTGGGTTGTGCTTGAGGACATCGTGCAGTCGATCCATAAAGGCATACTGCTTGGTCACTTCGCGCCCTACTAGGCGTAAGAGGACTGAGGTCAAGGGCACAATCTCTGGCTCCATAATCTGAGACAGAATACTGTGAACCAGACGCCGCTCATCTTGGAAATGGGCCACATAATCCTGATCCAACTTGGCTACTAGGCCGACGCAGCCCCGGGTCACCGTCTCAAAGTCAATGTCCAAGGTCTTAATAATGTCCACCAAGGCGCCAACGTGTTCCATACCCCGAAGGCAGACTAGCCAGCGATTGGCTTCATCCGGAATGACCACTTCAATGGCTTCCAGAGAATCTTCCAGGGTCTGCTGCCACAAGACAGGGTCGAAGGTCTCTGACTTGGCCTGCATAATCAAATAGATACAGACCAGACTGCCCCGCATTTGGCCTTCCAGTGGCTGACCTTCTAGGAGAAAGGCCCGCCAGGCCTGTTGATGTGGCGCTAAATCCACGACCGGCACCTGGGGGGTGGCCTTGGCCAAGCTCATCATAAGCAAGAGTTCTTCTTCCTTGCTAGTCAGGTCAGCCTGAGGAATGGCTAGGCCTTGATCCCCCAATTGGACAATCAGATAGCCGGGCAGCACCGCATCCGGTGCGACTGCTTGGGCCTGGGGATAGAGTCTTTGCAGTTGTTCAAACATGGGCTAGCTCCTGTCTTAGATTATTTAGGCTTTGGCTTTGGGCTTAGCTTTGGCCTTGCTTGAGCCAGCCTCATGGTCCTTGGCGGCAATATTGATCTTACCGGACCGGCCGCCAATGGTCACCGAGTCCCCGGTGACAATGCTGCCGCTAAGCAACAACTCACTGAGTTGGTCCTCAATTTGTTTTTGAATCGCGCGACGAATTGGACGCGCCCCGTATTCTGGGTCGAAGCCGGCTTCGGCGATAATGTCCACCGCGGTGTCGGTCACCCGAGCCTTGATGGCCAGTTCGCCTAGGCGCTTGATAATATCCTTAGTATGGAGCTTCACGATTTGGCGAATTTCTTCCTTAGTTAAGGAGTGGAAGACCACCGTTTCGTCAATCCGGTTGAGTAATTCCGGACGGAAAGAACGCTTGAGCTCTTCACGAATACGTTTTTCCATGGCCAGGTGGTCAGCGGTAAACTGCTTAGCCCCAAAACCGACGGATTTCTCATCCCGCAGGGCGGTTGCCCCTAGGTTAGAAGTCATGATAATGATGGTGTTGCGGAAATCGACTTGGCGGCCCTTGGAGTCAGTCAAATGTCCGTCGTCAAAGACTTGGAGCAGGATGTTAAAGACATCTGGGTGGGCCTTCTCGATTTCGTCCAGGAGAATGACAGAGTAAGGTTTTTGGCGCACCTTCTCGGTCAACTGGCCGCTTTCTTCATGGCCTACATAGCCTGGAGGCGAACCAATCAGGCGAGACACGGTGTGTTTCTCCATGTACTCGGACATGTCGACCCGAATCATATTGTCTTGGGAACCAAACATGGCTTGGGCCAAGGCCTTGGCCAATTCGGTCTTACCAACCCCGGTTGGTCCCAAGAAGAGGAAGGAACCAATTGGACGGCCTGGCGCCTTGAGGCCAGAACGAGCCCGGCGAATAGCGCGTGACACAGCGGACACGGCTTCCTCTTGGCCAATAACTCGTTGATGAAGCTCCCGCTCTAGGTTAACCAGACGTTGGCTTTCCTTCATGGCCATTTGGGTCACTGGGATGCCAGTTGACAGGGCCACGACTTGAGCCACTTGTTCTTCATCTACGACTAAATGTACTGGCTGGCCGGCCTGAGCCTGGGCTTTCTTGCGAGCCCGGGCTAGGCGTTTTTCCAGTTTTTGTTCGGCTTCGCGAAGGCTAGCTGCCTCTGGGAAGTTGCGGGCTAGCACGGCTTCTTCCTTATCTGACTGCAACTTGGCCATTTCCTTCTCGAGGGCGAAAAGGGGATCATGAGAGACGGCTTCTTCAATCCGAACCTTAGCGGCCGCTTCATCGATTAAATCGATGGCCTTATCAGGCAAGGAGCGTGACGTAATGTAGCGGACACTAAGTTTGACCGCCGCCTCAATGGCTTGGTCAGTAATGGTCACGACGTGGTGAACTTCATACTGGGTCTTGAGCCCTTGCAGAATCTGGATGGTTTCTTCAGGGGTTGGCTCGTCCACTTGCACCTTAGAGAAACGACGTTCCAAGGCCGCGTCTTTTTCAATGTATTTCTGGTATTCACTCAGGGTCGTCGCCCCAATGACTTGGATTTCACCCCGTGCCAGGGCTGGCTTGAGGATGTTGGCTGCATCAATAGCCCCTTCAGAGCCACCGGCCCCAATCAGGGTATGGAGCTCATCAATGAAGAGAATAACTTGGCCGTCGGCCATGACCTCTTCCACAATGCGCTTCATGCGCTCTTCGAACTCCCCCCGGTACTTGGTCCCAGCCACCAGGCTCCCCATATCTAACATCATGAGGCGTTTCTTGGCAATATCGGCCGGCACGTCGCCTGACACGATGTGTTGGGCTAGGCCTTCTGCCAAGGCCGTCTTACCTACCCCAGGGTCCCCGACTAGGACAGGGTTATTCTTCTTACGACGGCTGATGATTTGCAGCATGCGTTGGACTTCCTTCTCGCGGCCCACCACTGGGTCCATCTGGCCTTGCTTGGCCATTTGAGTCAGGTTGCGGGCAAAGGAGTCCAAGGTTGGCGTCTTGCTTGGCGCAGTCTCGCTGGCTTTCTGGGTCCGCGCTTGAGGCTTGCTTTGGCCTATTGGCATCTTATCAATGCCGATAGCTTGGTAGACGGCTTTTTTAAGGGCGTCTAAGTCGACGTCTAGATTGCGTAAGATTAAGGTCGCCAGGATTTCTTGTGGCAGCATGGCTAATAGGAGGTGCTCAGTCCCAATTTGGCGTGCGCCCAAGCGCTTAGCTGTATTGGAGGCATCCATGATATTTTTCTTGGCGCGCGGCGAATAAGGTAGGGTGACTTCCCCCCGCGGCATAGGCGCCTCTACATCGCCGTGGATGGCCCGCAACTCGTTGAGAATTAGTTCCGGGGTCACGCCAAATTCACGGAGAATGACGCCGGCAATCCCACGTTCTTCGCGGGCTAGACCAATCAAGATATGCTCGGTCCCAATAGCTGAATGGCGCAATTGGTAGGTAGCCTCAGCCGCCATGATCATGACTTGATGGGCGCTCTCGGTAAATAGTTCTTCAAACATCGCGTCTTCACTCCTTTTCTTAATAGCTGTATTTGAGTTGTTGCAAAAAGGTCTTGAGCAATTGGGCGCGAGCCGCCTGTTCCTGCTCACTGATTTGATGAAGGACGGATTTTTCAATCACGGACAGGATTAAGGTCCCCTCGCGGTTGGTAATCAGGCCCTTGCCAATCAAATTCTCAATCATATGAATGCCGTTGCGTTGGCTAATCTTATCGCCCACTAATTCTATCAGCTGATCAATCAGGGCTGCCTCGTCGGCCAATTCAATCTTGAGAATGCGGATATAGCCACCACCACCCCGCTTACTTTCGACCAGGTAGCCGTGCTCCTGGGTAAAGCGGGTCTTAATGACATAGTTAATTTGTGACGGGACACAGTCGAAGTGCTCCGCGATGTCACTACGTTTGATTTCGACATGCTCTTGGTGCTTGAGGAATTCCTTCAGGTAGGCCTCAATGATGTCGGTCATATTGCGGCTTGACATGTTACCCCTCCTTACATTGACTTTCTTTGACTATTGTACACCAAATCAGACCTTTTGCCAACCTAATTGCTTGACCTAGGGCTAAAGAAAAAGGAGCCTGAGGCCCCTTTTATATAAATGATTATATATTTGCTTTTTCATAAGTGGCCGGGGCCAAATCCCGGTCTGACAGGCTTTTTCCGGCAAAAGACGAACGTTTCCGGCTTATTTTTGACTTTTTCTGTTCGCGACTCCCAAAAAGCCAGAATTTTTGCCCTCTCAAACCCTATTTAATAGTGTAACTATTAAATAGGCTTAAGCCTCTTGGGACAGGTAGGCCACCAAGGCATCCAAGTCGCTACCCAGCTGCTGATCCAGCAGCTGGTGACGGGCCAAGGCCTCATAACCATCCCGGCCTCGTCCTAAGAAGTCGTTGGTCACCAGCTGATAAGTGGCCTCAGGGTCCAGTCCCTTGACTGCCTCTTCAAGCTCTAAGGGCTGGCCTTGACTGTCAATCATACGAGGATAGTGGCCGGATTCCAGCGCCTCCTTGAGGTCGGCCCCCGTCACTTCCAGGACCCAGAGCTGGCAGCCAAAGGGCAGAATGGCCAGGGCCTCCTCATAGGTCACCGGCCCCTGATCCAGACTGGCGCGGACGCCTCGCCCATTAATGAGGCTAAAGTCCACTTGCCAGCCCTTAGCCCGAGCAGCTGCCGCATAGGCCCGGCAGACCAATTGGCTGAGATTGGTATGGCCCTGACTCAGGGCCTCCCGACTGCCATCCAGGGCCTGGCGACTTTGGCCAATGACTTGGCTAATTCGCGCCTGGGCCTGGCTTTGCCAGATTTTGAGTTCCTTGGCTACCGGACGGGCAACCTTGGCATAATGACTTAAATCATGTAGTTGGTAGTGGCCTAGCTGGTGGCTGCCATCCGGATGGAGCCAGAGACTGAGTTCGCCCAGCAGACGACCATAGTAGCCAGCCTGCACCACCAAGGTCTGGCCTACTAGGGCGGGTTGCTCTGTCACCGTATGGGTATGGCCTCCGATGATGGCGGCAAAGTCTGGCACTTCTTGGGCCAAAGCCAGGTCCGTCTCATAACCCAGATGGCTTAAGAGAACAAAGTGGCTTGCCCCAGCCTGACGGGCCAAGGCCAGATTCCGTTCTAAGGCCAGACGAGGCTCTTCAAAGCCAATCAGCTCCCCTGGCGAAGAATTATCCAAGGTTTCCAGGGTTGTGGCTGCTAGGATAGCCAGTCGGACACCGTCCGCCAGGTCATAGAGGCGGTAAGGCGCCACTTGTTGCGCCGCCAAATCAGCCAAAGCCGGCTCCCGGCTAAAGTCCAGGTTACTGGACACAAAGGGCACCCTAGCTTGGGCCAGATAGGAGGCCAAAAAGCTAGGTCCCATATCAAATTCATGGTTGCCAAAAGTGACCGCATCATAACCCAACTGGTTCAAGAGGGCAATTTCCGCCTGGCCGGCGAAGAGCTGGAAGTAAGGGCCACCCACAAAGAGGTCCCCAGCCCCCAGCAACAAGCTGGCTTGATACTGTGCTCGCAGGCCTTTAATCAGATGGGCGCGCTGGCTAAATAAATCCAGATAGGAATGGGTGTCATTGGTATGGAGTATGCCGAGTTTTACAGCTTGCATGAATCAATCGCTTCTTTCTGCCTAGGCCTGCTCTTGTTGGGCGGCCTGGCGTTTGAGTAAGGTCTCGAAGAGGAGGGTTCCGGCCAGGTTGAGCATGAGCCGGGACCGAATCTTCTTGCGCGCCTTAGGCGCATCATAAATCTGAATCAGTTGATCACTGAGTTTGGCCAAAGGATGATGGGTCAGGCTGGTAATGGCCACAATATGGGTCCCCTTTTGGCGAGCCTTAAGCAAGGTCTCATTGACCGTCTTGTTGGCCCCGCCTAGGGAGAAGACCACGATGACATCTTCTTTGGTGGCAATATCAGGAATGCGTTCAATACTATACTGTTCGAAGAAGTCATTGGCCCAGACATCAATGAGCTTGAGCTTACGGTTAAAGTCAGACATGGGCATATAGCTAGACCCAATCCCCACGCAGAAGACCCGACGCGCCGCCAAGACCCGATCGGCCACCGACTCGAAATCGGCCTGGGCTAATAGGGCCATGGTCCGTTGGAACTCGTCCGTCAATTGGGCCTTCATCAAGTCAAAGTGACTGGCCTCCAGATGATGGGACTCCTGATTGGACTCCTTACTACGGCGCAGGTCATACTTGAGTTCATTGAAGGTAGCATAGCCTAACTTCTTGCCTGCCCGCACAATAGTCGAAGCTGATAAATGCAGGGCCGCCCCAATAGACTTAAGGGTCTGGGCCTCGATATTGTCCTGCTTCATGAGATAGTCGATGACTTCCTGTTCATAGACCGATAATTCTTCATAGTGAGCCTTTAGATTGACGAAAAACATGTCATCCCTCCTGATCCCCTAAGGGTTTACATTTCTATTGTACCACAGCGGGGAGCCACCACAAAATTTAGAGGTAATTTTACCTCTTGGAGTCAATTTTATCTTCCTTGGGAACTTTTTAGCACATTTTACTAAAGCGTTTGCTTTTTTGCTAGAATAGACTTATCAAATTATGAAGGAGCGACTAGCAATGAGTCAAAAAAACAAATTTGTTTATGCCTTTGAGCAGTTTGGCCGATCCTTCCTCTTACCTGTTTCGGTCTTGCCAGGGGCCGGGATTATTAAGGGGATTGGGACTGCCTTTTCTAACTCAGATACCTTGAAGATGTTCCCTGTTCTTCAGAACCAAATCTTCCAATTCATTATGAAATTCTTTATTACTTTAGGGGACACAGCCTTCAACAACCTACCTATTATCTTCGCTGTCGGCGTCGCCGTTGGTTTAGCCAAACGCGAAAAAGGTTCTGCTGCCCTATCTGGGGTACTCGGTTTTATCGTCTTACACTCCGTCCTCAACTTCCTCCTAGTCCAAAGCCATCGCTTGGTGGACACCAGCAAGTTATCCAGCGCTGAAGCTAAACTAGCTATGGCTAATGCCATGCAGACTAAGGTCATGGGGATTCAAACCCTGGACCTCAGCGTCTTCGGGGGGATTATCGTCGGGGTCGTGGTCTTCTTCGTTCACCGTTGGGCGGTTAAGAAACAATTACCTGCCCTAATCGGCTTCTTCAGTGGCCCACGTTTCGTACCGATTGTAACCATCGTTGCCATGGCCTTTGTCTCTGTTATCCTCTTCTTTATCTGGCCACCAATCCAACAAGGGATTTCGATTTTGTCCGTCTTCATCCTCAAATCTGGTCCGCTAGGTACCTTCCTCTACGGGCTAGTTGAACGGGCACTCCTACCATTTGGTCTCCACCACGGGCTTAACTGGCCAGTACGCACCACTGAATTAGGTGGGACCTGGACCATCAATGGCGAACGCGTTGTAGGTACCATCAATGCCTACCTAGCTTCCCTTGCGGATCCTAACATCACTTCAATCGACCCATCCATTACCCGTTTCAACGGCGGGAAGTTCGTTTACTTCATGTTTGGTTTATCTGGGGCTGCCTACGCTATGTACAAGACAGCCGATCCTAAGAAACGTAAAGTCGTAGGTTCTCTGCTCTTCGCAGCTGCTGGTACTGCCTTCTTAACCGGGATTACCGAACCAATTGAATTTACCTTCCTCTTCGTTGCCCCAATCCTCTATGTTGCCCACGCCTTCATGGCGGGTGCTGCCTTATTGGTAATGCACCTCTTAGGTGCTGGGGTGGCAACCCCAACCGGTCACGGTTTTATCAACTTAATCATCTATGGCGTCCTACAAGGGCCTAAGACCCACTGGTGGTTAGTCTTCATCGTCGGCGTACCTTGCTTCATCCTATACTACTATGTCTTCCGCTTGCTCATCCTTAAATTCAACTTGAAGACACCAGGTCGTGAAGATAGCGATGAAGTCAAACTTTCAAGCAAGAAAGAAGCGCGCGAAAAACTGGGTGTTACCATTAACCAAGTCGGCCAAGACAACAGTAACAATGACTTACACCCTGAAGACCAAGCCCTGCTAAACTCAGGCACTGCCATGAAGACCATTCCTGACAGTCCCGAAGGTATCTATCAACAAGCCCTGGGCTTGATTGCCGCTCACGGTGGCCCTGACAACATTGAAGAAGTCAACGCCTGCATCACCCGCCTGCGGATTAATGTCAAAGACAAAACCCAAGTAGATAAAGACACCATCGTTCACCAACTAGGTGCCCTAGGCTTCGCCGAAAACGACATGCAAATGCAATCCATCTATGGGGCCCACGCCAATGTCTTGAAAATGGAGATCCAAGACATCCTCGGCATGGAGGAATAAGTCATGCGTAACCTCTTTGTGACAGACTTAGATGGTACCTTCGTCAAGGATTCTGTCACGGTCAATGCAGCTGATTTGGCGGCCTACCATACCGCCAAAGAGCTGGGCGACTTCTCCATCGCCACTGGCCGCTCCCTGGCAGAGATCCAGTACATTGTCCAAGGCAATGACCTCGATGTCACGCATATGATTGGCTTCAATGGGGCAGTTGTTACTCGCTATGCCCAACTCCTGGCCGAGCATCACTTACCTGAAGACGTTACCCCCAAGCTACTGGCTTATTTCAAGGAGCACAAGTTAATCTTTGATGCCCTAGACGGTCAACGTCGCATTGGTAACTTCGACCACGAGCATAAGCAACGGCTCTGGAATATGCCTTTGATTTGCTTGCCAGATCCTTATCCGGCCTTAGAAGGTCATCGCCTCTACAAGGTCAATGTCCGCCCAAGTGCTGAGACCGCCGACTTCTACCTAGCTGACCTGCAAGCCAAGTTTCCTCAACTGGCTACCTATAAATCAGGCTCTACGCGGCTAGAAGTAACGGCCCAAGGGGTCTCCAAGGCCTCCGGCTTAGCCATCATCCGGTCTGACTATGACCGCCTGGTAGTCTTTGGCGACTCAGGCAATGACAGCGACATGTTCGCAGTGGCTGACATCTCCTATTGTATGGATCATGCCCCAGTCGAGGTTCAAGCCCAAGCCACGCATGTGGTAGCTAGCTTCGCTGACGCCATGGCCCATTTCCAAGCACACTATCTATAAAGCCTTAACACCCGCCTCACTTCCTTCACTTCCGCGGGTATAAGAAAACGGCAGCTAGCCCTTACTGGGTTGGCTGCCTTTTTTGCTCTCCCTATCTATCAATCTATCTATTGATAGATAGGGTCTGAAGCCCCCTTTTTTACGTGCTGATTTAGTCACAACTTTTCAACTACTCCTCTATTTCCTGGCCCGACCCAACAAAAAAAGAGGACGGGAATGACTCCCATCCTCTCTAGCTTATTGTAAGTCCAAGGATACTTCCACTGTCTGCACAGGCACATCATAGTAAGGATCTTCCCGGCGGCCTAGGTAATCCTTGGCTTGTTGTGGGAAGAGGGCATACATGAGCACATCCTCGTCAGACTTAGCGTAGTCCTTAATTTCTTCCCGCAATTCTGATAATTGCGGCTCAATCAAGTCAGCAGGTCTTACCGTTACGACTTCTGCGTCCCCAATGATGGTTTGCTTGACTTCTGGATCAATCTTGGCTGGCGCTTGACCATAGTGTCCTAAGACATAGTCCTTGATTTCCTTAGGCACCATCTTGTAGCGTTGACCAGAGATAACGTTCATCACCGCCTGGGTCCCTACCATTTGTGATAATGGCGTTACCAGTGGTGGATAACCTAAATCAGCCCGCACTTTTGGTACTTCAGCTAACACTTGATCGTACTTGTCAGCCAAACCTTGTTCAGTTAATTGGCTGAGTAAGTTGGATAACATACCGCCAGGCACTTGATAAATCAAGGTCTTAGGTTCGGTGTCCTTAACCTTAGGATTGAGAATACCTTCAGCCCGGAACTTGTCGCGGATACCATTGAAGTAAGCCGCTACCGCTTCTACTTCTTTCATATCCACGCCTGTCTTGAAGCCTAAGTCTTCTAAGGCTAAGACCATAGATTCTGTCGCTGGCTGGCTAGTCCCGCCAGAGAAGGATGACAAGGCTGTGTCGATAATGTCGGCCCCGGCTTCTGCTACCTTGAGGTAGGTCATCTCAGAAATCCCGCTAGTTGCATGGGTGTGGACTTCCAAAGGTAAATCTACCTTATCCTTGATACGGCTAACCAATTCATAACCCGCTTGCGGTGTTAGCACCCCTGCCATATCCTTGATACAGATAGAATCTGCCCCGAATTTGGCCATGCGTCCTACCAAGTCCACATAGTAGTCTAGGGTGTGGACTGGACTAGTGGTGTAGGAGATAGCTGTTTGAGCCAAGCCCCCTGCTTCCTTGGTTGCTTCAATCGAAGTCTGTAGGTTGCGCACATCGTTCAAGGCATCGAAGATACGGATAATATCAATCCCATTTTCGACTGATTTTTGCACGAAGAGCTTCACTACATCGTCCGCATAGTTACGGTAACCTAGCAGGTTTTGACCCCGCAAGAGCATTTGTAACTTGGTGTTTTTGACCGCTGCGCGAATTTGACGCAGACGTTCCCAAGGATCTTCATTTAAGAAGCGGATGCAAGAGTCAAAGGTCGCACCGCCCCATACTTCTAGGGCATGGAAGCCCGCTTGATCCAGGGTTTTCAAAATTGGCAACATATCTTCCGTTGTCATACGAGTGGCAATTTGGCTTTGTTGGCCATCCCGTAAAACTGTTTCAGTGATACGAATTAATTTGCTCATAGTTTATTCCTTTCCTTAAGGGGATTCAGTCTGGGCCCCATAGTGGGCGACGGCCTGACTGATATAGGCCTGCATATCCGCCACTGAGTGCTGGCGTGAGCGAGCGCACTGCTTGGCGTCTGCTTGGCAGAGGAAGCACTGGCGTGGGGCCAGGCCTAACTGCCGGCGACTGATGGGGCAGGGTCTACCTTCCACCAGTTCCAGCACATCCAAGTCCAGTAGGCGGCCTAAGGGGTGCTGCCCTTCAAAGGCCACTAAATGGCGCTTAACTAGCTCAGCCTCCTGGCTAACCACCCAATAGGCCTCTAACCCTGTCACGGCCTCCAGCACATCCTGGTAGAGGACCGCCTCTTGGGCCAAATGGTCACTGACTAGCTGGGCTAGCTGGCGACCTATTTTAGCTAGACCCTCAGAGATTTTGACAGGTCCCGGCGTATTGAGGGTCATGGAAACCAAGACTGCCGGCGCATACCTTTCTAGCAAATGCGCCTGGCGTTGGCTCCGCGCCTCGCGGGCTGATAGAACCTGGCCCAAATGGACCTCAGGTCCATCAAAGAGTCCCTTAGACATTGCGCACCACGTCGATGACGCTACCGTCACGATATTCGATGACCGCTACGACCTTGTCCCCGTATTGAATCGGTTCTGGGTTGCCCACAATGCTGTAGGCTTTTTCTTTGAGTTCTTGGATGGTGTATTGAGGCACCTTGAGAGACTTGAAGTGCTCAACTAAGTCTGGGCGATTAGGGTTAACCGCAATCCCAATCTCAGTGACGACCACGTCCACACTAGTCCCTGGCGTTACAACCGTATTAACAGTGTCTACGAATGTTGGAATGCGTCCACGTACTAATGGTGAAATCACCATGGACATCTTAGAAGCAAAGGCGGTGTCACTGTGACCACCTGAAGCCCCACGGATAACCCCATCCGAACCGGTCATGACATTAACGTTGAAGTCAGTATCGACTTCCAAAGCAGACAAGATGGCGACATCCAAACGGTTAACCATGGCCCCTTTGGACAATGGGTTAGCATACATGCTAGCGTCGATTTCATAGTGATCCGCATTGCGCCCTAAGGACACTGCAGATGGGTGGTCAAAGTCTTGTACGTCGATGACTTTCTCAACGAGCCCTTCTTCCAAAAGTTCAACCATGGCATTGGTAATCCCACCTAGCACGAAGCTGGCTTTAATGCCGTCTTTAATCATTTGTTCGCGGATAAAGCGGGTTGCTGCCAGAGAGGCACCACCTGTACCAGTCTGGAAGGAGAAGCCTTCCTTATAGTAAGGAGAACCGGTAATCACCTTAGAAGCATATTCTGCAATCAAGAGCTCTTTAGGGTTCTTGGTGAAGCGAGTTGCCCCCTTAGCAATCCCTTGAGGGTCCCCAATGGCATCTACTACGACCACATAGTCTACGTCTGTTTGTGGAATGGAAATTGGGGTGTTTGGATATGGCACCAAGGAGTCAGTGATGACCACTACTTGGTCGGCATATTTAGCATCAATCATGGCATAACCTAGGGAGCCACAAGTTGCTTTCCCTTTGGTCCCGTTGACGTTCCCATATTCGTCAGAACTTGGGGCGCCTAAGAAGGCTACGTCAATGTGGATGTCGCCAGCCGTAATGGCACGGGCACGTCCCCCGTGGGAACGAATCACCACTGGATTCTTCATAATACCAGAAGAAATGGCAGCCCCTAACTTGTCACGCAGACCACTAGAGGTAATGTTGGTGATAACCCCATTTTTGATGTGGTCGATAAGGGGTTCATGTACGTTGGCAATTGAAGAAGGTGCGATGGAGAGATTTTTGATCCCCATTTTGGCAATTTCTTCCATGACCATGTTGATGACATAGTCCCCTTCACGGAAATGGTGGTGGAAGGAAATGGTCATGCCGTCTTTGAGGCCGGTCTTTTCAATGGCTTCGCGAAGGCTGCCCAAGAGTTTTTCTTGGCGTGGTTCAACGGGCTTTACCTTACGGCTTGAAGCTTCATAAGGTTTAATCCGTGCCAGCTCTCCTTCATAGACGCCGTATTGATCGGCGATTGCTTGTGGAATTTCACGTCCTGCTTTGTTGACTACCATCTTAAATTTCCTCCTCGCTAATGAGTCCCGCTGCTTTGGCTAGGGCAATGACCCGCTCAGCGCGTTCCACGATTGGCTTGTCGACCATTTTCCCTTTGACTGAGATGACGCCAGAGCCTTTAGCTTCAGCTTCACGAATCGCCCAGATAATTTCCTTAGATTGTTGGATTTCCTTCTCAGTTGGGGCATATACTTCATTAACCACTGGAATTTGGCGTGGGTTGATGACCGATTTACCATCGAAACCTAATTGCTTGATGCGGGTGACTTCCTCACGGAAGCCGTCCATGTTGTCTACGTTAGAGTAGACGGTGTCGATTGCGGCAATCCCTGCGGCACGCGCTGCATGTAGAATCATGCTACGAGCGAAGAAGAGTTCTTGGCCATCAGGGTAACGGCGAGTCTTCATGTTGGTCACATAGTCTTCCGCCCCTAAGGCAATCCCAATCAGACGGTCAGATGCCTTAGCAATCTCACGAGCATTTAGTACCCCTTCAGCTGATTCGATGGCGGCCATCATCTTAGTACGACCGACTGGAATATTATTTTCCTGCTCAACACGGGTAATAATAGCATCGACATCCACGATATCTTGGGCGTTTTCGGTTTTAGGCAGACGTACCACGTCAACCCCAGCCAAGACTACCGCTTCGATATCTAGGGCACCGGTAGTGTCCAGCCCGTTAATCCGTACGACGGTTTCGACATTGCTGTAGTCAAAGGTTTTGAGGGCGAAGTGCACCAAGGTGCGGGCAGAGTCTTTTTCCTTGAGGGAGACTGCATCTTCTAGGTCAAACATAATAGAGTCAGCCCCGTATAGTGGCGCATCGCGTAGCATGGCAGCATTAGCACCAGGGACAAACATCATTGTTCTTCTTAAGCGTTCCATGAGTCAATCTCCTTCCAGTTATATTCTGATAAGTCAGCTGCACGATGGGCCACCGTAATGGTCCGAGCTTGGATGGTGCAATCTAAGGCACCCTTGTCAACTGCTACTACTTGGGCTGACTGAATGCCTAGGCGGGTCAAGGTGTCTTCAATGACACGACGAATTTGCGCCCCAAATTGCTTTTCGACTGAACTTTCTAATTGAATGTCAATGCGTCCAGCATCACTCGGATTCAAGGTAATCATAATGTCGCTTGATTCCAAGGTGCCAACAACTGCACTTTTTTTAATTTCCATCTTTATTCCACCTTTTCTCTCTGGGCGTCTTGGCCCAGTAAGTCTTGTGACTGTATGTAATGATAGGTTGACTGTGGGACTAGGTTGACCCAGTCAGCTAGCTTCCCTGCTTGAATCGCTGCCCGTACGCGGGTCGCACTGATAACCTGGCCGTCCTTTTCTAGACGGGGGATAATCTTTAGGTCTAGGTCCTGACCGAAGGCTTGGGCCAAGGCCTGATTGTAGACTTGGGTGACCGGCGATAGGGGTTCTTCCCCTACAAAGCGAACGGCAATCTCTAAACTAGGCGCAATGAACTGCTTGAAGACTTGCGCATCAAGTTCTGCCTGGACCTGAGCCACTGCCAAATCCGCCCTTTCCTTAAGAAAGTAGGAGGGGAAGGTAGCCTGCGAGACCATATAATCACGGCTAGGCAGGACCGTAACATTGGCCAAATCTGCCACCCCGGCTTGGACCATTTTGAAGCGATTTTGCGCGCTAAAATAGGACCGATCTTCGGATACCACGAAGATATAGAGGTGGTCACAGGCGGACAAAGCCTGTTCTACCAGATAGCGATGGCCTAGGGTAAAGGGATTGGCGTTCATGACGATGGCCCCATTTTGGGAACTGTCCACCTTATGCTGAGTCAAATAGCTCAGATAGTCCTGAAAGGACGGAAAGCCCTGCTCCATAAAGAGCAAGGCTTCGGTTTGCGCCAGAAGCCGAAAGCCCAAGGCCTTAAAGTAAGGAAGATTCTTTGGTTTAGTATAGACGAAGCGATTGGTCAAGCCTTCCTGGTCCAAACGTTCCAAGAGGGCCATGACCACTTGCGTCAACAAGTTCTCTGACTGATAGGCGGCGCAAACCACCAAGCACTTGAGAATCTTGCCGTCCAAGGACCCAGTCGCTGCCAAGCGTGCCCCATCATAAATGCCGATTGTATAATCGACCGTTTCCTGGTCACTCAGATTAGCTGCCTGCATTAAGGTCTGCCAATCTTTCAAGGCTTGTGGGTCACGATCCAACCAGAGGCGTCTGGTCACGTAGCCGTCCATTTTGTCTTAGTCCTTTTCGACTGGGAAGTACTTGATGAGGAGTTCAGATGCCCCGTATAAGATACCGAGAACTAAGAAGACCCCACCCATCCCAATCAGCATGAGTTCAAAAGCTTGTCGTAAGTTATCTAAATTCATAAGTGTTACCTCGCAATCTTAGTGGATGAAGTAAGACAACAAGAGCCCGCCGGCAATAACGGAGGCAATTTGCCCAGAAACGTTAGCCCCTACAGCATACATCAAGATGAAGTTTTGAGGGTCTTCTTCGGTTGCCATCTTTTGAATGACACGGCTTGACATTGGGAAGGCAGAAATACCAGCCGCCCCAATCATTGGGTTGATCTTGTCCTTGCGGAAGAGGTTCAAGATTTTGGCGAAGATAACGCCCCCAATAGAGTCCATGATGAAGGCTACCAAACCAAACAAGATAATCATTAAGGTTTGGACATTCAAGAAGAGGCCAGCTTGCATCTTAACCGAAATGGTAATCCCTAAGAGGATTGACACAATGTTAACCAATTCGTTTTGAGCGGTTGCGGATAAGCTATCTAAGACACCACACTCACGTAATAAGTTCCCAAACATGAGGAAACCTACCAATGGTAAGGCGATTGGCGCGATAAAACCAGCCACGATGGTAATCACAATTGGGAAGAGGATTTTAGTCATCTTAGATACGCCTTCAGCATGGTAAGTCATGCGGATCTTGCGTTCTTCCTTGGTTGTTACTAACTTAATAGCAACTGGTTGAATAATTGGCACCAAAGCCATGTAGGAGTAGGCTGCAACCGTGATGGCCCCTAAAAGATGAGGTGCCAATTGGTTGGCTACGAAGATAGAAGTAGGACCGTCAGCCGCACCGATAATCCCGATAGAAGCTGCTTCACGAATGTCAAAGCCCGCTAATACTGCGACTACGACTACGAAGAAGATCCCGAATTGAGCTGCCGCACCGAAGAGCAACATGAAAGGATTTTGAAGTAATGGCCCGAAGTCAATCATAGCTCCAATCCCAATGAAGATAAGTAGAGGGAAAAGTTCAGTCTCAATCCCGGCGCGGAAGAGGATGTCTAAAACCCCATGTTGGGTTACGTTACCGACGGTTTGGTCTAAGACCCCTGAACCTGGGAAGTTAACCAGAATCGTCCCTAAGCCCATTGGTACCAGCAAGGTTGGTTCGTATTCCTTCTTAATCCCCAGATACATGAGCAGGCCACCAATGACCATCATGAAAACTTGACCACTACTAATGGTCGTAATACCTTGAATTAATGTTTCCACTGTCTGTCTCCTTTACTGACTATATTAGTTGATGGTGATGAGGGCATCGCCTGGGTTTACTACTTGACCGTTAGCCACATGAATCCCTGATACCACCCCTGCTTTAGATGCTACAATTTCATTTTCCATCTTCATGGCTTCTAAGATCATTAATGGTTGGTTCTCAGCCACTGTGTCCCCAACGTTAACTAAGATGCGGAGAATAGTCCCTGGCATTGGGGATGGCATGGCATCTGCTCCGGCTGGTGCTACAGAAACTGGGGCAGCTGGCGCTGGGCTTGCTTCTGCTGCAGGTTCGCTAGCTGGTGCAGCTGGGGCTGGAGCAGGAGCTACTGGTGCTGGCGCAACTGGAGCAACCGGCGCTACGGCCCCAATTTCTTCCATTTCTACCAAGTACTCTTTGCCGTCAACTTTGATTTTGAATTTGCGTAACATATTGTATAATTCCTCCTAAATAAATCCATAAACCTTATGTGCGTTTTTGATAAATGTGCTTGACCGCCCATTGGCTGTCAGGGGCGTCCCCAGCCGCAATGGCTGACGCAATCACCGATACAGTCGTCGCTTCGGGGTTGCGTTTTAAGACGCGCTTGACCACGAATTGACTGTCGGGATAATTGGCCGCTGCTAGAGCAGAAGCAATCACGCTGACTTCTAGCGCCTCTTCTGAGTCGGCCGCCACATAGGCTGCTACTGGCTCCCATTCTGCCTCAAAAGCAGCTTGCTGAGCTTGAGCTTGTTCTTGGCTCTCTGCTTCTTCAGCGCGGCGTCGGCCGCCAAATAATCGTCTGAGTAGTTCCATTTCTTCACTCCCTTCCAGATTAATCTACTACTTGTATTATACCCTAAACTAGCGCTTACACTAGTCAAATACTGTTCTTTTTGTGTTCTATTAGGCCAAGATTTTGATTTAGTCTTCCTATTAAGCAAGGCGTCTTTTTTGGCTATACAAATTTTCTGAGCCCTTGTTTTTTAAGTGTTCTTTTTAGCTAAAGCCCTTTCTTTTTGTCTAAACATTCGCTATGATACAGGCATAAAGTAAACGCGTTCATTTCATGGAATGGACGTGTCGGGTCAAGGTCAGAAGGTTTTAGCGACTTTTGGCTCATACCCATGCTATTATTATTTTAATTTCAGAAAGGAAGATATGATGTTACTCACAGTCTTTGCTTATGCAATGATGGTTGTCTTCATGTATGTCATCATGAAGAAGAAAATGTCACCATTCACTGCCTTAGTACTCATTCCGCTTGCTTTTGCGCTGGTAGCAGTCTTAACTGGCGTGGTCCAAGATGTCAACATCGGGACACTCGTTCGCGAAGGTCTCTTTGGCAACAACTCCAAGGATAAACTCACTGCAATGAAAGGGACGGCTGAAACCGGGGTTATGCTCCTCTTCGCCATCCTCTACTTCTCCCTCATGTTAGATTCCGGTCTCTTCGACCCAATTACTAACAAAATGATTCGCTACGCTAAAGGCGATCCAATGAAAGTCCTCGTGGCTACTGCTATTGTTGCGGCTGCTGTTTCCATGAACGGTGACGGAACAACCACTACCTTGATTTGCTGCTCGGCCTTCGTGCCAATTTACAAGAAACTCGACATGAAACTCATGAACTTGGGTGTCTTAGTTATCTTGCAAAACACCATCATGAACCTCTTGCCATGGGGTGGCCCAACCGCTCGTGCCATGTCCGTCTTGGGCGTTGAAGCCGACATCTTGGGTTATTTAGCGCCAGGGATGGTTCTCTCCATTCTCTACGTTATCTTCTTCGTTGCCCGTGGTATGGGTAAAAAAGAACGTGCTCGTTTAGGTGTCAAAGAGTTAACTGAAGCTGAGCTTGATGAATTGACTACTATTTCTGACCCTGAAGTCTTGGCTATTCGCCGTCCTCAAAACTTCTGGATTAATGCCGTTATGACCATCGTCCTAATTGGTTGGTTAGTAGCTGGCTCCTTCATCAAAGCCATCGAAGTCAAGCCTGTGGTCCTCTTCTTAATCGGGACCGGCTTAGCCATGATGATTAACTACCCAGACCTCAAGACTCAATCCAAACGTATTGGTGAGAACGCTGGGGATGCGGTACAAGTGGTCCTCCTCGTCTTCGGGGCAGGGGTCTTCATGGGTCTCTTCCAAGGAACGGGTATGGCTAAGGCCTTGACCGACAGCATCGTCCACATCATTCCACAACAATTAGCAGGCTTCTGGAGCTTGATTATTGCCCTCATCTCCGTACCAGGGACCTTCTTCTTAACCAACGATGGTTTCTACTACGGGGTGCTGATTCCATTCGCAGAAATTGGTCGTCAATATCACTTCACCGATATGCAAATGGCCTTGGCTTCTCTCATGGGGCAAGCCTTCCACCTCTTGAGCCCACTGGTTGCCTTCATCTACCTCTTGCTCCGCTTAACTGGCTTGGACATGGGCGAATGGCAACGTGAATCTGCTAAGTACGCCGCAGTGGTCTTCGTTATCTTCGTGGTCACTATCGTCTTGATGGGCCACATGCCACTCTACTTAGCACAATAATACCTAAGACAAAAGAGCTAGGACTAAGTCCTAGCTCTTTTTTTGTGTCCCTATCAAATTGTGCTAACTTATGCACGTAAATTTCCTAACTCAGACCCTATCTATCAATAGATAGATTGATAGATAGGGTAGCAAAGCAAGATTGCTTGGTTAGAGTTGGGAAGTTGGCTGCTCCCAGAATTCTGGTACCTGAGCCAAGATCTCATCAGCTGTCTTCAAGCTAGCTTCTTCAATGCTCACGCCCGTCTTCTTAAGATAGTAGCGTACCAAGTGATAGCCACAGCTATAGCCTGCTGCATAGGGCAGACCGACAGGGCGCCCCCCTTGCACTTGGGTCAATTCATCCCCGTAGAGATAAGGAGCGGCCCCATAGAGGTTAGAGATATCAAGATTAGCCTTAATTTTGGGCTTGATTAGACTGTCTAAGGTCGCCAAATCGGTCTTGGTCACCCATGGGCCTAGATAGTCGGGCCCATAGAGTTTTAGCACGAAGTTCTCAGCCAAGCCTTCTGCCACCATAAGCTCCTTCAGGGCCCCTTGTTGCCAATCCACAAATTGGTAGCGCACATTATGGTTACATTCATGGGCCAAGGCCGCTGGCAAACGTCGCAAGGTCTCCTGGCTTGGTACCAAGGACAAGAAGATGTAGCCCGGAATCCCGCCTTCACCCAGATAATTATCATTGAGTCGCATAACAGGACTCTCCGCCTTGCCTAGCAAGATCGCTAAGACATATTCTTTGCATGGTGGGTGGATTCCTGCCTGTTCGAAACTGTCAATAGCCAGATGGAAAGCTTTTTCTAGCTCCTGATAAACTGAATCGTCTAGTGCATCAATATCCGCACTATGCTCAGACCTTAGGTTAAAGGGCGTTAGATTGGCCAAGCTCAAAATCTGCAGGGCATCCGCCCCCTGTCCAGCTTCTATACTTAAACCCTGGCGGGCAAATTTCCCCCGAAAAGGCGCTAAAACTTCCTTCCTGAATAAGGCTTCGCCCTGCTCTGGGGATAAGGTCAAGACTTGTCGATAGACTTGATCTGTACGAATGATCTTTAAGTTCATCCTAATTCCTCCTTTTTCTCTATTAGTCTACACCTTAACCTTACGTTAGGGTCAAGCCCTATGTTATACTAAATACTAGATTTTACTAAAAAGGAGGAGCAGGCATGATTTATCGGGTCAAAGAAGCTGCTCAGTTAGCTGGAGTTTCCCCTCGAACACTCCACCACTATGATGCCATTGGCCTCTTACCAGCTAAGAAAGAGGCCAATGGCTACCGCTATTACCAAGAAGATTTGGAGCGTCTCCAGCTCATCCTCTACTATAAATACTTAGGTCTCTCACTAGAGGACATTGGCAAGTTGCTAGAGGCTAATAGCACTAATTTCCTCCAACTTCTGGAGCAACAGCTGACTCAACTACAATCAGAGCGCCAACGTTTAGACACCTTAATAGAAACCTTAACGGCTAGCATCCAAGCTAAAAAAGCAGGCCAGTCCCTATCACCACAAGCGCAATTTCGCGGTTTTAGCTATCCAGATATGCTGCCCTATGTTAGCCAAGCGCGACAAGATTACGGCCTAGACGTCATGATTGAGGCTGAGAAGCGCCAAGAGGGGCAGAAAATAGAGGTCGCCGAGAAATTCAATGCGGTCTTTCGCCAATGGGCTCAGCATTTTGAGGCCGGACTTTCAATCGAGTCGGAGCCTATCCAAAGCTTATGTCAAGAACTCTACCGTCTCCTCAATACCTATGCCTTTGACTGCTCCCTGACCGTCTTCGGCTACATTGGGCAAAACTATCAAGACAATCCTGATTTTCGCCACAATCTCAATCGCTTTGCTCCCGATTTAGCAGCATTCGTCAGTCAAGCTATCCAATATTTTGTCCGCCACGCTAAATCCTAAGGGCCCTAACAAGGCCTTGGCTTGGCTAAAACCTCTATTTTTAGGTATAATGGACATGATGACATCAAAAAGAAAAGGAGAATCCCTATGTCTGCGATTATCGAGGCGGTCAAACGCAACTTAGATATTACTCAGAATAAACCCCTCAAAATCTCGCTCTACGAAGCCTTTCGTAAGACGATTATCTTGGGCCAAATCCCAGCTGGAACGCGGATCAATGAGAAGGAATTCTCTACTGCTCTCAATATTAGTCGAACGCCCATCCGCTATGCCTTAACAGAATTAACCAAGGAGCTCTTAGTGGAGCATATTCCTAAGATTGGCATTATTGTCAAAGGTATTAGCATCAAGGACGCCCTAGAAATCTACGATATCCGCAAGGCCCTAGACACCTTAGCTACCATTAAGGCTATGACCTTGATGACACCCGAGGACTTCCAAGAACTTCAAGCTATCCTAGAAGAGTGCGAGCAACTCAACCAGGCCGACCGCGTAGACGATGTCTTGGCTAACTTCACCAAATTCAATGACTTCATCTATGCCAAGAGCCAGATGACCCGCCTGCGGGACATCGTCTCTGAACTACGGACCTATGTTATTTATTTCCGCGACTTGTCCATTCGATCCTCCCAACGCCGGAGCGCAGCCCTAGAAGAACACTGGCTGATTTACCGCGGGATGTGCAACCACGATATTGATCAGATTACCCTCATTACTCACGAGCATCTGGATCGGTCCCTGCGTTTCATCCTCAAGCAAATGGAGAAACTGCACATTGACTAATAAGACGCTCTCTTGTGATTATCTGGCAGACCTAGCCTGCCAGGCCTTGGCTTTCGAAGTTCAACTAGCGCCTAAGCCTGGCCTAGTAGACCCTTGGTCCAATGGGGCACATGACGATATGACGCCACAAACCTTCGCTGCTAGTATTGAGGCCTTACGACCTTATTTTAAAGGCTATGTCCAATTAGGCCAAACACATGCGGGGTCGCCTGATCAGCTCTTCCAAGCCCTACGTCAGCTAGGGCAAGAAGCCGAAGCCGCCATGTTAGCAGCCACCGCTGGTGTCAACACCCATAAAGGGGCCAATTTTTCCTTCGCCCTCCTATTAGGTGCCTTGGGAGCCTGCCATGGCGACTTAGGCGCTAGTTGGGCTTTAATTGAGGCCATGACCCAGCACCTCGTGACTCAGGATTTTGCCCATTTGGCCCAAAAAACCTCCCTCTCTTATGGCGAACGCCTTTACTTGGAACATGGTATTACCGGGGTCCGGGGCGAAGCAGCAGCAGGCTATCCGGTCTTACGCCAAGGCTTGCTCTCCTTTGTCAGTCAGCGCCAAGGTCTGGACCAGCGCCAGCTTTGGTTGCAGGCTTTAGTCTATTTAATGGCTACTGTCCAAGATGGCAACCTACTCCACCGGGGTGGACTGACCGCCTTAGCCCAGATTCAAGGCGAAATGAGTCTACTCTTAGACCAGCTGCCTGACTTATCCTTGGCCCAACTTGAAGAGCGGCTCACAGCCTATGACCAAGTCCTCATCGAACGCCATCTCAGCCCCGGCGGCAGTGCCGATTTCCTGGCTCTAGGCTACTTCTGTACATTGATTACCCAAACTTAATCCCGGCTTGCTAAGTAACTTGGCAAGCTTTTTTATTTGGCTTAGCGACTGATCCAGGTCTCTGGCTTGCAGAATCCGAACGTTTGTCATATTATCTAACATAAGAGGTCAGGATGCAGTTGACCCCTCATTTGACTTTCCCTATAATCATAAATGATAAAAGAAGGTGACAACTATGGCAGCCAAAGAATTCCGCAAATCTCTCGCCGTATTTCCCATTGGAACCGTCATGACCCTAACAGGCTTGACCGCCCGGCAAATTCGGCATTACGAAGATTTCGGGCTGGTAGTGCCGGGCAGAAGCTCAACCAATCGCCGCCTCTACTCCCTCAACGATGTAGATCGGCTCTTGGAAATTAGTGACCTGCTCGAGGAAGGCATGACCCTAAAGGGCATCAAACGTCGCTTCGAGTCAGAAGCCGAGCGCCCTCATATGGGGCACCCTACTACCAGTCAACCCCTGACTGACCAAGATGTCCGTCGGATTTTATGGGATGAGTTAGACATCCAAGGTCGATTTCGCTAAGTCTGGCTAGACTGACTAGCCTACTATCAAAAGGAGGATTTCCATGCCAACCACTCAATGGACCAAAGAAAGTATCTTACTAGACGCCAAAGAACGCAATGTTCGTTATGTCCGCCTCATGTTCACCGATATTACTGGGACTATCAAAAACGTCGAAGTGCCTGTCTCCCAATTAGAAAAGGCCTTAGACAACAAAATGATGTTCGACGGTTCTTCAATTGAAGGCTTCGTCCGGATTGAAGAGAGCGACATGTATTTGGTACCTGACTACAACACTTGGCTAGTCTTCAACTGGAAGGAAGGTGCCGGTGACACCAAGATTGCCCGCTTAATCTGTGACGTCAACAGCGTGGATGGCTTACCTTTCCAAGGTGACCCTCGTAGCAACCTCAAGCGTATTCTAAAGCGCATGGAAAACCTTGGCTTCACTTCCTTCAACATTGGGCCAGAGCCAGAATTCTTCCTCTTCAAACTAGATGAAAAAGGCCAACCTACCATGCAACTCAACGACAACGGCGGCTACTTTGACTTGGCGCCTAACGACTTGGCCGAGAACTGCCGTCGTGACATCGTCTTGGAACTAGAAGCTCTAGGCTTTGAAATTGAAGCCAGCCACCACGAAGTAGGGCCTGGCCAACACGAAATCGACTGGAAGTATGCAGACGCCCTCCGTTCTGCCGACAATATCCAAACCTTCAAACTCATCGTCAAATCCGTGGCCCGTCGCCACAACCTGCACGCGACCTTCATGCCTAAGCCTATCTTCGGCATTGCCGGGAGCGGGATGCACTGTAACATGTCCCTCTTTAATGAATCAGGTAATGCCTTCTACGATCCGGATACAGAAGACCAACTCTCCCAAACCGCCCTCTACTTTATCGGTGGCTTGCTCAAGTATGCCCGTGCCTACACCGCTATCTGTAACCCACTGGTTAACTCCTACAAGCGGCTGGTGCCTGGTTACGAAGCCCCTGTCTACGTAGCTTGGTCTGGTCAAAACCGTTCGCCTCTTATCCGGATTCCGGCAGCTCGAGGTAACTCTACTCGGATTGAAGCGCGGAGTGTAGACCCAGCGGCTAACCCTTACTTGGCTCTGTCTGTCCTCTTGGCAGCCGGCCTCAAGGGGATTGAAGATAAGATTATGCCCCCTTCAGCAGTTGACCGTAATATCTACACCATGACCCGTGAAGAGCGCCTAACGGAAGGGGTAGAGGATCTACCAGGTTCCTTGCGCGCAGCCCTCAAAGAACTCAAGAAGGAACCTGTTATTCTAGAAGCCTTGGGTGACCACATCGCACAAAACTTCATCGCTGAGAAGACAGCCGAATACTTCGCTTATCAAAAGCAAGTCACCCAATGGGAACTAGAGCAATACTTCAAAAACTACTAAGCAATAAGTCAGAGGCTGGTGTAACACCCAGCCTCTCTTTATTAAGTCTCTGTAACAGGCAACCAGATTAGGTGCTTTATGTTCCAGGTTTTGATACAATAACTAAGGATTGTATCGGAGAAATTCTTTGATTTCTTGCCAGAAAATTCATATTTATCATATATTTCTCTGTTATACTTCCCTTATGATTGATTACTTAACCAAAGGAGCTGGCCCTATGCGCAAACGTCGTAAAAATACGATTGCCGTTGTTACCTTCTTCTTGCTCTTGATTTGCGGGACGGCGATTGTCGTTTTCCTCAAGGAAAATACGCATCAGGCATCAAAATTAAATAACCAAGTGGCTGGCCAAGAACATATTGCTCAGGTCCAAAGTAGCCAAGTGACCTCTAGCACACCTGAGTCATCTAGTGAGTCAGAATCGGCGCCTTTCAACACGGTTCCACTGCAACTATCGGATGATTCCCTAGTTCACAGCCTATCCAAGGACGAGCTCTCTGAAGTCTTGCAAGATATCCAAAAACAAGACTATCAGAACGACTTACTTAATGCCCAGTCTGACATCGTGGCTGCCATCAACAAGCACCGCCAAAATATCAGCGAGCTAGGCTATCTCTTCCTGCCGCAAAAACCAGCCGAAGTTAGCCAGTTGCAGAACGTCAAACAACTGGACATTCCGCTCTATCTGCAGAAAGACCCTAAATGGCGGACCCTCCAATACGGTACAGATACTACTCGCCAATTAGGTGAGAATGGCTGTGCAATCCTATCCTTGGCTATGATTCATGCCTACTATAATCCGCAAGCTACGGTGACACCGCAGACCATTTTGGATTGGAGCAAGGACCATTACTATGTCCACAACCAAGGAACTTCTTGGAATATTTTCTATGACTTCGCTCAATCCTTCAATTATCAGTTCACCAATTTCGGTAATAACTTTGAAGAAGCCATGCAGGCTGTCAACCAAGGGCAAGCGATTGTCGCGACGGTTAAACCAGGCCTCTTCACTGAAACTGGCCACATCCTTGTCATTCGTGGCTACCAAGATGGCCAAGTCTATGTCAATGACCCTAATGATGACCCAAGCAAAATGTTCAGCATTAAAGCTATTCCAGCCCAAACCATGATGGAAGAAGGGGTCAACTATTGGGCCTTATCCAAATAAGCATCATTTCAGGAGCTAAGGCTCCTGATTTTTTGGCATTATCTCGCGGAGGAAAATTCTATGCAAACTAGCGACAGACAAAACCAGCAACTTAAAATTGCCGCCCGTGGGGCATTAGTCGGCATTATCGTCTACCTGATTATTTCTAGCCTCAAATTGGGCGCCGCTTATTTCTTCCACTCAGCTTCTCTCAGAGCCGATGGTCTTAACAACTTAACGGACATCATCTCATCGATTTTGATTTTTATTGGCCTTCGAATTGCCCGCAAACCAGCAGATGAGGATCATTATTTTGGTCACTCCAAATTTGAACCCTTGGCCAGTTTCGCCACTTCTCTGATTATGTTCACTGTCGGACTTGAAGTTATCAAAACTTCAGCAAAACGCTTTATCGCTCAGGATTATCCCAGCCCTGATCTCCAAGCACTCTGGGTGGGGCTGGCTACCAGTGTCATTTTACTCGTCACCCAGCGCTACATCCATCATTTAGCCCAACAAACTCAGAGCATGGGGCTCAAGGCCAGTGCCAAGGACCTCTTCAGTGACTTCTTAACGACACTGGCCACCATGGTGGCCATTGCCGCATCTAGCCTAGGACTAGCCTGGCTGGATATCCTGACGGCTCTTGTAATTGGTGGCATTATCCTCCACACCGCCTATACTATTTTCAAAGATTCGACCTTTGAATTATCAGATGGTTTTGACCAAGAGGAACTAGAAGCCTATCGCGCAATCGTCCTCAAACACCCTCAAATCCGCGCTGTGTCGCAGATTCGCGCTCGTCTCTGTGGCCAGTATGTCCACGTGGATATCACCGTTTTAATTGATGGTCATCTTTCAGTTATTCAATCTCATCACATAACAGAGGAAATCGAACAGATTTTAGCGTATAATTATAATGTGTATGATGTCGATGTCCATGTCGAACCATATTTCCAAACCAATCTCAATCAGTAAAGGGGTATGTTTATGTCATCAGTTGTTGTTGTAGGCACTCAATGGGGCGATGAAGGTAAAGGGAAAATTACCGACTTCCTAAGCGAGAATGCCGAAGTCATCGCACGCTACCAAGGTGGCGACAATGCCGGTCACACCATTCAGTTTGGCGGCAAAACCTTCAAGTTACACCTCATTCCCTCCGGGATTTTCTCCCCTGACAAAATCAGCGTCATTGGCAATGGCGTCGTCGTTAACCCTAAGTCTATCGTGGAAGAACTTGCCTACCTACATGGCGAAGGTGTCTCAACCGATAATCTTCGTATCTCCTCACGTGCCCATGTTATCTTGCCTTACCATATTGTCTTGGACAAGCTCCAAGAAGCCTCTAAAGGCGATAACAAGATTGGGACTACTAACAAAGGGATTGGCCCAGCCTATATGGATAAATCTGCTCGGGTTGGGATTCGGATTGCCGACTTATTAGACCGTGAAATCTTTGAAGAACGCCTACGGACTAACTTGGCAGAGAAGAACCTCTTTATTGAACGCGTTTATGGCGCTGAACCCCTCCGGTTTGAAGATATTTTTGAAGAGTACTATCAATACGGTCAGGAGATTAAACAATACGTGACTGACACCTCCGTTATCTTGAACGATGCCTTAGATCAAGGCAAGCGTGTCCTCTTCGAAGGAGCTCAAGGGGTCATGTTGGACATCGACCAAGGGACTTATCCTTTCGTTACTTCCTCTAACCCCGTCTCTGGTGGGGTCACCATCGGAAGTGGGGTTGGCCCAACTCGCATCAATCGTGTTGTCGGCGTCTGCAAGGCCTATACCTCTCGTGTCGGCGATGGCCCATTCCCTACTGAACTCTTCGATGAAATTGGCCACCAAATCCGCGAAGTGGGTCGTGAATACGGGACAACTACCGGTCGCCCTCGTCGGGTGGGTTGGTTTGACTCTGTTGTCATGCGTCATTCCCGTCGGGTATCCGGTATTACCAACCTCTCCCTTAACTCCATCGACGTTCTGACCGGCCTCGAAACCATTAAGATTTGTACGGCTTACAAGACACCAGATGACCAAGTGATTGAGTACTATCCAGCTAGCCTCAAGTTGCTCAAATCTTGCACGCCTGTCTATGAAGAATTACCAGGTTGGACTGAAGACATTACGTCTTGTCGTCGTTTGGAAGACCTGCCTTTGAATGCCCAAAACTATGTCCGTCGTATTAGCGAATTAGTGGGGGCTAAAATTGCCACCTTGTCCGTAGGTCCAGACCGCGAACAAACCATGATCTTAGAAAGCGTATGGCGCAGCTAATATATGAAAACTCCCCCGTCTATCATCAGATAGACGGGGGAGTTTATGTTTAAGATTCCTTTTGTGGCGCAAAGTGCTGGGCTATAGCTTCCTTGTAAGCTGCTAACCAATCTGCCATAGTCTGACGCGTCAAGGGGCAATCGAAAGCCTCATAGCCATGATAGGCACCCGGATAGACGCGGTACTCGGCCGCTACACCCGCAGCTTGCAGTCGCTCCATATAGTCGAGGGTTTCATCCAAGAAGGGATCTAAATCTCCCACATGTGTATAGGCAGGTGGCATACCACTTAAGTCTAATGCCCGATAGGGTGCCGCGTAGATGGGCACCTCCTCAGATCCATAGAGGTCTCCTAGATAGAGCTGCCAGCCCGCTTGATTCTTGATTTCGTTCCAAATCATTTCCCGATTGCCCTTCATGGACTCTGTCGATAGACGGTCATCAATCATTGGATAAATAGGCATGTGGAAGGCCACTTGCACCTGATTTTGATCTCTAGCATAGAGAACCGTAGCAATGGTAAGACCGCCACCAGCACTAGGACCTCCCACAAAGAGTTGGTCAGGATTGACGCCTAGATGTTCCGCTTCTTCCTTGAGCCAAACCAAGCTAGCGTAGGCATCTTCTAAGGCTGCCGGATAGGGCTCCTGAGCGGACAGCCGATAATCAGGAGCTACGACCACCGTATTGGTCTCTAGCACGAATTGCCGGATGAAGGGTAATTCCATGCGCGGATGCCCCAGGGCATAGCCACCTCCATGAAGCCATAGTAAGCCTACCGCTTGGGGTCGTGGCTGCTTAGAGCGATAGATAAGGGCACTTAAACCCGGATTCTGACTACTGGGAATCTTCACTTCTTCGATGACGAGGTCCGGATCTTGAGGCAAGGGCACTCGGAAGGTCGTAAGGCCTGTCTCATTATAAGCCTTCAGGTCCTCCGGTTTTTTGAAGTCGACTAAGATATCCGTCATCCACCCTCGAAAGCGTAAATCCGAATTGACCTGAGGGTAGCGCCAAGCTAGATAGTGGCGAATTCCTGGCAATCCCAGTTGATGACGTCCCCCTAGCAGGGGCACTAGCTTTTTCATAAGATTCATGAGAAAGACTCTCCTTATTTTATCCTTCATAATGGGAAGCATGACTTGCCCGTCTTCCCCTCTCAAGTTCATTATAGGTCCAGCTCGCCCTATTTTCAACTAGCTAGGCAGGAATTGACCCCGGACCAGACATTTGCTAGACTTAGATTATCGAAGATGAGGAGGTCACATGATGTCGACACAAGATGAAATTTTGGCAGTTTTACTAGAACAAGATGGTCAGCCCATTTCTGGCCAAGCCTTGGCGGATCAATTAGGCTTATCTCGGACAGCAGTCTGGAAGGCTGTCGAAGGCTTGCGTCAGCAAGGCTACCAAATTGCCAGTCTAAGCAAGAAGGGCTATCTGCTAGAGAGGGTCAGCCATGCCCTTGATGCCCAGCAAATCAAACGTGGCTTAGATACACTCTTTGAATCGCTGCATGTGGCCATTTATGACAGTGTCACCTCAACCAATGACCTAGCCAAACAATTCGCCATACAATCACCTGGCCAAGCTGGCCTCTTCATCGCCCGTAAACAAACCCAAGGACGAGGCCGCTCAGGTCGCCATTTCCATTCCGATATTGCCTCAGGTCTCTATCTATCTGTCGTCTTCCAACCCCAAGTAACAGATTTAGAAGAAGTACCCCAATACACCCTGCTAGCTGCCAGTGCCATGGTTGCCGCTCTGGAAGCAGCCAGTGGACAAAGGCTGCGTATCAAATGGGTTAATGACCTCTTCTGTCGTGGTCGTAAAATTGGCGGAATCCTGACAGAAGCGACGACCGATATTGAAAGTCGTAGCCTATCCTCGATTATTATTGGCATCGGCCTCAACTTAAGTGGCGACTTCAGCCAAGCGGAAGCCTCAACTCAGTCTGTTGCAGGAACCCTCTTTGGACAGGAAATGCCGGCCGACTTCAATCCCAACCAAGTCATTCATGACTACCTTAAGCAATTAGCCTACTATATCCGTACCCTCTCTGACAAAACCTACCTAGCACACTACGAAGAACACCTACTGGGCGTAGGTCGCCAAGTTAGCTACCAACAAGCAGGCCAAGAATACACTGGTATCATTCAAGGAATCACCGACCAGGGCCACCTCTTGGTTCAAGACCCTCACGGTCAAATTCGTACCCTCTTCAGCCAAGAGGTTCATTTTTCTAGTCAACAATTTGCTGATGACCTCGACTAAAGTAAAATCCCGCATCATAAGATGCGGGATTTTTTTAATCATTTAGATTACCACATTGGAATCTTAGAGTTTTTGCTTAACTCTTCAATCTTTTTAGCGATTTCGTCTGATTGGAAGATTTCTACGACTTTCTTGTAGAGTTTGTTGTCTTTTTCAGACTCTTTAACGGCGATGATGTTCTTGTACTCATCTTTCAATTTTGCCTTGTCAGTTGCGTCAACGAAGAGAGCGTCTTTAACGGTTAAGTTAGCATCTGCTGCGTAGTTCCCATTGATAACCGCTGCATCCACGTCTTTCAAGCTACGTGCTGTTTGAGAAGCGTCCACTTCTTCGAACTTGATGTTCTTTTCATTCTTGGTTACGTCGCTAACGCTAGCTAAAATACCTTTAGCATCGTCTACTTCAATCAAGCCAGCTAATTCTAAGGTCAAGAGGGCACGACCTTGGTTAGTCACATCGTTAGGAATAGCGATTTTTGCCCCATCTTTAGCTTTTAACTCATCCAAAGATTTTACTTTTTCAGAGTAAATACCTTGAGGTTCTACGTAAGTGAAGCCGATGTTCACAACTTTCCCCTTGTTAGCCTTGTTCCATTCTTCCAAGAAGATAATGTGTTGGAAGGCGTTGAGGTCTAATGAACCGTCTTCTACTGCTGCGTTTGGTAAGTTGTAATCTGAGAAGTTGGTAATTTCGATTTCGATACCTTCATCTTTTTTCGCTTTTTCTGCTACAGCTTGCCAGAGTTCCTTGTCAGCTTCACCGACAACCCCAACCTTTACTTTTTGGCCTTCAAATTCTTTGGCCGCTTGTGCAGTTGGGAAGCTAGCCCCAAACACTAAACCTGCTGCGAGGGCTAAAGCCCCTAATTTTTTAACAAACTTTTTCATATTGCATGACTCCTTTATTAATTATTATATGTTTGTGTCAACGATTGATGCTGGGCCTTAATGGCCGCTAATTTTTCCGGATCCGATAGAAGCGCTAAGGCCGTATTAGCCAGCAAGTTGGCTGCCACCGCTATGGAAGCATAACCCTTAGGGCTACCTGCTGCGGCTTTAAACTCCTCGGAATGGCCTGGAATTGGGCTGTCACTAATGGAAACCGTAGGTTGAATGGTAGGCACGACTTGAGAGACATTGCCGACATCAGAAGAACCTAGCGAATTACGCTCGCTTCTTTCGATTTCGGACTCATCAATGCCATAGTCAGCGACTTCTTGGAAGAAGAGTTGGTCGAAGAGTGGCGTTGGTACCACATCGTCCACCCAGTTCTGAAAGAGACCAAACTTGTAGTCGCATCCCGTTGCTAGCGCCGCTCCTTTAACAATGTTTTCTACCTTTTGGTAGACACTTTCCAAGGTCTTGCGCTCAGCGGCTCTGAGGTAGAAGCGACCTGATGCATATTCCGGAATGACATTGGCAGCCTGCCCGCCATTGGTGATAATACCGTGAATATTGACATCCTTGGTCAGATTTAAGCGTAAGGCATTAATGGAATTGAAGACTTGAATCAAAGCCTCCAAGGCGTTAATACCTGCTTCCGGTGCCCCCGCTGCATGTGAAGCCCGGCCAAAAAACTCAATATCAACTGGCGCATTAGCCAAGAGCCGTAAGGTCGGCGCGAATTTGTGGGCTGGGTGAGCACAAAGGGCGGCATCGACATCCTGGAAGAAGCCAGCCTTGACATAGGAACCTTTGGCAGAGCCGTTCTCTCCACCTTCTTCTCCAGGTGTTCCGTATACTCGGATTTCACCACCTAGGTCATCGATGACGGCTTTTAGGGCTACGGCCGCTAAAAGTGAGTAATTACCGAAGAGGTTATGCCCACAAGCATGGCCAATACCTGGCAAGGCATCGTACTCGGCTAGGAAGGCCAAGACAGGACCTGGCTTGCTTGCCCGGTAGACCCCGACAAAGCCAGTTTCATGACCTGCAATGTTCTGGGTGACTTCGAATCCTTCTTGTCGCAATTGCTCAGCCAGTAAATCAGAAGCAAAGTATTCTGTATTGCAGACCTCAGGTCGCTCATAAATGGCCTTAGCATGGTCTTGGTAAGTGGCTAATTTTTCCGCCACAACTGCGCGAATTCTATCTTTGTAGGCCTGAATCATTGGCCCACCTCCTTTTATTTCAAGGCTTATTTAGTACCGAAAGTTTCCCAAGCTGGTAAGAGTGAACCTTTAGAAACTTCTTCGATAACTTTCTTGGTATCTTCTGTTTGGTAAGCTTCTACAATTTTCTTGTAAGTTGCATTTTCTGCGTCTTTCTTACGTGCCACGATAATGTTCACGTAAGGTTTTGAGCTTTTATCAACTGGCTCTAAGTAGATGGCATCTTTGGATGGTGTGTAACCTGCGTCAACTGCTACCCCTGAGTTGATGATGGAAGCCGTCACGTCATCTAAAGCACGAGCAGTTTGGGAAGCATCTAACTCTTGAATCTTAAGGTTAAGCTTGTTTTCTTTGATGTCAGAAACAGTTGGTTTGTAACCTTTTGCTTCGTCTACTTTGATTAAGCCTGCTGTTTGCAAGAGGCGTAAGGCACGACCACCGTTTGTTGGGTCAGAAGGAATCGCCACTGTGTCGCCTTCTTTCAAGTCTTTAATATCCTTGATTTTCTTAGAGTAAACCCCTAATGGCGCGTTAACAGTATTCCCGATAGAAACTAATTCTTGATCCTTATGCTCTTGTAGGTAGCTATCTAAGAAAATTTGGTGTTGGAAAGCGTTGAGGTCAATTGAGCCGTCAGCCAAAGCCGCGTTTGGTTGGCTGTATTCTGTGAACTTAACATATTCAAGCTCGATGCCGTCTTTGGCCAAGCGTTCTTTAACGTTGTCCCAAACTCGGGTGTCGTCACCGACTAAACCAAGTTTAACTTTTTCTGCTGCTTGTGCAGAAGTGACAGGTGCTAGGGCGCTAATCCCTAAGCTAACTGGGGTGATAATTGCAGCAAGTGTTTTAATCCATTTTTTCATTGAGTGTTCCTCCTAAAATTGTAAGTTGATTAGTGGGTGACGCGCTTTTCAATGCGTCGAGCAATAAATTGAGTGATGAAGACCAAGATTAAAATCAAGATGGTCGACATCAAGGTGACATCTGTCTGGAATCGGTTATAACCACGAGAGATAGCTAGGTTCCCTAGACCACCACCACCGACAGCACCTGCCATGGCGGTTAAACCAATCACGCTGATTAAGGTGAGGGCTGACGCGCGGACGATACCTGGCAAACCTTCTTTGAGATAAACGCGGAAGATAATGCCCCATGGGCTGGTCCCCATGGCTTGAGCGGCTTCCACAACCCCAGGATTGACTTCTAAGAGGGCGTTTTCGACCTGACGAGCGAAGAAGGGAATAACCCCTGCAATCAGTGGCACCAAGGCCGCCTTGGAACCAATTGTCGTACCCGCTAAGAAGCGCGTAGTTGTCGCTAAGAGGGCGACTAAGATAATAAAGGGAATGGACCGGAAAATATTGACCAGTTGATCTAAGATTCGGTAGAACCAACGATTTTCCAGAATGCCTCCGTCATGGGTAACTACTAAAATCACACCCAGCAAAATCCCGAAGATACCAGACCAGAGAGCCGTCCAGAAGGTCATATAAAGGGTTTGTTGCGTGGCTTCTAAAAAGTCCTTAGGAATTTTAGCCACGTTTGGCATGATGGGCTCCAAACTAGCCCAAGCTTGGTTACTCCAAGTGCCAAGCTTATCTAAAAACTCTGCTAACCATGTTGCCATTAGTCTTTTGCACCTCCCTTATAGTCTTTGGCGCTGTGTGGACGCTTGAGGAACTTAAGGTTGACACCTTGTTCTTTGATGTAAGCTACGGCAGCTTCCTTATCAGCTTCTGCCCCTGCCAAGGTGACAATCAAATTCCCAATTGGCGTATTATCAATAATCTCGACATTACCATGCAAGATGTTGGCGGTGACATTGAAGAGACTGTAGAGTGTCACAATCAATGGTTCATCGGTTTCGTCGCCTAAGTAGGACAATTCTACTAACCATTCATCATCCTTAAGTTGAGAGAACTTAGGCTGGCTGAGAATGGTAGCTAAGGCCTGGTCTACATGGGTCGCGGTCCGAATGAAGTCGCGGGTTAGCGCTTGGGCTGGTTGGCTGAAGATTGGCACAACTGATCCGGCTTCAATGACTTCCCCATTTTCCATCACGGCTACCTTGTTACAGATTTCCTTGACTACTTGCATCTCGTGAGTGATCAAGACAATGGTCAAGCCTAGTTTTTGGTTCAATTCCTTGAGCAAGTCCAAAATCTGCAAGGTTGTTTTTGGGTCGAGAGCACTGGTTGCTTCATCACAGAGTAGAATCTTAGGGTTGCTAGCTAAGGCCCGCGCAATCGCCACCCGCTGCTTTTGCCCGCCAGATAATTGGCTTGGATAAGCTTCTGCCTTGTCAGCAATCCCTACTAGTTCAAGTAACTCTAGAACTTTTTGCCGACGTTCCTTGCGAACTTGAGGCCAGAACTTGAAAGGTGCGGTCAACTTCTCGCCGGCCTTTCCAGACCATTTCCAAAAGGCCAAGGCCTGACCGACATGCTGGCCAAACTGGCGGAAATTGTCACCATCATACTGGAGTGGGAAAGCCACGTTATTGAAGACTGTCCGACTGTGCATGAGGTTGAAGTGTTGGAAGATCATGCCGATTTTCTTACGTTCCTCACGCAAACGTCGACCGGACAGACCCTGAAGTGCTATCTTACCAACGGTCACTTGCCCACCTGTTGGGCGTTGCAAGAGGTTGATGACCCGGACCAGGGTGGATTTCCCGGCACCAGAGTAGCCGACGATTCCGTAAATATCGCCTTCTTCGATTGTCAAATCAACGTCTTTGACTGCTTGGACCTGGCGGTCCTTCTGTCTAAATGTGACAGAGATATTCTTTAATTCTATCACCTATAATTCCTCCTTATTTCAAGGCTCGTGGGTGGGTTAGAAAAAACCCCCAAGGCGGCCTAGAGCCTACCTTGAGGGCGTCATGACGCGTTACCACCTCTTGTTCAGGCAATACTCACATATTGCCCCTTAGCGAGTATCCTGATTTGATACTCTTTGCTTTTAACGGTCGCACCGAGACTTGAATCAGCTTAAGCCATTCAAAATCTTCGCTCCATAGCCATTTTCATGTCGTTGCCATGCTTCGTTCCACCACCCGAAGCTCTCTGTAAAGGCGAGGCGACCTTACTTACTATTTCATCGCATTATCTTATCTTAAAAAAAATAGCCCTCTCTACTAACTCTTGTTAGTAAAAGGACGATGTGATCGTGTTACCACCTTTTATTCGGAAGCCTAAGCTTCCCTCTACCCAGCTGGCCTTACAGCGTAACTGGTATTCCTGGTAACGGGGGAATGACCCGAACACACCTACCTATCGGCGTATTTATCTCCCAGACCATCTTCATAACCTATTCGATAGTACCTTTCACCTGCCGGTACCTCTCTTGAATCGCTAGTTTTACTACTCTTCTGTTCAACGATATTTCAGATATGCCTCTACTATACCCAGATTCCCGCTAAAAGTCAAGCCTTTTATGATAAAATTCTGATGAAGAGGTGAGTTCTTCTCATTTTTACATGGACTTTTTCCACCATGCTCTAGATTATGTCGGTCTATGTATGATAAACTAGTAGATAGAAGTTAAGGAAGAAAGGGAAGTGCTCATCAGATGTCAACGCCACAAGTCAACCAAGGCCTGCTCGCCATTAAGCCGAGCCCTATCCGTAGTTTTAACGATCAAATCAGCAAAATCGAAGGCTTAATCCCCCTCACCATCGGGGAGCCAGACTTTCCAACACCCGATTTCATTAAGGAAGCCGCCATTGAGGCTATCCGCAAAGACCTGAACGGCTATACCCATTCGCGTGGTCTCTTAGCCTTGCGCCAAGCTATCAGCGAGTTTCTAGAGCGTCACTATGAACTCCACTACAGTCCCGAAGAAGAAATCATCGTAACCGTGGGAGCGACTGAAGCTTTATTTGCCAGTCTGGTTGGCTTACTTAACCCTGGCCAAAAAGTCATTGTGCCTGCACCTAACTATGTTATCTACGAAACGCAAGTTCGTCTTGCTGGGGCAGAACTCATTCGTCACGATGTCAGCCATAGTCACTTCAAGCTGGAGGCAGACGAACTCAAGGCTCAATTAGAAAGCCATCCTGAGATTAAGATTCTGCTCTTGAACCATCCTTGCAACCCTACCGGCGTTACCTATAGTCGAGAGGAGTTGGGGGCTCTAGCCAATGTAGCCCGCAAATATGACCTCATGATTGTTTCTGATGAAATTTATAGCGAACTTACCTATTCTGATAAACATGTTTCCATGGCGGAACTGGCTCCTGAGCGTACCATCCTAATTAACGGGACCTCTAAATTCTATGCCATGACTGGTTGGCGTTCTTGCTTTATCGCTGGACCTAAGGACTATCTGAGCCAAATCTTCAAGGTCCATCAAGCAACTGTCAATACACCACCTTCCGTCTCACAATATGGGTCTATTGCTGCCTATCACTCAGGTGATGATAGTATTCATGAGATGCGTCAAGCCTATGACCAACGCCGCCAATTCCTGATTGGCCGTTTCCGCGAGATTGGCTACCAAACCTTGCTTCCAGAAGGCGCCTTTTACCTCTTCGTTAAAGTACCCGACTGGTTCCAAGGTGATGACTTCGCCTTCTGTCTGGCCTTGGCTCAAGAAGCTAAGGTGGGGGCAGTCCCTGGCCAGTCTTTTGGACCTGGCGGATCAGGTTACTTCCGTCTCAGCTATGCTGCCAGCCTAGAAAAATTGGCAGAAGCCATGAATCGAATTCAAGCCTTTACCCAAGAAAAGACTAAATAATCTTAAGGAGGAGCTTTTATGCCATTTATCCACGTTGAACTATTAGAAGGTCGTAGCCCTCAAGCCAAAGAAGCCATGGCCAAAGAAATTATTGAGGTCGTGTCCAAACATAGTGGGGCGCCTACCGAACGCATTCACGTTGTCTTTCAAGACATGAAGAAAGAAAACTATTTCCACAATCCTAAATAGACAGGTAGACTGGCTGAGGTAATTCCTCAGCCTTTACCATTAGCCAATTGAAGGAGGCACTAAGATGAAGAAGAATCTTGTAATTATTGGGGGCGGGATAGTCGGCGCGACAGCGGCCTATTATGCCCTCAAAGAAGGTCACACTGTCACCCTTTATGAAGATGGCACCGGCCAAGCAACCAAGGCGGCCGCAGGCATTATCTGCCCCTGGTTCACTTTACGCCGTAACAAACCTTGGTATTATCTGGTTTCTCAAGGGGCTGAGTTTTATCGGCGATTCATGGCGGATTTGACTGAAGATGGCTTAAATACCGATCCAATCTTCCAAGAGGTTGGCGCTTTACTAGTACGTAAAGATGAAAGCTCTCTAAGACGTGACCAGGAACGAGCACAAGAACGCCGACCCGCTTCACCTTCTATTGGAGAGGTTACCAGTTTGTCCGCTCAAGAAGCCATGGATAAATTTCCACTCCTAGGGACCCCTTATCCAGCAAGTTTTGTCTCTGGTGGGGCGCGACTGGATGGTGCGGCCTTGATTCAAGAACTTCATAGTTTGATTCCAAAACTAGGTGGTAAGTTGATTCATGGACAAGCCAAGCTTATGGATGATGGTGATCAGCATGTTAGCGTCATAGGACCAGATAAGGAAACAAAGACCTATGATGCTATTCTGTTAGCCTGTGGTGCTTGGTTACCTCACATTTTAGAGCCTCTTGGTTATGATGTTGCCATTAGCCCGCAAAAGGGACAACTCTTTAGCATCTATCAACCTGAATGGGAGGGAAATGCTTGGCCGGTTGTCATGCCGCCCGGTAAATTTGATATCATCCCTTTCCAAAATGGCGAGCTCGTCATTGGCGCGACGCATGAGAATGACCGGGGCTATGATTTGACCGTTGAAGACCAGCGATTGGCTGAACTTCAAGAACGTGCCAGCAGTCTCCTGCCTTTCTTATCGGACCAAGTGGCTTATCATAGGGTTAAAGTAGGCATACGTGCCTATACGCCAGATTATGCTGTTTTAGTAGGCCCAGTCCCAGAACTTGAATCTGTTTGGGCTGTCAGTGGCCTAGGCTCCTCTGGCTTAACGAGCGGCCCTTTCCTTGGTTATCAGTGGGTCAAGCATGTCAGCCAAGGCCATAGTGACTTGGATCAAAGCCTATATCCAATTGAGTCCTACATTAAAAAAGTCTAAGAATTGGCCCTTTTTGACTACACAAATTAGTCTAAACATGTTATGATTAGTAGATGAAAGGAGGGGAATTTCGAATGAAAAAAATCTTTGAAGAATTCCGTGGCTTTATTGCCAAAGACAATATCGTAACTTTAGCCGTTGCTGTGATCTTGGGGGGTGCCTTCTCAAGTATCGTAACTAGCTTGGTAAATGATATCTTCATGCCAATCATTGTTGCTGTAACTGGTCAAGCTACTGTATCTGGCATCTCATTACGCATTGGGAATACTTACCTAGGTGTAGGTAACTTCTTACAAGCTGTTATTAACTTCGTTATCATTGGTTTCTTGTTATTCTTGACTTTAAAGGCTTTAGGGAAGGCTCAAGGTAAAGACTTGATCAACCCACCTGCGCCACCTGCAGGTCCAAGCGAGAAAGACTTATTACAAGACATCTTAAACGAATTGAAGAAAGAAAAATAAGACTTTCGCTTAGAGCTGTCTCGCAAGAGATGGCTCTTTTTTGTATTGCCCGATATATCATATATGATATATCGGGCAAATAAAAAAGAAGTATCATCAGATACTTCTTGATAAGCCACTTGCCGGGCTTGAACCGGCGACCTCATCCTTACCATGGATGCGCTCTACCTGCTGAGCTAAAGCGGCAATATATAATTTTACTCCGCAAGTAGGGCTCGAACCTACGACATCATGATTAACAGTCATGCGCTCTGCCAGCTGAGCTATTGCGGAATCAAGACAACCTCACCCAGCATGGCAACGACCTACTCTCACAGGACCAAAGGTCCAACTACCATCGGCGCTAAGAAGCTTAACTGCTGTGTTCGGAATGGGAACAGGTGTGTCCTTCTTGCCATTATCACCACACTTGGGTGTTGTCTTATATGAGTGCTTGCACACTCAAAACTGAATAACCTCAAACCTAACCTCAAATCTTGTGGTTAAGACCTCGACCGATTAGTACTAGTCCGCTCCATAGATCACTCCACTTCCACTTCTAGCCTATCTACCTGATCGTCTCTCAGGGGTCTTACTTCTTTCGAATGGGAAATCTCATCTTGAAGCTGGCTTCACGCTTAGATGCTTTCAGCGCTTATCCATCCCGCACATAGCTACCCAGCGATGCCCTTGGCAGAACAACTGGTACACCAGCGGTGCGTCCATCCCGGTCCTCTCGTACTAAGGATAGCTCTTCTCAAATTTCCTACGCCCGCGACGGATAGGGACCGAACTGTCTCACGACGTTCTGAACCCAGCTCGCGTACCGCTTTAATGGGCGAACAGCCCAACCCTTGGGACCGACTTCAGCCCCAGGATGCGATGAGCCGACATCGAGGTGCCAAACCTCCCCGTCGATGTGAACTCTTGGGGGAGATAAGCCTGTTATCCCCAGGGTAGCTTTTATCCGTTGAGCGATGGCCCTTCCATACGGTACCACCGGATCACTAAGCCCGACTTTCGTCCCTGCTCGACTTGTAGGTCTCGCAGTCAAGCTCCCTTCTGCCTTTACACTCTACGAATGATTTCCAACCATTCTGAGGGAACCTTTGGGCGCCTCCGTTACTCTTTAGGAGGCGACCGCCCCAGTCAAACTGCCCACCTGACACTGTCTCCCGTGCTGTTACACGTGGGTTAGAGGGTCCGCATCACAAGGGTAGTATCCCACCAGCGCCTCCGTGTAGACTGGCGTCCACACTTCTTCAGCTCCTACCTATCCTGTACATGCCATACAAACACTCAATATCAAGCTACAGTAAAGCTCCATGGGGTCTTTCCGTCCTGTCGCGGGTAACCTGCATCTTCACAGGTACTATAATTTCACCGAGTCTCTCGTTGAGACAGTGCCCAGATCGTTACGCCTTTCGTGCGGGTCGGAACTTACCCGACAAGGAATTTCGCTACCTTAGGACCGTTATAGTTACGGCCGCCGTTTACTGGGGCTTCAATTCGTACCTTCGGATTGCTCCTAAGCACTCCTCTTAACCTTCCAGCACCGGGCAGGCGTCAGCCCCTATACGTCATCTTTCGATTTTGCAGAGACCTGTGTTTTTGATAAACAGTCGCCTGGGCCTATTCACTGCGGCTGACATTTCTGTCAGCACCCCTTCTCCCGAAGTTACGGGGTCATTTTGCCGAGTTCCTTAACGAGAGTTCTCTCGCTCACCTTAGTGTTCTCCACTTGACTACCTGTGTCGGTTTGCGGTACGGGTTGTTAACAACTCACTAGAAGCTTTTCTCGGCAGTTTGATTAGCCACCTTCGCTACTTAAATTTCGCTCCAGGTCACACGTCACAGTTATAGGCATAAGCATTTGACTCATACCACCACTTCGTGCTTCTACAGACACTTCCATCCGTCTGCGTGGCGTCGCCTCCTGCGTCCCTCCATCGCTCAAACATTGTTAACAAGTACAGGAATCTCTACCTGTTGTCCATCGCCTACGCCTATCGGCCTCGGCTTAGGTCCCGACTAACCCTGGGCGGACGAGCCTTCCCCAGGAAACCTTAGTCTATCGGTGGACGGGATTCTCACCCGTCTTTCGCTACTCATACCGGCATTCTCACTTCTAAGCGCTCCAACACTCCTTTCGGTATGCCTTCACCGCCCTTAGAACGCTCTCCTACCACTCAATTTAAAAATTGAATCCACAGCTTCGGTGTACTGTTTAGCCCCGGTACATTTTCGGCGCGGAGTCACTCGACTAGTGAGCTATTACGCACTCTTTGAATGGTGGCTGCTTCTAAGCCAACATCCTAGTTGTCTATGCAACTCCACATCCTTTTCCACTTAACAGTTACTTTGGGACCTTAGCTGGTGGTCTGGGCTGTTTCCCTTTCGACTACGGATCTTATCACTCGCAGTCTGACTCCCAGAGATGAGTCCTTGGCATTCGGAGTTTATCTGGATTCGGTAAAGCGTGAGCCCCCCTAGTCCAAACAGTGCTCTACCTCCATGACTCTTACTCTGAGGCTAGCCCTAAAGCTATTTCGGAGAGAACCAGCTATCTCCAAGTTCGATTGGAATTTCTCCGCTACCCACACGTCATCCAAACACTTTTCAACGTGTCCTGGTTCGGTCCTCCAGTGCGTCTTACCGCACCTTCAACCTGCACATGGGTAGGTCACTTGGTTTCGGGTCGACGACACCTGACTTTCGCCCTATTCAGACTCGCTTTCGCTACGGCTCCGTTTCTTCAACTTAACCTCGCCAACTATCGTCACTCGCCGGTCCATTCTACAAAAGGTACGCCATCACCCCTTAACGGGCTCTGACTACTTGTAAGCACACGGTTTCAGGTACTCTTTCACTCCCCTCCCGGGGTGCTTTTCACCTTTCCCTCACGGTACTGGTTCACTATCGGTCACTAGGGAGTATTTAGCCTTGCCAGATGGTCCTGGCGGATTCCGACGGAATTCCACGTGTTCCGCCGTACTCAGGATACTCTTAGGTACAAATCAGTTTTCGTATACGGGGCTCTCACCCTCTTTGGCGCTGTTTCCCACCAGCTTCTACTAACTCATTTGAGTCCACGTTAGAGTCCTACAACCCCAGTGTGCATGCACACTGGTTTGGGCTCTTCCCGTTTCGCTCGCCGCTACTCAGGGAATCGATTTTTCTTTCTCTTCCTGCAGGTACTTAGATGTTTCAGTTCTCTGCGTCTACCTCACCCTTAGGTGTGACTAGCCATTACGCTAGCCGGGTTCCCCCATTCGGATATCTCTGGATCTTAGCTCACTTACAGCTCCCCAAAGCATTTCGTCGTTCGTCACGTCCTTCTTCGGCTCCTAGTGCCAAGGCATTCACCGTGCGCCCTTTGTTTCTTAACCACGATCATACTTGATGCATGATACTTTCGCGCTATTTTTTTCTTACTCTGTAATTTCTTACAGACTCGGTCAATTCTCGGTTCATTATTTTAGAAATAATGTGTTTTACCATCCATCCTGTCGGATGATAAAACGGTTTGTTTGGTTATTCAGTTTTCAATGTGCAAGTTTTGAGTGTGAGCACACTCAAAACTAAACAAAGACGCAAGCTCCGTGAGGTTCCGTTACTCCTTAGAAAGGAGGTGATCCAGCCGCACCTTCCGATACGGCTACCTTGTTACGACTTCACCCCAATCATCTATCCCACCTTCGACGGCTCCCTCCTAAAAGGTTAGGCCACCGGCTTCGGGTGTTACAAACTCTCGTGGTGTGACGGGCGGTGTGTACAAGACCCGGGAACGTATTCACCGCGGCGTGCTGATCCGCGATTACTAGCGATTCCGGCTTCATGTAGTCGAGTTGCAGACTACAATCCGAACTGAGAATGGCTTTTAGAGATTCGCTTACCCTCGCGAGTTCGCTGCTCGTTGTACCATCCATTGTAGCACGTGTGTAGCCCAGGTCATAAGGGGCATGATGATTTGACGTCATCCCCACCTTCCTCCGGTTTGTCACCGGCAGTCTAACTAGAGTCCCCATCTTAATGCTGGCAACTAGTTATAGGGGTTGCGCTCGTTGCGGGACTTAACCCAACATCTCACGACACGAGCTGACGACAACCATGCACCACCTGTCACCGACGTTCCGAAGAAAAACTCTATCTCTAGAGCGGTCGTCGGGATGTCAAGACCTGGTAAGGTTCTTCGCGTTGCTTCGAATTAAACCACATGCTCCACCGCTTGTGCGGGTCCCCGTCAATTCCTTTGAGTTTCAGCCTTGCGGCCGTACTCCCCAGGCGGAGTGCTTATTGCGTTAACTCCAGCACTGAAGGGTGGAACCCCTCCAACACTTAGCACTCATCGTTTACGGCGTGGACTACCAGGGTATCTAATCCTGTTTGCTCCCCACGCTTTCGAGCCTCAGCGTCAGTTACAGACCAGAGAGCCGCCTTCGCCACTGGTGTTCCTCCATATATCTACGCATTTCACCGCTACACATGGAATTCCGCTCTCCTCTTCTGCACTCAAGTCTCCCAGTTTCCAATGACCCTCCACGGTTGAGCCGTGGGCTTTCACATCAGACTTAAAAGACCGCCTACACTCCCTTTACGCCCAATAAATCCGGACAACGCTCGCCACCTACGTATTACCGCGGCTGCTGGCACGTAGTTAGCCGTGGCTTTCTGGTTAGATACCGTCACACGCATAACAGTTACTCTATGCGCTGTTCTTCTCTAACAACAGAGCTTTACGATCCGAAGACCTTCTTCACTCACGCGGCGTTGCTCCGTCAGACTTGCGTCCATTGCGGAAGATTCCCTACTGCTGCCTCCCGTAGGAGTTTGGGCCGTGTCTCAGTCCCAATGTGGCCGATCACCCTCTCAGGTCGGCTATGCATCATCGCCTTGGTAGGCCGTTACCCTACCAACTAGCTAATGCACCGCGGGTCCATCTCTTAGCGATAGCTTGCGCCACCTTTCCTCACTGGATCATGTGATCCTATGTCCTATGCGGTATTAGCAGTCGTTTCCGACTGTTATCCCCCACTATGAGGTAGGTTACCCACGTGTTACTCACCCGTTCGCCACTCACCTTGACTTAGTGCAAGCACCTAGTCGCGGTTCGTTCGACTTGCATGTATTAGGCACGCCGCCAGCGTTCGTCCTGAGCCAGGATCAAACTCTCATGAAAATAATTTCATAAGTCTACTTGACTCATTTCTTTACTAGCTTGTTTTTTACCCAGCTTGTCTGCTGCCGAATTGTTGGTTGTTCATCAAGTTTTCCTCGATGACCCTCACATTCTTGGTGTGTCTTTGTTTAGTTTTCAATGTGCTTGTTGTCACCACGTGACAACTTCTATATATTAGCATGAATCCTTCTCTTCGTCAATACTTTTCCTACATTTTTTTCACCTTTTATTAACTTTTTCTCCACCTACTATATCTAGTAGTTTTAATTTTTAGTCTTCCCTAAATATAGTGCTATAATTCTTTTTTTCTTAACTACTTTGCCTTTGGCTCCGTATAGCTATTTTCTACATTTTATAGCTTAAGCCATTGTGTCATTACCACAATATATTGCCTATTCAATATATTAAAGGGGAAGCCCTAAAGCTTCCCCTTCAAAATTAATTGAATAGTCTGGTAAAGAACTGCCGAATTCCTTCTGCTAGACCGCTGAAGAAACGGCCAAGCCCGCGCCAAAACTTGGCCATAAATCCTGCTTCCTTAATGTCATGGCTGAGCTTGACACTGACACGGTTGGTCTTACTTGTAGGAAGAAACTGCATAGCATGTTGCTTAATAACTGCCTGCACCTGTCCAATTGCTTGTCCACCCGCTTGCGGCGCCTGAATATTCCAACCATTGTCAATGGCTGTCACTAGGTTAGAATCTGGCTCAAAGAGATAATCAATGCGAGGCGTGGTATCAACAATAGGAATTGCGAGGTCTAAATTTTCGCCATAATAGGCCTGTACTTGCTCAGGTTCACCATCGTGAGCTAACAATTGAGTAATCTGCGTGACCGAATCTCCTGTAGAGATAACGCGTTTAAGCTGATAGGTCCCATATACATAATCTAACAGTTTCTTACTATCATGATAGCTTTGAGCTGACTCGCTATTTCCTAGTGTGAGAACAATAACGCGAAAATTATCGCGCGCCATGGTCTGGACCGTTCCATAGCCATCGTGAGCTGTCGAGGCACTTAGTAGCCCATCAACTTGGTCATATTCATAGGCTTGGCCGGCTAACATTTGGTTGCTGTTATGCATCTCAAACTGATCATCAGTCCCTTGGCGGAAGAGCTTAGCAGCTATTTTGGTATTGTCTAAGAGTTCAGGATGGCGACTGACTAATTGGTAGCTTATAGCTGCTAGAATGATAGCATTGAGCTTATTCTGCTGCTTGCTTGCCACACCTTCTTCTTGTTCTACAAGGCCCGTTAGATTAACAAGCTCAGGAACTAGGGCCTGCCACTCTCCTCGGTCAACCTCATCAATCTTATCTGAATCCACTAGTATGGATTGAACCTTGGCTTGCATTAAGTCTTGGAAAGCTTCTTTGCTACCTGCTGTGTGCTCAGCTAGGGCTAGGAGAGCCCCGTTAGCAGAGCCAATTTCAACCGCCTCTAAAAGTTCGGCGACAGAGTAATCTAAGTCTTGTCGTAACGGTACATTGGACAATTCATAATTCTGACTCAGGGCATAAGCCTCATTAGATAGAGTCACACGATCATCCAAATGAATGCTCTCTTGGTCTAGCGCATCATAGATGATTAGCAAACTAAGCAGCTTGGTCAAATTTCCTACTTCTAGTAGTGCCATTGGATTCTTCTGATATAAAATTTGTCCACTAGCAGCATCTACCGCAATCGCAGACTGAGCGTTGAGATTGGGCTCTGTCCCAACTGCTTGGATAGCCGTTGTGGCTAAAGCCTGTAGTCCTAGCCATAGACCTAAAAAGGCTAGGAAGAAATTACTTTTTTTCATAGTACACCTTATTATTGGGGGGATTTTTGGGGGATTTCAATAGTAAAAATTGTTTCTTTTCCTTCTACCGTGGCATAAACACGGCCATGATGAAGTTCGACGATATTACGGACGATTGCTAATCCTAAGCCTGTTCCAGGTTGGTTAGCGCTACGTGACTGATCAGCCCGATAGCTTCTTTGGAAAATATCTTCTAACTCGCTCTTATCAAGCGGTTGACCATCATTCTTAACTTTAAAGTAGATATAGTCTTCTTCTTGATAGGCTAATAACTCAATATAATGTGCGCCAGCACCATATTTAAGTGCATTGGATAAAAGGTTATGGAAAACTCGCGCCATCTTATCGACATCAAAGCTAGCAAGCAAGTTCTGCGGCCGGATATCCAAGCGTAGCTCAATGGCTTTTTCTCTGGCGTTAAGTTCGAAGTCAGCCACTAACTGTTCCATGAAACGTAGTACCTGAACCTGAACTGGTCTGATTTCCGTCGTCGTCTGACGAGTAGCTGTATAAGTAAAGAGGTCCTGAACCAAGCTCTGCATCTGCTGGGCCTTCCGATAGGCAACGTGGGCATAACGGGCTAGTTCTTCCTGACTATGATATTGTTGGTTCTCAATCAAACCTAGGTAACCTATGACAGAAGTCAAAGGCGTACGGATATCATGTCCGATATTAGTAATAAGCTCATCCTTCGACTTTTCAATCTTCCGTTCTTCTTCAATGGCCTTGACCGTGCTATCTACCAAATGATTGATTGAGCTGACAACTTCATCCATCTCACCTAAGTCTGTCTGAGGAATACGAATCTCATAGTGGCCTTGCGCAATATATTTAAGATAGTCCAGAATGTGGGCTAACTTCATTTGATTAATGCGTCGCTTGACCCGCCAATTGGTGACAAGGATAGCAACCACACAGGAGGCAAGAGAAAAAATATAGACGGAGACAATAATTTGTTGGCGTGTTAAGCCTAGCATATGGCGTAGCGTAGTATCTAGGCCAAAGAAGTTTAATTTATAATCAATGGCTTGGCGATAGATCAAGAGAGCGCTGAGATAGAGTAAGAAGATTAAACTCATGGTAATAATGGCTTCTACGATGAGTTCGCTCCGCTCGCTTCGCGTCAAGCTCATGCTGAGTGGTTGAGGCGATTTTTTATCCTTATCCTTCAATCTTATAACCTACTCCCCATACGGTCTGAATGACACGTTCACCTTCTGTGGCCACTTCAATCTTATCCCGCAAATGGCTGACATGGACCATAACCGTCTTGGCTGACACAATACTTTCTTGGTTCCAAACGGCTTCAAATATTTCTTCGGCACTAAAGACTTGGTTGGGATGGCTAGCCAAAAGATATAGAATACCAAATTCTAAAGCCGTCAACTGAATGTCCTTATCCGTTAAGGTCTTTACTTCGTGGGAAGCGCGTCGAATAATTAAAGGGCCAATCTCGATTACATCCGGCTCTGCCACTTCCTTCTGGTAGGTGGACTGGCGACGCAAGATGGATTTGACCCGCGCAATAATTTCTAATGGGTTGAATGGCTTAGTAACATAATCATCAGCCCCACTGGTCAGTCCTTGAATTTTGTCTTGATCTGAACTTTTGGCGCTCAACATTAAGACGGGCGTCTCATAGTTTGCAGCGCGCAACTTATCTAGGACCTGCATTCCATCAACTTTTGGCATCATAATATCCAAAATGATTAGGCCAATTTCATGGTCCACATCGTTTTTAATGTAACTTAAGGCTTGATGGCCGTTATAGGCCTTAATTACGTCGTAACCTTCATTATGAAGATAAATATTGAGTAATTCAACAATTTCGCGATCGTCATCTGCTACCAAAATTCGCATCTTGCTGTCCTCACTTTCTTATCAAGTCTCCTTCATTATACATCAAACCAGATGCCCTGTGTCTTAAGTTTTATTAAAAGTTATAGACAAAGAAAAGATGCCCCTAGAGGCATCTCATTTAAAATCTTTAGCTACGAGAGTAGTTAGGTGATTCCTTGGTGATTTGAACGTCGTGTGGGTGAGACTCAATCAAGCCTGCACCACTCATGCGGATAAATTGCGCATCTTCACGTAGGGATTGGAGATTTGGTGTTCCACAGTATCCCATCCCTGAGCGAAGGCCCCCAATCATTTGGAAGACAATATCCGCCACGCTTCCCTTGTAGGCAACGCGACCTTCAATCCCTTCAGGTACACGTTTGTTGGCTTCGTTGGTGGCTTGGAAGTAACGGTCGCTTGAACCTTTTTCCATTGAAGCTAAGCTACCCATACCACGATAAACCTTGAAACGACGGCCTTGGTAGATTTCAAATTCACCTGGTGACTCGTCCGTACCAGCCAACATGCTCCCTAGCATGACCGCATGGCCGCCAGCGGCAAGGGCTTTAACGATATCCCCTGAATATTTAATCCCACCATCTGCAATAATAGCCTTGCCGTATTCTTTGGCAGCTGTCGCACAGTCATAAATAGCAGTTAATTGAGGCACACCGACACCGGCTACAACCCGGGTAGTACAGATAGAACCTGGTCCAATCCCGACTTTAACGACATCTACCCCTACTTCAAAGAGGTCCCGAGTGGCTTGAGCAGTTGCCACGTTACCAGCGATTATGGTGACATCTGGGAAGGTCTCACGAATTTCCTTAATCTTACGGATAACCCCAGCACTGTGGCCATGGGCAGTATCAATGACCAAAGCATCTACTTGCTCAGCAATGAGGGCACTTGCGCGATCGAAAGTATCACTGGTAATCCCTACAGCCGCCGCAACTAAAAGGCGACCGTGTTGATCCTTGGCAGAGTTAGGGAATTGAATGACTTTCTCAATATCTTTAATGGTGATTAAGCCGGATAGTCGACCTGATTCGTCGACAATTGGTAATTTTTCAATCCGGTGTTGATGAAGAATCTTTTCTGCCTCTTCTAGGGTCGTCCCAACCGGAGCAGTTACCAATTTTTCATGCGTCATGTATTCCACAATCTTATGGCTATAATCTGGAATGAAACGGAGGTCACGGTTGGTAATAATCCCGACTAACTTACGGCTTTCAAGGCTCTCTACAATCGGTACCCCACTAATCCGATAACGGCTCATTAATTCTTCCGCATCCTCAATCGTATTGTCAGGTGTTAAATAGAAAGGATCGATGATGACGCCATTTTCTGAACGTTTTACCTTACGAACTTCTTCAGCCTGTTCTTGAATGGACATGTTTTTATGGATGACACCCAGTCCACCTTGACGGGCCATAGCGATTGCCATGGTCGAATCCGTCACAGTATCCATGCTGGCACTAATAATTGGAATATTCAATTTTAGATTAGGCGCTAACTCAACTCTTAAATCCACATCATTTGGCAATACCTCGCTGCGCGCTGGCACCAGCAAGACATCGTCAAATGTGTATCCTTCACGTACAAATTTTGTTTCCCAACCTGACATTCTATTTCCTCCTTTGACTTCTCAGCAACAGTTATTTTTAATAAAATACCACTTTCGCCCCTTAGGAGCAAGCCTAAAGGCTCATTCTTTTTAAATTCTAATCTTGTTGCTTTACTTTAATCTCCTAGATCTTGCATACTAAAAAACCGACTCAGTTTACGACTGAATCGGTCTTTCAATTTTGTTAGAAAAGGCCACCCTTGATATTCCACCGCTTTTTGAGATAGAAGCGCAAGAGGAAGGTCAAGCCCCCTATAATGAAGTAGATATCATATGGAAAGACTGGATTGATAGCCGTTGGGAAGATGACGCTCGAGATGCTGACAGCAACAATCCACCCTAGCATAGCCAGAGAAGACACAGAGAAGTATTTAAAGTAGCCGCGCTTGCCTTTAGGCGCATCCATGTCTGGTAGCACCTTGGACACAATCAGCATGGCAATCCCTGCCACTAAGTAGTTAACGATTAAGGTGATTAAGCCCATATTGTTAATGGTTGCTTCACTATTTTGCCCTTGTCGCATAAGTGAGAAGCCCGTAATCAAAGTAAAGACAGATCCTAATAGTAAGCCACCATCGAGGGCAATCTTCCAATCGGCTGAGCGCTCGCCTTCTTCATCGCTAGGAAACCGCTGTTCTAAGATAACAGCCGTACATTCAGTCGGCGTGCCATATAATTGACGGGCAGTCTGCCCGGTCTGTTGACCCTCTTCCAAGGTTTCGCACATTTCTTGGTAGATTTGTTGTCGAATAGACTCGGTTAGATTAGCAGCTGCTAAGTTTCTATCCAGGGTCAACATATATTGTTGGTTGCGTTTGGTTAAACGGCCAAAAATTTCTGACTCTGTTAAGCTGGCAGAAGCCTCCTCAACTGCAACCTCTGCTTCCGTCTCTACTTGCTCTGTTTGTTTAATTTCTTCAGTCATGATTTTTCCTCCTATAGGCTATACGTTAAAGCGGAACAGCATAATGTCGCCGTCTTGTACAACGTATTCTTTACCTTCTGAACGTACACGACCTGCTTCTTTGGCGGCCTGCATACTTTGGTAAGTGACTAAATCTTGATAAGAAACCGTCTCAGCTCGGATAAAGCCACGTTCAAAGTCAGAGTGAATAATCCCAGCTGCTTGTGGCGCCTTCATACCTTGTTTGAAGGTCCAAGCTCGAACTTCTTGTTCCCCAGCCGTAAAGTAAGTGGCTAGTCCTAAGAGGCTATAGACATGTTGGATAAGACGGTCCAAACCAGATTCTTGCAAACCGAAGTCTTCCAAGAAGACAGCCTTCTCTTCATCATCCAATTCAGCAATTTCTTCTTCCAAACGCGCACAAATTGGTACGACATCTGCACCTTGGCTAGCCGCTAGCTCGCGCACCTGAGCTAAATATGGGTTATCCGAAGGATCCACCACTTCATCTTCACCAATATTGGCAACGTAAAGCATCTTTTTGCGTGTCAAGAGGAAGAGGTTGCGTACATAAGGTAGTTGTTCATCGTAGAAGTCAACAGAGTTAGCCAGTTGATTGTCTTCTAGCGCAGCTTTTAACTTTTCTAGAACCTCTAATTCCGCTACTGCATCTTTATCTTTAGATTTAGCTAGTTTGGCTACACGTCCAATACGCTTATCGATGGTTTCCAAATCGGCCAGAATTAATTCTAGGTTAATAGTCTCAATATCTGAAAGTGGGTCTACCTTACCTGAAACGTGCGTAATATTGCCATCGGCAAAACAACGGACCACGTGACAAATGGCGTCAACTTGGCGAATATGGCTTAAGAACTTGTTACCCAGCCCCTCACCACGGCTTGCACCTTTTACAATCCCGGCAATATCGGTAAACTCGATTGCAGTTGGCACCGTCTTTTTAGGTTTAACTAGTTTGGTAATTTCAATCAGTCGTTGATCAGGAACTTCAACAATCCCGACGTTTGGATCGATGGTAGCGAAGGGATAATTAGCCGCTTCGACACCTGCTTTTGTAATTGCATTAAATAGGGTAGATTTCCCAACGTTAGGAAGACCTACAATACCGGCTGTTAATGCCAATGTCATTCACTCTTTCTTTAGCTAGATTTTTTCGGGCGCTTTTTCTTTGATTTTCTTAAGTCGTTTTTCAAAGTCACGCCGGGTTAAGGTCACAATATGTCCGCAGTGACAGCATTTGATTCGGATGTCCATGCCCATACGGATAATCTGCCAACGGTTAGTTTGGCATGCATGAGGCTTTTTCATCTCGATAATGTCATGAAGATCATAGTCTTTTTGCATATAGTTCCCTCCTAGGCTTGAATTTGTAGCAAATCTAGGATACGCATGAGGTCAGATTCATCCATATATTCAATCTCAATCTTACCCTTGTCACCCCGCTGTTGAATCAAGGCCATGGTGCCAAAACGTTCTTGCAGTTTTTGCTCGCAAGCTAAGATATAAGATGGCTTTTTGTCTGCTTTCTTGGTCTTTTTGATTTGTTTGGCTTGGGACTTCTCATTGAGTTGTTGTACCAAGTCTTCTAACTGACGGACTGTTAGTTGTTCCTTGATGACACGTTGTGCTAGGGTCACCAACTGCTTCTTATCCTTAAGTGACAGCAGGGTTCTTGCTTGGCCCATAGATAGTGCTTCTTTTTGAACCAATTTCTTCACTTCATCTGGTAAAGTTAAGAGTCGTAGATAATTGGCAATATAAGGCCGGCTCTTCCCCATACGTTCAGCGACTTCTGCCTGGGTCAAATTCAACTTGTTCATGAGCATGTCGTAGGCTTCCGCCTCTTCCAGTGGACTCAAGTCCTCCCGTTGCAAGTTTTCCAAAACGGCAATCTCAATCATAACCCGTTCATCAAGTTGACGGACAATGGCCGGAATGGTGGTGAGCCCCGCTAGACGACTAGCTCTAACCCGACGTTCGCCGGCTACTAGTTCATAGCCTTTGATGGCTGACTTACGGACGATGATAGGTTGGAAGACGCCATTATTCCGAATGGAGTCGGCCAATTCATTGAGGGCCTCTTCATTAAAATGTTTACGCGGTTGATGTGGATTAGGACGAATAGCCTCTAAGCTGATTTCTTCAACTTGTTCAAACTCAGATGGCGTTTCTTCTAAAGGGGTAAATAAGGCATCCATGCCCCGACCCAAACCACTTCGTTTTTGCTTAGGTTTTGGTTTATTAGCCATTTGCAGCCACCTCCTTGGCTAAGTCCATATACATTTCAGCTCCACGAGATTTTGGATCATAGTCAATGACTGACTGACCATAGGATGGCGCTTCAGAGAGTCGGACATTACGTGTAATGATTGTCTGATAGACTTTTTCTTGGAAATATTTACGCACTTCTTCAACCACTTCATAACCCAAATTGGTTCGAGCATCCAACATGGTCAAGAGTACGCCTTCAATCCGAAAGTTCTTATTATAGGTACGTTGAACCAAGCGAATAGTGTTCAAGAGTTGGCTCAAACCTTCTAAGGCATAGTATTCGCACTGTACTGGAATCAAGATGGTATCACTCGCTGTAAATGCATTGAGCGATAACTGGCCGAGTGATGGTGGACAATCTACTAAAATATAATCGTAGTCAGCCTTGATAGGTTCAATAGCCTGTTTTAATCTTGATTCGCGGTGGTCTGCTGTTGCAAGTTCAATTTCCGCCCCTGCTAATTGTAGGGTAGATGGTAAAATCCAGAGATTCTCGCGAGAAGTAGGCAAGATAGCTCCCGCTGCTTCAATTTGATCGACTAGGACTTCGTAGACGCTTTGCTTAACGTCAGCCCGTTCAATCCCTAAACCACTGGTTGCATTCCCCTGTGAGTCCATATCAATAATCAGGACTTTCTTGCCTTGGAAAGCCAGGGCAGCTCCCAAGTTGACGGTAGTCGTTGTTTTACCAACGCCACCCTTCTGATTTCCGATTGCAATCATTCTTCCCATAGCTTACCTCCTAGGCTTTTATTGGATTCTTCGCAGGTTTACCTGCCTTACGCGGATACTTATTAGGCGTCTCTTTTGTTTTTTGAATCAGAATATAACGGCGGTCTGCTGACTCAAATGGCAACTGGTCTTCCGTTACCTTGATTAGCTTGGCACCTAGAACACGAATGGCTGCCCCTGCTTCTTCTAGCTCCTGGTCTGACTTCTGTGCTTTCAATGCCAAGAACTGGCCTCCAATCTTAACTAAAGGAAGGCAGTATTCTGCTAGAACATTAAGGCTTGCGACCGCCCGAGCTGTTACTAAGTCAAACTGACCTCGATAGACAGGATTTTGTCCTACATCTTCAGCACGTCCATGGACACAGGATACCCCTTCTAAGTCAAGTTCTTGAGCCAAATGTTCAATGAAGGTTAGACGCTTCTGGAGTGAGTCGACGATCGTCACTTGCAATTCCGGATGAGCGATTTTTAATGGGATACTTGGAAATCCTGCGCCAGCCCCAACATCACAGAGTTGAAGGGCGTAATTATCCAAGGGCATATTCCATAGAGCCATTAAGCAGTCATAAAAATGCTTGAGGTAGACTTCTTCACGTTGGGTAATGGCCGTTAAATTCATTTTCTCATTCCACTCAACCAAGAGTTGAAAATAGCGCTCAAATTGGGCAATTTGCTGGTCATTCAGCACTAGTCCATGTGCGGCGCATTGGGCAATAAATGTCTCTGGATTCATGGATGAGAGCCTTCTTTCTTGTGAATAATCCGTGAAACAAAAAAGTTTCACAACCACTATTTACTTTACCGTATATCCGAAAAAATAGCAACTGATAGCTGCCCATTTTTGTCTCTAATTAGGTCGAATGTTTCACGTGAAACAATAAAGGGACTGACCTAGTCAGTCCCTTTAAGATGTAAACTTAGCCTTCTACAACATGAACGTTAAGTTTGGCGGTCACGTCATGATGTAACTTAGCTGCTACATGGTGGTAGCCTAAGGAAGCTAAGTTTTGTTCTAGCTGAATCTTGCGTTTATCAATACTGAGGTTATACTGTTTTTTAAGTTCTTCAGCGATTTGTTTCGATGGGATGGTCCCAAAGAGACGACCATCTGCGCCTGACTTTGCTTTAATTACAATCACAGTTTTTTCATCTTCGAGTTTTTCTTTAAGGTCTTTTGCTTGAGCCAATTCTTCAGCCTCTAAGCGTGCCTTAGCTTTATTTTCAGCATTTAATTGATTAACTGCAGCATTATCAGCAAGTTTAGCTAAGCCATTCTTGATTAAGAAGTTACGGCCATAGCCCTCCGATACTTCAATCAATTGACCCTTTTTTCCTTGTTTTTTTACGTCTTGTAGTAAGATTACTTTCATCAACTTTCCTCCTTATTACGTTGAATGGTCTCTACTAAGTCTTGATAGACTTGATCAAGACTTGATTCCTTTATTTGAGTTGCAGCAGTAGTCAAATGACCACCCCCACCCATTTCTTCCATCAAGGTCTGGACATTAAGCCCACCCATGGAACGGGCACTGATCCCGATTGTTTGATCAGGGCGCTCAAATATAACAAAAGAAGCTTCTACTTTTTTAAGTGTTAGCATGACATCCGCTGCTTGAGAGGCTGTCACATTGTCATAAACTTTTCCCTCTTGAGCCTTAGCCACAATAATATCTTCGCCGATATAATGTGCTTGAGCTATAATCTCGTTACGCTCTAACAATCGCTTAAGATCTTCCTTAAGCAGCTGCTGAATTAAGTGTTCATTAGCACCACGAGACTTAAGATAACTTGCTGCATCAAAAGTTCTCGACCCTGTGCGACTGGCAAAGTTATTAGTGTCCACAATAATACCAGCTAAGAGAGCTGTTGCCTCTGTTTTGTTCAGTGTCTCGTGACTGTTCCGCATATAGATGAAGAATTCCGTAACTAATTCTGACGTTGATGAGGCATAAGGCTCAATGAAGGTTAGGACTGGCTTAGTAGGGAAATCTTCACTTCGGCGGTGATGATCAATGATGACCACCTCATGCTCATTCACTAGTGGTCCAGCAGCAGATAAGCTAGGTCTGTGGTGATCCACCATGACAACGAGAGTACGATTATCAACAATCTCTTGAGCTTCCTCTAAACTAATGAATAGATTGGAGGCCTCATTCTTGATTGCAGGAAATTCAAGAAGCTGAGCCACATCATCAGATAACTCCTGGCGATCAAGGATAATTCTAGCAAATTTACCCTGTTGGCTTACAATTTTATGAATTCCTAAGGCTGACGCAACAGCATCCATATCAGGATATTTATGGCCCGCAATAATCACACGGTTGGCTTGTTCGACAGAGGTCAGCAGGGCCTGATAAACCAATTTAGAACGTGTAATTGAGCGTTTTTGGTTAACGTTCAACTTACCACCATAAAAACGGGCTTGACCGTTGTGTGAGCGAACTACAGTCTGATCACCCCCACGCGCTAAAGCTAACTCTACATTAAGTTGAGCTTGATTGGCTAGTTCATCAAGCCCATAATAGGTGTCCTCTGAGTATGCAAGTCCTACACTTATCGATACAGGGATCGACTGTTTAGCTTCTGTTTCTTTTATGCTTTCTAGCGTTTTGAATTTATCCTTCTCCAACACATCTAGGGCTGCTTGATTAGCTAATATTAAAAACCGATCATCTTCTAAACGTTTGAGATAAAGGTTGAATTGATTAGCCCATTCTCGCAAACCATTTAATAGTTTAGCATCAAAGAGCGAAGTCTCACTGTCATCCATGGACTGTACTAATTCATCGTATTCGTCAATAAGCAAGTAGCCAAAGACTATACGATCATACGCTCTTTGAGCTACCATCTTATGTTCAGGCGTTTGATCAATAAAGTAAATCGCCTGATAGGACGGTTGATGTAGATAACGGTAATACTTTTGATTTATCTCAATAGTTTGCCATTGTTTTTCTGGATTTTTTTGGTTTATAATTTCTCCTAAACCTGGATGTAACTTAGCAAGTGGCTGTCCCAGAAGTTGTAGATTCCCATAATGATGCTGAAACTCTGGGTTAACCCAGGCTACCTCGTGCTTATTATTGTAGATAAGCACCGCAATAGGAGCACGATACAAGGCATCTTCTTGCGCTAAGTGCAAGGTTGGTGCCACACTAGAGTACTGCTGTTCTAAATATTGCATGTAACCTTCAAAATGATTAAATCCAATCAGTATAAATAAGAACATTAACACTAGCATCAGAAGTGCTATCCAGGGCATATAAGCAAGCGTTGCTAGAATAATAGAGAGATAAAAGACGGTAAAAAACAATACTGGCCACTTCATTGAAGAGCGGTCCAACAGTTTTATAAACTGCCTTATTCTATCTTTTTTCACTGTCCACCTCCTAGTAGTTTTATTCTCCTCTATTTTACCACATTTATTCTAGTTTCTCTAGTTGGCGAGGAATGTTTCACGTGAAACAAAAAAGACTAGAACCGAAGTTCTAGTCAGTAAAATTAGTCTTGTACAGTAAATGGTAAAAGACCCATAATCCGTGCACGTTTAATAGCAACGGTTAAAGCACGTTGGTGCTTCGCGCAAGTCCCAGTTACACGACGTGGTAAGATTTTCCCTTTTTCAGAAATGAAACGTTTGAGTAAATCTACGTCTTTGTAGTCAGGATGATCGATATGGTTTGCGCAGAAGAAACATACTTTTCTACGACGGCGACGGCCGCCACGGCGTTGTTGTTGTTCAGCCATATGTCATACTCCTTATTAATTCTTAGAATGGTAAATCATCTTCAGAAATATCAATTGGGTGACCTTCATCCATGAATGGAGAAGTGCTTGATGAAGAAAATGATTGATTATAGTTATTTTGATTCATTTGTGGCTGTGATTGGTATCCGCCTCCACCACCTGCACCATAAACACCTGCTTGGTGATCAGTGTTTGGACTAGAGACAGGGCGTTGTTCAGTCACAGAACGAGATTCTAGCAAATCGAAGTTGTTAACAACCACTTCGGTTACATATACTCGTTGGCCTTGTTGATTATCATATGAACGTGTTTGAAGACGTCCATCAATAGCAATCAAGGAGCCTTTACGCGTGAAGTTAGCTAAGTTTTCAGCTGCCTTCCGCCAAATCACACACGAAATGAAGTCCGCTTCACGTTCACCTTGTTGGTTAGTAAAATTACGGTTAACCGCAATGGTAAAAGAACCGACTGCAGTGCCAGATGAGGTAAAACGTAATTCAACATCACGGGTTAAACGTCCGACTAATTGTACAGTATTCATGTTGGTTCCTCCCTCAAGATGTTTCACGTGAAACAATTAAGCTTCGACTTTGACGATCATGTGACGTAAGATATCACGGTTGATTTTCGCAAGACGGTCGAATTCGTTAATGCCTTGTGCGTTTTCAGCGACAACATTCACGATATGGTAAATACCTTCTTTGTAGTCGTTGATTTCGTAAGCAAAACGTTTTTTCGCCCAGTCTTTCGATTCAACAACTTCAGTACCGTTCTCAGTTAAGATTGAATCGAAACGCTCGACCAATTCTTTCTTAGCATCATCTGTTAAATCAGGACGGATGATGTACAAGATTTCGTATTTAGTTGCTTGACTCATTGACTGCACCTCCTTTTGGACTATTGGCTCATAAAGAGCAAGGAGAGTATGGAAATAGTCACATACTCACATCTATTAATTATACGCGAGCCTAGCAAGAATTGCAAGCAATAATCAGAAGAATCTCCCATAAGTCTATTAACAAAAATATCCCCCAAAAAGGGGGATGGAGTTACTTAGCATTCCTGACGACACAACTTATAGCAAAAGTTCCCAATGATGGCCATGGCGATGGCACGCTGCAAGTATGGATTTCCTAAAATGGACAACCAAAGGCTGGTGCTTGATCCTATCGTGACTTCTATCAAAAGACTTAAGAGAAGGACAACAAGTAAAACCATATTGATTAGCCGATTAGGACGAGTACATGACATAAGAGTTTCCCCCTATTCTTTTTCTAATCCATTGTGACGATAGAGTAGAACGAAAACCAAACTAAGACCTAATAACCAAGCTAAAGCTACTAAGACTTCTCTCAGAGGCAAGCTAGCATCAGCAAAGTTACGCGCCCAACTGAAGAAGAAGTTAGTGTATAGATAGGGCGCAACCTTAGCCAAAGGTTCACTAAACATGGAATAGAAAGGAACTAAGATTAAAATCATCAAAGGGAAAATACTGTAGGCTGTAGCCTCAGATGAATTTTTAGCGAAAATTCCTGAAATAAAGCCAATAATAGATCCAGAAACAATGGTTGATAGGCTGACAATCCCATACTTAAGAAGAGATAAATCAGTAAAGCTCATACCTGATAAAGGAATCAAGAGGTAGCTGAGTAACATTAAGAGAACAACCGTTGGCAGTAGGGTAGCAATGAGAAATTCTAAGCTGGTTACCGTTGAAGTCATCAAGACCCGCAAGGTTTTCTTTTCCTTTTCCTCAACTAAGCTCATCATGCCAGTCATGGCACTTCCCATCCCTGCGATAAAGATGAAACCCATGGAAATAATCATGATACTACGTACATTTCCTTGAGCAAATTCATCCGTTCGAGGTAAGATAAAATTCATAGCAACCGGCATAATCATACCCATTAACAAAATAGGTAAAATCTGCATATTAACAACGATTTGGTAAATTTTGAATTTTGAAATAGTCCAGATTTTGTGTAAGTTCATCATAGTAATTCTCTCCCTGTCTTAGCAATAAATACTTCTTCTAACGTTGGTTCATTGGAATGGATGGTTTCGACTAAGTCTTGGCTTAACCATTCATTCAGTTGCGCAATCCCTGCCGGATCCTGATTAATAACTACCTGACTCTTGTCTTTTAAGCCTACTTCTAACTTGCGTTCTCGCTTAAAGTTTAAGCAAGTATTTCTTGGCGTATCGAGCGAAACAATCTTCCCATCATTGAGGAGAGCCACTCGATCACAGAGTTTAGTCGCTTCTTCCATATTATGTGTTGTGAGGAAGATGGTGGTCCCTTCAGCTTGCACTTCCTTCAGTAACTTATGAATGGCTTGAGCAGTTGCTGGATCCAAACCGGAAGTTGGTTCATCTAGGAAGAGCACCTTAGGCGAATGGAGAAGGGCACGGGCCAATACTAGACGCTGACGCATCCCTTTCGATAAACGGCGGGCAAGTTTCTTCTTATCTTGAGCCAATCCAACGCGTTCAAGTAAGAAGTCAATCCGCTTCTTATCAACCTTAAGTAGATCGGCGAAAAACTTCATATTATGATAGACAGAAACATTTTCGTAGAGACCTGAGTTATCCGTGACGATTCCGACTTCCTGATAGATATCTTGAGTCAGAGCATCAGTTGCTATTCCTAATAATTTAGTTTCACCTGAGCTAGCGAGTAGTTGACCAGTTAAGATTTTAATGGTGGTTGTTTTACCTGCACCTGATGGTCCTAAAAATCCAAAAATTTCTCCAGATTCAACTGAAAAATCTAAATGATTGAGCGCGGTTTGATTTTTAAATTGTTTGACGAGGTCGCGTACCTCGATAACAGATGTGTGTGACATGTGACTGCCTCCTTCTGGTATTTGCTTTGATGACTATAGTCTACACCGACTTTTGACTTTTGACGTAAAAAATCGCCCAAACGTACGGCCAAAAAGTCAAAAAGAGGCCCACTCGGCCCAAGTGTGGAAAAAACGGGCTGAGTGGTACCTCATAAATGGCTATAATTCAATTAATTGTCGCAAAGAGTCCAATCGACTACGCGACAGAGGTAAGAGTGTTTCTTTAGGCTTCTTGAGAATCAAAGTATAAGAATTCTTAGAATAGGACACCAATTCGTTAATTCGCTGGAGATTAACCAGGTAAGATCGATGACATCTGAAGAAGCCAAAGTGCTTCAACTTATCTTCTAAGTCAGACAAGGTCATGGCAGTCGGATAAGAATCACCATTAACTTGAACAGTCGATACGCTATTAATGCTTTCAATATAATCTATTTCATTTGGATTAAAGTAAACAGTCTTATCACTAAGTTTGCAGGCAACCTTAAAGACGCGGTTGAGCTCAGTCGCCGTTAATTCTTCTGCTTCCTTACCTTCTGAATCCGATTCTTCCTCTGAGACATCTACCAATTCTAATCCATTTTGAACCTGGTAACGATAGGTCACGATATTAAGGAGAACTAATTCTTCTAGCGAGGTAGCCGTAATCAAGAGGGTTAGGGAGAGAGACTTGATATAATCCAAAGCCTTAAGATATAGACCTACACCGTCATGACTTAATAGCGAAATGGGGCTTTCTAGGTAGAGCAAATCTGGTTGCTTAAGAGTAGCTCGTAGCAACTGCAAGCGATGACGCTGATCAGACGTCAAATCCTTGATACGATAATTTACTAAATCCGATAAGGCGAAGGCCTCATAGAGCTCAGATAAGCTGCCAGCATAGCCAGTCAAACGACTAAAAAGAGTGACAGCTACTTTAACTGTCTGACCTTCATAGACTCCATCATCTAAACGACAGCTTGCCATCGACTTAAAACTACGGTTGATTTGACCACTAGTTGGTCGCTCACGCTCCACCAAAAGCTCATAGAATATTTGCCGTTCATCTTGCGTGAACTTAATTCCTAGATGCTGCCTTGCTTCAATACTAAAATTCAAATCCTTGAGTAACATGCCATTCTGCGACTGCTTCATCACATCTTGCCATTCACATAACTTCATGGCCTCATCCTCCTTTTATAGATAGAGTCGATTCCGTTTTTGTCGATAAGAAATTGTCAAAACAATCAGACTAGCTAGTAGCCACACGCCATAAACCAACAAATCTATCCCCAAACCACCATAATCTAAATGAAGTAACCAGGCATTGGCACGTCCAGTATAAAAATAAGGCATCAATCCTGCTAAATGGTCATTCATTCTACTAAATAAAGGAATAAAGGCTATGGCTAACATGGGGACTATACTTGCAGCATTTGCTGTTGCAGACCGATCAAAGATTAAACCAAAAATCAATCCCAAGATACTAGAAATTAGAAAGCACATACCAAAATGGAAAATCATGCCAAAAATAGAGCCTAAATACTGATAATCTAGGTTCATTAAAGGCAAGCTTATCATTACTGTCACCCACATAGTAATCTGTGTCATAATTACTAGGGACAGTAAATAAACCCAAGGCCTAACATGACTATCTAATAAAATACGTAAAGTTTTATGCTCCTTATCCTCAGTTAAATTCAACATAGCAAGCGTAATAGGAGACACGCTACCTAAAAAGGAAAAAAACATAATCATAACAAAGCCTTGTCGTTCTATAGAACTCACATCGTTTGGAAGAATAAAATTCATTATTACTGGATATAAAATCGTTATATATATCATAGGTGATATTTTGACAGACGCAAAACTCTGCTTAAATTTTACTCCAACCAGAGTCCAGACTTGTTGCCAAGTTTTCATGGGATAATCCCCCTCTCTCAAAACCTTTCTCTAAGTCTTAATCTTATCCCTTCTTAACTATCATGTCAAATTATGCTAAGACAACAAAAGAAGTTGGCTCCCAATAAAGGGACCCAACTTCTTGATTGAACTTCTTATTCTTCTTCAGAATCCGAGTCATCCTTGGCTTCTTCGGTATCTACTTCCGTTTCAGCCAGTTCTTGAGTTTCTTCACCTGTCTTCATGATCTTGGTAATAGAACTTACCTTAGCTCCATCATCTAGACGAATCATTTTGACCCCAAGGGTAGCGCGTGAAGTGACAGAGATGCTAGCAATATTGAAGCGGATTACAACCCCTTGATCTGTCATGACCATGAGGTCCTCATCGCCTTCAGTCGCTACGATACCAGCAAGCTGACCAGATTTAGCAGAAATATTAGAGGTCTTAATCCCTTTACCGCCTCGGTTCTTAACAGCATACTCGCTAGCTGGGGTTTGCTTACCATAACCACGCTCGGTTACAACTAAGACATTAGATTCAGGGTTTAAGACGGCCGCCCCAACAACATAGTCACCCTCACGCAGTTTCATCCCACGTACACCAGTCGCTGTCCGGCCCATGATACGGGCATCTGTTTCTGCGAAAGTCATAGCATAACCATTGTGGCTACCGATAATAATGTTTTGCTGACCGTTTGTGACTAAGACGTTGATTAATTCATCGTCTTCGCGCATGTTGAGAGCAATCAAGCCATTATTGCGGATGTTGGCGTAGGCGTTAACGTCAGAACGCTTCACAATCCCATTCTTGGTTACAAAGAAGAGGTATTGATCTTCTTCACTTGGATGAAGGGCAATGATTTCCTTAACGTATTCTTCCTTCTCGATATTGAGGAGGTTGACCACTGGAATCCCCTTGGCAGTCCGACCATATTCAGGAATATCATAACCTTTACTTTGGTAGACTTTCCCTTTATTAGTGAAGAAGAGTAGGCTGTCGTGAGTCGAGCAAGAAACAAGGGTCTGGATATTATCATTATCACTCATACCCATACCTTTGACCCCACGGCCACCACGGTTTTGGACTTGGAATTCATCCTGGGTCATACGTTTGATGTAACCATTAGAGGTCAAAGCAATCAAGACATCTTCTTCCTCAATCAAGTCTTCATCTTCGATGCTGGTTAATTCGCCAACACGCAATTCCGTCCGACGCTCACCTGGAAAGCGATTCTTGATATCTGCCAATTCGTCTTCAATAATAGCCATAATGTTGGCCTCTGAACTCAAAATTTCAGTTAAGCGACGAATTAATTCCATCAAATCGTTATATTCTGCTTCAATCTTCTCACGTTCCAAACCAGTCAAGCGAGCTAGACGCATGTCTAGGATTGCTTGGGCCTGAATTGGCGAGAATTCAAAACGTTCAATTAACTGAGCCTTGGCCACTTCTGTATCGTGAGAGCCACGAATAATGGCAATAATCTCATCAATGAAGTCTAACGCCTTACGCAAACCTTCTAAGATGTGAGCCCGGTCTTCGGCTTTGCGTTTTTCAAACTCAGTCCGACGACGAATAACTTCGATTTGGTACTCCAAATACTTGGTCAAGATTTCCTTGAGGCTCATAATCTTTGGAACACCTTTGTCAATGGCTAACATATTGAAGCCAAACGTAACTTGAAGGGCAGTGTATTTATAGAGATTGTTGAGCACGACATTGGCACTGGTGTCGCGTCGTACTTCTACAACAATCCGCATACCTTCACGACCAGATTCATCGGCCACATAGGTAATCCCTTCAATTTTCTTCTCCCGAGCTAATTCGGCAATCCGCTCTACTAACTTAGCCTTGTTGACCCCATAGGGAATCTCGGTCACAACAATTCGTTCCTTGTCATGGGCCATTTGCTCGATTTCGACGCGGCTTCGAACAATAATCTTGCCTTTACCAGTTTGATAGGCCTTTCGGATACCTGATTTACCCATGACAATCCCACCTGTTGGGAAGTCAGGACCAGGTAAAGCTTCCATCAGCTCATTAACTGACACCTCTGGATTTTTCATCAAGAGACTGAGGGCATCAATGGTTTCACCTAAGTTATGAGGCGGAATATTAGTTGCCATCCCGACCGCAATCCCGGCTGCCCCGTTGACTAAGACGTTAGGGAAACGAGAGGGGAGGGTTACAGGTTCTTTTTCTTCTTGAGAATAGTTGTCCTTGAAATCAACGGTATCCTTATTGATATCCTTGAGCATTTCCATGGCAATCTTAGACATACGCGCCTCAGTATACCGCATTGCCGCTGCCCCGTCGCCATCGACAGAACCAAAGTTACCATGGCCATCGACTAGTAGTTCCCGATAACTAAAAGGTTGGGCCATCCGGACCATGGCTTCATAAATCGCCGAGTCCCCGTGTGGGTGATATTTACCCATAACGTCCCCGACGATACGAGCCGATTTCTTATAAGGTTTATCCGGAGTAACTCCCATTTCATTCATCCCGTAGAGAATACGGCGGTGAACCGGCTTAAGTCCGTCACGTACATCAGGCAAGGCCCGAGAAACAATGACGCTCATGGCATAATCTAAGAAGGAAGTCCGCATCTCGTTAGAGAGATTGACGACCTCATAATTATGCCGTGTATGATCAAAGCTTTCACTCATACTATTAGTTCCTTTCTCCTTGTCGCAGCCTGCTAGATATCAAGGTTTTCGACATAGACAGCATTATCTTCAATAAAGGCCCGCCGTGGTTCTACATCGTCACCCATCAACATTTCCAGGACGGCTTCCGCTTCAATAGCATCTTCCACCGTCACCTGTAACATACGGCGATTTTCTGGATTCATGGTTGTTTCCCATAATTGGTCTTCGTTCATTTCCCCAAGACCCTTATAGCGCTGAATAGTGTAGCGCGCGTTAGGATTTTCTTCTTGCCACTCCTTGAGTTCCGCATCAGTATCTAGGTAAATAGCACGCTTACCTTGTTTAACTTGATAGAGCGGTGGTTTAGCAATATAAACATAACCTGCATCTAAAAGTGGACGCATATAGCGATAAATCAAGGTCAGGAGTAGGGTTCTGATGTGAGCCCCATCGACGTCCGCATCGGTCATAAGAATAAGCTTATGATAACGAGCTTTAGCTACATCGAATTCTCCCCCGAATCCAGTCCCCATAGCAGTAAAGAGGGAACGAATTTCTTCGTTATTAAGGATTTTATCCATGGACGCTTTTTCAACGTTAAGGATTTTACCACGAATAGGCAAAATGGCTTGGTACATACGCGAACGACCCTGCTTGGCTGAACCGCCGGCTGAGTCCCCCTCGACGATAAATAATTCGCAGAGTTCAGCTTCACGGCTAGAACAGTCAGCTAATTTACCAGGTAGGTTACTAATTTCCATGACTGACTTACGTCTTGTCATTTCCCGTGCACGCTTAGCCGCCATACGAGCCTTAGCCGCTAAAATCCCTTTATCGACAATAATGCGTGCCACTTTAGGATTTTCCATCAGGTAAACATCAAACCCATTGGAGAAGAGTCGGTCTGTGATGGCCCGTACTTCGGAGTTGCCTAATTTTGTCTTAGTTTGTCCCTCAAATTGAGGATCTGGGTGTTTAATAGAGAGAACCAAGGTTAAGCCTTCACGGACATCTTCACCTGTTAGGTTCTCGTCATTCTCCTTGATTAAGTTCATCTTACGTGCATAATCATTGATAACCCGCGTTAAACCAGTCTTAAAGCCGGCTTCATGAGACCCACCCTCATGGGTGTGAATATTGTTGGCAAAGGACAGAATGGTTGTATGATAACTATCCGTATACTGCATGGAAATTTCGACTTGGATATCATCGACTTCGCCTTCAATGTAAATTGGTTCTTCAAAAATTGGCGTCTTATGTTGATTAAGATGTTGTACATAGCTCTTAATCCCACCTTCATAGTGGAAGCTATCTTTTTCTTCTTGATCCAGACGCTTATCTTCAATGGTAATCCGCAAACCCTTGTTAAGAAAGGCTAACTCGCGAATCCGTTTCTTCAAACGATCATATTCAAAGACAGTTGTTTCAGTAAAGATAGCAGGGTCTGGTAAAAAGTTGACCTTGGTCCCTGTTTCTGTAGCTTGACCGATAACTTCGAGGTCGCCTTCAACGGCTCCACGATGGTAACGTTGTTGATAGAGTTTCCCGTCACGCGAAACTTGAACGGTTAATTCAGTAGACAAGGCGTTTACGACAGATGCCCCCACACCGTGGAGACCCCCCGATACCTTATAACCGCCACCGCCAAATTTACCACCAGCATGGAGTACCGTAAAGACTGTTTCAACCGCTGGACGGCCTGTTTGAGGTTGAATATCAACAGGAATCCCCCGCCCATTATCTTGAACGGTAATACTATTATTGGCTTCAATGGTTACTTCGATATGATCACAATAACCAGCCAAGGCTTCGTCGATTGAGTTATCCACAATTTCCCAAACTAAGTGGTGTAAACCGACAATCGAGGTAGACCCGATATACATACCGGGACGCTTGCGGACGGCTTCTAAACCTTCTAAGACCTGAATCTGACCCGCATCATACTGTTGGGGTGCTTGCATTTGTTCCGTCATAGTGTTCTCCTTTACTGATGTTACCTGCTGAGATATAGAAAATCTCGGCATGAGGCAACTGATGTAGTTTAAGGCCCTTAATCGTCGCAGTCGTCAGGATGGTTTGGACCTTATCTTTAATATAAGACATCAAAATATGTTGGCGATCGTCATCTAGCTCTGATAAGACATCATCTAAGAGTAGAACGGGATATTCGCCTCGTGCTTGTTTAATAAGCTCAATTTCAGCCAGTTTTAAACTCAAGACAATGGTACGTTGCTGACCCTGAGATCCGAAGAATTGGGCTTTTTTATCATTTACATAGGTCATAAAATCATCGCGGTGAGGCCCAAACAAGGTCGTTCCTTGATTACGCTCACGACTGGCATAAGTGCTAGCTTGATCGAGGAGTTGCTTGATTCTTTCCTCTAAGGTTAAAGGCTGATAAACTTGGCTACCATTGACATATTCAAGATGTAACTGGTCACGACCATTGGATAGATTCTGATGGATAGGACTAGCGATTTGCCCTAATTTTTCAAGAAATTCCATGCGATATTGAATCAAATGAGCACCTTCTTGGCATAGTTGCTCAGTCAAAATTTCAAAGAAGACTTGATCGAATTTCTTGCCTCGTCCCTCCTGCTTGAGGTAGCTATTGCGCTGTTTAAGCAAACGCTGGTAGGTTAAGAGGTGATTAAGATAAATGGGATTGGCCTGACCTAACTCGATATCTAGGAAACGACGCCGTAAATTAGGTGCCCCCTTGATTAGTTGCATATCTTCTGGCGCAAATAGCACCGTATTGAATTGCCCCACAAAATGGCTAAGCTTCGATTGATCTAAATAATTAACCTGAGCTACCTTGCCTTTTTTGGTCAAGGTTAAAGCCAGGGGAATTTCATAGTTCTTGGTTTCAATAACCGCTTCAATCCGCGCCTGTTCTTGGTCCCACTCAATCATTTCGCTATCATGATTCGTTCGGTGACTTTTAGCCAAGGACAAGAGAAAAATCGATTCTAAGAGGTTAGTCTTGCCCTGGGCATTTTCACCTGTCAGAATAGTTAAACCCGGTCCTAGGCAAAGCTCAATCCCTTGGTAATTACGAAAATGGCTTAACTTTAAGGTCTTAAGCTTCATCTGCAACCATCAAGGCATCAAAATCCAAAGCCGGAATGGTGACCTGATCCCCTGGATAGAGCTTACGCCCTCGGCGTGTTTCCTGCTCCTGATTCACCAAGACCTTTTCTTCTGACAGAAACCATTTGGCTTGGCCACCTGTTGTAATGATGCCTTCATTTTTCAATACCTGTCCTAGGGTAATGAAATCTGACTCAATGCTTATTTCTTGTCTTGCCATTTTATCACCTTAACCTATCTTGATTTTAGACCTTTACCCTCTAATTATACTCTTTTTTTTCGATTTAAGCAATTTTTCTGGTAAATAAGCCCTATAGTTAGCTAAATAAAAAAACGCCTAAAAAGGCGCTTTTTTTTAGTTTTAGATTTTTAAGCGTGGTGAGTACGGATTGGCGTTAAGAGTTGGATCAAGTCATTATGACCTTCTTCAACTTTATCTTCGCGGAGCAATAATGGCCGTTCACCTGAGATAAAGCCTAATTTAATGGTGGTATCACCGAAGGATTTAACAGCATCACGCATGTAATCAGGGTTGAAGGCAATTGTTAAGTCGTCCCCTTCCAAGCTATCATAGCTTAACTCTTCGGTAGACTGACCAATTGAAATACCTTGTACTAGAAGCGCCACACTGCCTTGACTCATTTTGAGTTGAACCACATTAGACTTAGCCACATGAACTAAGAGCGCTGCCCGCTCCAAAGCCTGGCTGAAGGATTGGGTGTTGACGGTTAATTCTGTATTGTAAGTAGTTGGAATTAAGCGGCTAGTATCTGGGAAAGTTCCCTCTAGTAAACGAGAGTAAATGACTAGATTATCAAAATGGAAAACTAGTTGCTGAGCCATAACATAGAAAGTCACGTTAGTTTCGTCATCTAAGATACGAGTCAACTCAATCACTGTTTTTTTAGGAATGGTAATATTCAGTCCCTTGAGACTTGGATTGAGATCCTTAATTGGAATATCGCGTTTACTCAAACGATGACTATCAGTTGCGACCCCAGTCAAGTAACCATCATGGAAAGAAAGATTCAAACCAGTTAAAATTGGACGGTTTTCTTGGTTAGAGGCAGAGAAGATAGTTTGGTTGATTAACTTCTTAAATAGTAGACCTGGTAAGGTGACAGGCTTATCTTCATCTGTTTCCGGTAAGACAGGGTATTGGCTACTGTCGACCCCTTGGATAGTAAAGACCGCTTTACCTGATGTTAATTGAACATTATAGTGGTCTTGAACTTCAATCTCTACCTGATTAGTTGGTAGCTTTCGCACAATATCAATGAAGAGGCGTGCTGATAAGACAATACTACCTGGTGTGGTAACTTGAAGTTGGGCTGCCTCTTGGCTTGTTTCAATGACACTTTCAATGGAAATGCTAGCGTCACTACCAGTTAAAATCAGACGATCTGATTTTAGTTCTAACTTCATCCCAGTTAAGACAGGAATAGCTGCTTTACCTGGAATAGCCCGTGCTACATGGTTGAGTTGATTAATGAAGTAATCACGGTTAATCGAAAAATGCATGGTGGTCGACTCCTTTTATTCATAAATATAATAAGATAAATATATATAGTCTTCTTCATCATAAGGCTTGTGGATTCTGTGGAAGACTGTTTTGAGTGGGAAGATAAAGGGATTTTTACATGTGGAAAACCCTGTGCATAATTATCCACAAGTGTTTAGACTTATCAACAAGCTTACTGACCTAGTTTTTGTTTGAGCTCATTGAGCTCCTGTTTGAGTCGAGCATTATGTTGTAATTCGTCATTGATTTTCTCATAGGCATGGATAATGGTGGTGTGATTACGCTTGCCGAAGGCTTCACCAATTTTAGGGAAGGAGACATCCGTTAATTCACGACAGAGATACATGGCAACTTGACGGGGATGAACGATTTCCTTAGTTCGTTTCTTACCCTTTAATTCATCTATTTCGACATTATAGTAGCGTCCAACCTGGGTGACAATCTCATCAATGGATAGCTTATCGCCCATAGTTGGAGTTCCATTGAGGAGACTAGATAGGGCTTCGGCCGCTAAATTAGTGGTAATCTCACGGTTGTGGATAGTCGCATAGGCTGTGACCCGCGTCAAGGCACCTTCTAGTTCCCGAATATTGGTATTCACATGGCTGGCGATATATTGCAGGGTATCGGCCGAGAATTCATTACTTGCTTTCTTACGTAAGATGGCAATCCGCGTTTCGAAGTCTGGTGGCGTAATATCAATCTGTAAGCCCCAAGCAAAGCGACTAATCAGTCGATCTTCTAAGCCACTTAAGGAACTTGGCAGACGGTCACAGGTCATCACAATCTGTTTGCCGTGATTATAGAGTTCATTAAAGGTATGGAAGAATTCTTCGCGCGTCTTGTTTTTATTACTTAAAAACTGAATATCATCAATCAAGAGCACATCAATCTTCCGGTACATATGGCGGAATTCTTCGATTGTATTTTTCTCTAAAGCGGTTATAAAGTCATTAGTAAAGGATTCAGTCGTGGCATACTTAATCTTAGCATGCGGTTGGCGGCTAAGGATTTCGTTCCCAATAGCCTGCATGAGGTGGGTTTTACCTAGCCCTACGCCCCCATAAATCAGGTAAGGATTGTAAGTCTCTCCCGGCGCGTCACAGACGGTCAAGGCTGCTGCATGGGCCATTTTATTGGCCTCCCCGATGACAAAATTAGAGAAGGTATAGTTAGGATTTAATTGGGAGCGACTGTATGAACTCGGTTCATTGGGTTCCATCTCCAAGGGAGAAATATGAACTGGCGTCTGGACTACTGGAGTATTTACTTGCTGCTTAGAAGGTGACACCACATATTTGGCTTGGTACTGACGACCAAAGGTAGATAAGGAAAAATCTACTACGACATTCTTAAGCTTCCCCTGTTCCCAGAAGTTCCGAATAAGACTATTGGGAACGCGCAGTTTAAAGGAGTTTTCTGTTAATTCCATGATGTCAGCACTAGAAACGAAAGCTTCAAAAGTCTTTTCGTCTAAACCACCATAGTGGCGTATATATTCTAGGAGTTCTTGCCAAAAGAGCTCTTTCTCTTCCAT